>CAYMDE010000005.1:71028-83006 GCA_964389115.1 uncultured Paludibacter sp. | reverse complement strand
GTTATTGTCGATGATGAGTGAATACATAAACTATCTTGAAATCGAGCAATCGGGAGCTATAGGACATTTACTCAAATCTTCAGGGAAACGTGACTTTGAAAAGGCAATTAAATCCGCAATTTCACTTATGGAGAAAACAACAAACTAAATTATTAACAATTAACCAAATCAAAAATCAATACATCCTCTATATAACGTTTATAATTTTTGTGGCATTTACAATGAGCTATTGCGACCAAGAAGCCCAACTCGTCAATAAGATTATCATCACACTATGACTTTTGATATCTGATTTTTACACCAAAGAGAACCGTTCATCTTCATAGAGAGCGGTTCTTCTTTTAAAACAACATAACATTAACAAAAGTAAACACCTGCTTTGATTTGACGATGAAATATTTTCTGTACTTTTGCAACTGTTTTGATTAGAACTGTTTGAATATTTTATTGTTGAGAGATTTCTGATTAAAACATCGATACCATTACTGCGTTAAAGCGTAAACTCAGGGGCTGTTTGGATTTGACAGCAGGTAGAAAGGATATGTAAGCATGTCGAGCGGGGTGAAAACGGCTCGTAAATCACGGTTCACAACAACAATAACTGGCGAAAACAACTACGCTCTTGCTGCTTAATCGAATCATAGTAGATTAGCTTAATTCCGATACAAGGTATTGGAACGAGACATCCTCCCAAGGCCGTCGCTCCGAGGCCGAAGATATGAGGGTGCAGCTAAATCGGGGATAGTGTTGATCGGCCCTGCGACCAACATGAAAACAAAGGGGATAAGGTGACGGTTGGTGGCTTCGGTCTTGCCGGCACACGAAAACCTAAGCGAAGATAAACATGTAGAAAGCTTATTTTTTCCTTGTTTGGACGAGGGTTCGACTCCCTCCAGCTCCACATATACAAAGCATCAAAATCTATCAAGAATGAAAAAAATCTTTCTGACTATTTGCCTGATAATATCAGTCTTAATTTTAAAAGCACAAACTATTAGTATTGAGGCCGGATATTTTAATCCTAAAAGAGATGGAGCATCTTATAACAAAATGTATTTTGATGCAGTCAGACTTGGAGCTACTTACACATATGATTGGAAATACAATCTCGGATTTCAGAGCGGTCTGCTGTTTAACACAGGATACTCACATAATGTACAACGCTATTCAACGACAGGCGACAGTGTTTTGTACCGTACCTGGGATTTCGGTCTTGAAATTCCAATTCGTGCAGTATATCACGTGAAGCTTTTCAAAAATGTTAAGATTTTCGGCTATGCCGGACCTAACATTCAAATTGGGTTGTTTCAGCCACAGCGAATTGACGCAAATTTAACTCCAGTCCTGACTGAAATGACAGGCATTCAATCCGGCACTTTCAATCTTTACACTTCCGACTTACAGCCTAATGGTATCAATCGTTTAAACCTTCAATTAGGAACAGGAGGAGGAATTCAGTGGAAAAACTATTTGTTGAAAAGTGGATACGATTGGGGACTCAACAACCTCGACAGAACCAAAAGAGATAGAATCACACAAGGTCAATGGCATTTAACTTTCGGATATCAGTTTTAAAAAAAATATGTCGGAGAAAATTAACTACATCTACGAACTGTTTCTGCAAAACCCATTAATCACGACAGACAGCAGAAAATGTCAGGCAGGTTCAATGTTTTTTGCGTTAAAGGGCGAAAATTTCAATGCCAATCATTTTGCTGCAAAAGCATTGGAAGCCGGCTGTGCATATGCTGTAATTGATGAACCTTCATTTGCGGTTGACGATCGTTATATCGTTGTAAATGATGTACTCCAAACATTGCAGACACTGGCAATTCACCATCGGATATCAATGAACGCTAAGGTGATTGGTATCACAGGTTCAAATGGCAAAACGACAACCAAAGAACTCATAGCATCGGTACTTCAGCAAAAATATAAAGTGCTCTATACGCGTGGTAATCTGAATAATCATATCGGCGTCCCTCTAACCTTGCTTCAGATACGTCCTGAGCATCAACTTGCTATCATTGAAATGGGAGCCAATCATCAGGGAGAAATCAAAATACTAAGCGAAATTGCATCTCCTGATTTTGGAATTATTACAAATGTTGGCAAGGCGCATCTCGAAGGTTTCGGATCATTTGAAGGAATAAAAAAAACCAAGGGAGAACTATATGATTATGTCTCAGCGAACGGTCTTGGCGTCTTTATCAATGCCGACAACTTGCATTTGGTCGAAATGGCCGGGAAAGCCGGTTTAGACGCTGAGAAGGTTATTCATTATTCGATTAACCGCCATCCGGATCAGGAAATGGTTACAGGAAAAATACTTCAATCGAATCAATTTCTTGAAATGGAATGTAATACAGGTTCAAAATTCGAAGTAAAGACACAGCTTATTGGGAACTACAACGCAGAAAATATTCTTGCAGCAGTAACAATTGGGCACTTCTTTGGACTTAAAAACAGTGAGATAAAAGAAGGAATAGAAAAATATATCCCGGAAAACAACAGATCACAGTTTCTGAAAACTAACAAAAACGCTATCGTTATCGATGCTTACAATGCCAACCCAACAAGCATGGAACTGGCATTGGCGAACTTCATCCAGTTAAATGCTGAAGAGAAATTTGTTATTCTGGGTGAAATGAAAGAACTGGGTGACGACAGTGAATCAGAGCACAGGGCTATCATCAAAAAACTGGAAAGTTTTAAAGCTGAAAACATCATTTTGGTTGGAAAAGAGTTTAGTATCGAAAACAATCCATACAAAACATTTAACAACACCAATGATTTGGTTAGTTGGCTAAAAGACAACGAAATAACAAACAAAACCATCTTTATTAAAGGATCAAGAGCAGTTCAATTAGAGCAAATAATTTCATTACTATAACTATCATGACAAAACAAAAGAATTTAGCAGTCATCATTTTAGTAATTCTTTTACTGATAATTACAGCCATAGGAATTTATTTCTTCATCGACTCAAGACAGAAAGCCAGTGACTTATCTGACATAGAAGAGATGATGGCTATTGAAAAAGAAAGAGTTGCTGATGAATATATAGATTTAACTTTCCAGTTCGATGGCTATACCACTACCATTCGAAACGACTCATTACTTCAGGAGCTGGAAAGAGAAAAAGCCCGGGTTCATGAATTATTGGAAGAGTTAAGAAATACGCGTGCCACCAATGCACGCAGAATACAGGAGCTTAGAGATGAGCTTTCTTCAGTAAGAAAAATCATGATGCATCTGATCGGCCAGATTGACTCTCTTAACACAGAGAATCGCATGCTTAGAAATGAAAATATTCAAATCCGTCAAAGATTTGAAGAATCATCGCAGGCAGTAAAAGAACTCTCAAAAGAAAGAGAGAATCTTAGTGAAATCGTAACCCGTGCATCAAAAATGGAGGTTGTATCCTGCGAATTAACGACACTTACCGACAGAAACCGGAGAACAAGTTTGTTCAGCCGTATCGCTATTCTTCAATTCGATTACACTATTGCCAAGAATATCACAGTACAACCCGGTCATAAAACAATGTATGTACGAATTACTCGTCCAGACGGTGATTTGATATGGAAACAGGGGCAGGAATTTAACTTTGAAGGCCACAGAATTGGCTACACTATTAAGAAGGATTATGAGTACGGCGGCGAAGCATTGAATGATGTGATTTACTGGAGAGTTGACGAACCGCTTCAATCAGGAACATATCTTACAGAGTTTTTTACCGATGGATACATGGTAGGAAGCTTCAATTTCTCCCTCAGAAGATAAACAATGGAGGCTGGCTCTTTTAAGAAAGCATCGGAAGCAATCGCATTTGATGAAAACCATCGAAAAACGATTGATTTCAACATTTCACGCTACGATGCTGCCGTAAAAAAGGGTGAGGCCAGATACCGCAATCTGAACAAGGCACGGGATTTTGCCGCAGCCATCAAGCGTGATGTACTGCAAAACTGGGAAGATTACCTGCTTGAATTCGAGAAGAAAATGATTGCGAGGGGCGTTGAAGTTTACTGGGCAAAAGATACAAATGAGGCAAATCGTACAATAATTGATGTTTTGCACAGCCATCAGGCTTCACTGATTGTTAAAAGCAAGTCGATGACAACGGAAGAAATCGACTTCAATCATGTGGCTGAAAAGCATGGATGCAAATCGGTTGAGACTGATCTGGGAGAGTTTATTGTACAAATTGCCGGGGAAAAACCTTATCATATTGTAACCCCGGCCATGCATAAATCCAAAGAAGATATTGCAAGCCTGTTCAATCAACAATTTCAAACACCGGAGAAGAGCACTCCTGAAGAGCTGACCAATTATGTGCGTGAAAAATTAAGAAAACTTTTCCCGTTGGCCGAAGTCGGGGTAACAGGTGCAAATTTTTTGGTTGCTGATGTAGGTGCAATCTCTGTTACCGAGAATGAAGGTAATGGATTAATGACGACTGCCTTTCCGAAGGTTCATATCGTCATTGCAGGTATTGAAAAGATTATTCCAAAGATGAATCAACTCGGATTGCTGTATCCTTTATTGGCATCACATGGTACAGGCCAACAGATTACAGCCTATAACAGTCTGTTTTTCGGCCCAAAAAAAAGTGATGAAGGTGACGGCCCTGAGAAGATGATTATTATACTGATTGACAATGGACGTACCGAAGTCTATGAGGATAATGAAGCATACGAATCACTTGCGTGTATTCGTTGTGGTGCTTGTCTGAATGCCTGCCCTGTGTATAAAACCATTGGCGGATATACCTACAACAGCACTTACAGTGGTCCGATTGGCTCTGTGCTGACACCATTCTTCAAAGGCTTTAAAGACTTCTCGCATTTAAGCTTTGCATCCACCTTGTGTGGCAAGTGCGTTGAGGTTTGTCCGGTAAAAATTCCGCTCACAAAATTATTGCTGTATAACAGACGAAAAAGTGTTGAGATGGGACTCCGGCCTTTGGCAGAAAAAATTGTGATGAAAGGCTTCGGTCAGGTAGCCGGTAACAGGAAAACAATGGATTTGGTAGGGGGAAAAATAAAAAATATTGTAACTTTACCGCTCGAATTTAGCGGATGGGGTCCTAAACGGTCTATGCCTGAATTCGCTGCCAAATCTTTCTCGGAACAAATGAAAAAAAGAGATTTGAAACATAAAAATGATAATAATGCACAAACAACATAAGATGAAATCATACATTCTTGGCTTACTATTGCTTACAATTACCGTTTCTTTATTTAACTCCTGTAAGGAAGATGAGTTTGGCGACTGGAAAATCCTGAACGAACAGTGGATGGAAAATCATAAAAATGATGAAGGTTTCATTCAGACTGAAAGTGGATTAAGTTACAAGATTATCCACGCAGGTGATATCCGTTTCCCAAATGTATCAAGTTATGTTGAGGTTAACTATACCGGAAGGTTAATTGACGGTACTATTTTCGATTCTGGTACATACCAACGCAGTCTGGCAATGGCGATCAGAGGATGGCAGGAAGGATTAAGAAAAATCAGAGGTGGTGGAAGAATCATTTTATATATCCCTGCAGAATTAGCCTATGGCGAAGAGGGAATGGGCTCCATACCTCCACATTCGGTGCTTAGATTCGACCTGACACTTTTAAGATCTTTTGATTAGTGTATTTCGAAAGTCTTTTTTGAAATTATTTATCCGGTTACATACGGCCGGCAATAACAAATTAAACTAAAAACGTATGAGACAAATTCTTTTTATTTTTTCTTTGCTTATCAGTCTGCAGTCTATTGCGGCTGTATATAGCGTTAAGGATATTCCCAATCCCAAAACGTACAATAACAAAAATTACGTTAGCAATCCCGACCGTATTTTAAGTGAAAGTGCTGTGGCTGAATTAAATAACATGTTCAGTGCTCTTGAAGCTGAAACACAAACAGAAGTTGCCGTGGTTCTGATAGAATCTATCGGTGATGAAGTGGTTGAGTTTTTTGCAACATCTCTGTTCAAAGAATGGGGAGTGGGAAAAATTGATCATGACAATGGTTTGTTGGTTTTATTTGTCCTCGACCAGCGGGCATTACGCTTTGAAACGGGATATGGACTGGAAGGTGTATTACCTGACATTCTAGGGCATCAGATTCAGCAGGAGTTTTTCTTTCCCCATTTCAGAAATGCTGATTATGATAAAGGATTTGTTGAAGGAATGCAAAAGCTGATTGCTGCACTTAAGCAGGAAGAATTCATTTCAGAAGCAAAACCCGCAATAATCTGGTCAGAAGTTTTCCCATTTGTCATAGCAGGTTTTATTGCAGTAATGCTGATTTCGTTGATATGGATTAGTTCAGTTGTAAAAACTGTGGCAAACGATACCCGATTGAAAACCAACCTCGACAGGTACAAAGCATTGAAAAGTCAGAAAGGCGGCATATTGATGGTTTTAAATATTTTGACTCCTTCAATGGGTTTTCTGATCATATTTTTATTTTTCAATCCTATATATTTGATATTCCTGATTCTCATTCCTCTGGCAACCATCCCCGGCAACCTGTATGGCAAATGGATGATGCGAAGATTCAGAAGAAAGTCTATTCCATGTACTTCATGCGAAGGTAAAATGCATATCCTTTCAGAAAAGAAGGAAGACGCTTACCTGAAAGTATCACAACAGTTTGAAGAAGAGCTCAATTCGGTTGATTATGATGTTTTCCTGTGTGATGATTGTGGTAATGAGGCTGTTTTTACTTTAGATAAACCAAGTATTTATTCTGAATGCCCGCGTTGCAAGACCAAGGCTTATATTTTAAAAAGCAGAAAAGTAATTGTAGCTCCGTCCTATATAAACTCAGGTACTGAAAGAGCTACCTTCAAATGTAAATTCTGTGGCTACGAGGACCATAAGAATACAAACCTGCCACGTTTAACCCGTACTGCCGGTAGCATTGCAGCCGGCTCCGCCGCCGGAAGTGTGTTCAGCGGCAGAGGTGGATTTGGCGGCGGCGGTTTCGGTGGCGGTGGCTTTGGAGGAGGTCGCTCAGGTGGCGGTGGTGTCACCGGCAGATGGTAAACGAATCAATTACGAATACATAAAAACAAATTATAAACTTAACAACATGAACAAGTCAACAATTAATCTGCTGATTATCATTGGAATCATCGCAGTTATCGCAATTATCTTCATTGGAAGCTATAATAAATTAGTCCGTCTCGACGAGGGTGTAAAATCGCAATGGGCGAATGTTGAAAACCAATACCAGCGCCGTGCCGATCTTATTCCCAATCTCGTTGCTACAGTTAAAGGATATGCCTCACACGAAAGTGAAACTCTGGAAAATGTCGTTGCAGCTCGTTCACGTGCTACCCAGGTTACCATCGACCCTACCAACCTTACACCTGAGAAACTTCAGGAGTATCAAAACGCTCAGGGTCAGCTTGGTGCAGCACTCGGACGATTAATCATGCTGCAGGAAAACTATCCCGACCTCAAAGCCAATCAAAATTTCCTGAGTCTTCAGGTTCAACTTGAAGGAACTGAAAACCGCATTTCAACCGAGCGGACACGCTTTAACGATTCAGCAAGGGAATATAATAACTTCAGAAGAAGATTCCCGAATGCAATGGTTGCTAATATGTTCGACTTTACAGAAAAGCCATATTTTGCTGCAGAAGCCGGAAGTCAGACTGCCCCACAGGTCCAATTCTGATTGAATTCTGATTAAAATCTTAATGAATTCTTATTCATTTAAATAACTAATTCCGATGTCAGATAAATATAGCGCGAACCCTGAACGATATGAGGATGCTCCCGGCTTCAGACGCTGTGGTAAAAGCGGCCTTTTGCTGCCAATGATTTCATTGGGCTTATGGCACAATTTCGGAGATGCCGACGATCAGCAAGAAGCGCTCAACATGCTTTTTTATGCATTCGATCATGGAATCACGCACTTCGATCTGGCAAATAATTACGGTTATCCTGCAGGAAGTGCTGAATCGAATTTCGGCAAAATCCTTAAAGAACATTTTCGTGCGTATCGCGATGAAATGATTATAAGCTCGAAGGCGGGTCATTATATGTGGCCCGGACCATATGGCGATGGTGGTTCACGCAAGTACATGATGGCAAGCATCGATCAAAGTCTAAAAAGGATGAAGCTCGATTATGTGGACATCTTTTATTCGCATCGATACGACCCAAACACGCCACTTGATGAAACGATGGGAGCCCTTTCCGACATGGTTAAGCAAGGTAAAGCATTGTATGTCGGAATTTCAAAATATCCGGAAGATAAAGCCAGAGAGGCATGCGATATTTTGGAAAGAAACGGGACCCCCTGTTTAATTTACCAGGGAAGATACAGCATTTTTGGCCGTGAAATTGAACATGAAACACTCCCTGTATGTCGGGAGAAAGGGATTGGTTTTATTGGATTCTCGCCTTTGGCTCAGGGACTACTGAGCGATAAATATCTGCATGGGATTCCTGAGAATTCGAGAGCTGCACAGAGTCATGGCTTCCTGAAAGAGAGTCAGGTTACACCGGAAATAATTCAAAAAATTGAAAAGCTGAACAAGATTGCGTTGTCGCGTGGACAAACTCTTGCACAAATGGCACTTGTCTGGTGTTTTCACAAAGAAGAGGTCAACTCCGTGATAATCGGGACAAGTTCAGTTAAGCAATTGAAAGAGAACCTGGAGGCATTGAATAATATTGAATTCAGCGATTCGGAGCTCTGGAATATCGGAGAAATAGCAGGGTAAATCCATCAAATAATCAGCTCAACACATTGAAAAGAATTATAACATATCTGTTCTTCATTTTCCTGCTCACAGGATGTCAGGATCGGTTTCGTTCATCGATTCCTGACATGCCCGTGTACATGGAACTGAATCTCACCACAACCTATCCTACTTTTAAAAACTCAGTGAATGAGTCCTTGGTATTTGAGAGACCTGTGTTGGCAACAGATCGTATAGGGTATGCTGGTCTACTTGTTTACAGCGGTTTCGACATGATGTATTACGCTTTTGATTTGGCATGCCCCGTTGAAGCAGATCCAAAAGTTAAGGTCAAGCCCAACGATCTTGGTCAGGCCGTATGCGAAACCTGCGGATCAGTTTACAACATCAGCTACGGCATAGGTAACCCCGAAGAAGGCCCGGCAAAAGAAACACTGCGGAGATACAAAACAGCACTTCAGGGCGATTTACTGATAATTTTCCGGTAATCACCAGGGTTGGCGACTGCGAAACAGGGCTGTTGTAGAAGCAATCAGGGCATATGCCGGATACAAAACAGCCAATGAAAGAATATGTAAGGGTTGCCAGTTGATTCCAAAAAAAGGAAGCGTTGTTCTTAAGAAAGCTGCATCAGCAAATAACTTAACTAAGAATGCTATCAGCAACCAAACAATTACTGTCGGATTGAAAAATGACAAAATCAGTCCAGTTATCAGGACAAAATTCATCAAGCCTACGATCGCAGTGACAGCAATCATATCAACATCTCTGTAAGCCGGAGTTTTTGAAAGCCAGCGTCCACGTTGTTTGAAAAAGCTTTTAATTGTCTTGCTATAACCTGTCACTACCATAGCCTCAACCGATTTCAAAACATCTATCCTACCCTTTCGACTTTTAATACTCAGAAGAAGAAAAATATCATCACCGGATGCTATGTCCCCGCGCATTTCATCCATTGATTCTACCCAGGCAGATTTACGAAAACACATATTGGCTGCATTACAAAGCACTGGCATTTCTGCACCGGCAGCTCCCATTCCCGACGACACCAGCGAAGCGAACTCAAGCTGCTGAAGTTTCGTGAATAAGCTTGAGCCGCCATACATTTTCACAGGTGCAATTACCAAATCAGATTTTTTTACAGCCAAAAAGTGTTTGAATGTTGCAATCCAACCAGATGAAGGAAGGCAATCGGCATCAGTTGTGATAATATAAGCTGATTTCGATGCGAGAATTCCCTGCTTTTGCGAAGACTTTTTGCCGGGAGAAATTGAATTGACAATCATAGCACTCCTAAAAAACGGCTGCGCATCCTGCATGATTTTCATGGTATTATCAACAGAATGGTCGTTCACGAAAACCAATTCGAAATCCTGATCAGTTTGAGCTTTTAATGCATGAATAAGCGCAGGTAAGTTGTGCTCCTCGTTTCTACAGCAAATCACGATGGAAACATCGTGTAAATGTTTGACATTTGCGTGCTTTTTTTCAGCAGTAAATCTGATTTTTTTCCAACCTATGTAGAACCTCAATATCAGCAAGCAATAGGCAACCGATATAACCATCAACAGGGCTTCCGCGCTGTAAAAAAGAAAGGAAACCCAATCAGTCATCAGAATAAGAAATTCAGGTTAATATACATCCCGGAATTGCCATCCTGCACCTTGAAAGCTTTTCCATAATCAACTGAAATAATGAAATTCTCATTCCACCCAATTTTGAGTCCCAACCCTGCTGATGAATGAAATTTTCCTGTCTCAAAATCCTGAAGCATCAATTCATCCTTTACTGCTTGCGACATAGTTTCAAACCCTTTAATTTCGATAGGTTTAATAATGGTCCCGGTATCGAAAAACAAGTTTGTTGCAAGGTAAAAGCTCTGTTTAAGCGCATTAAACTTTACGAATTTATAGCGCAATTCGAAATTTCCAAATGCAATTGCATCACCAATAACCCGGTTCTGCAAAACTCCCCTCAGCGAACGGGCACCTCCAAGCCCCTGACTGACAGCGCTTGTAAGGAAACTGGTTATCAACAGTGGCTGGGCATAATAGGGTACTTTTGAATTGCCTAATGTTGACTGATAATCAACCCTGTATGCTAATACCATATCTTGCAAAGGACTGTAATACTGTCGGTGAATTAATGCCAGTTTGGTATGTGGCATATTATTCAGAAAAGAAGGTGCAGTTTGAATCACTGCTTCCGTCCAAATACCTTTCGAAGGAAAAGCACGAAGATCCCTGGAATCGTACTTCAGACCAAGTTTGATATAATTCAGGCTGCCCCCATTCATCTCATCAGCATCAATCAATCCGCGGTTTACATAACGTTGAAAAAGTGATCCTCCTTCAACAGCCGAAATCCCGAGCTTATTGATGTTTACGCTATCAATTGCAAAATTATAGAAGGTGTAACCTCCAACCCATCCGAAACGACTTTCACCAAAATTCCCCTGAAAATCTGCCTTCATCCTGAACATATTTCTTTCCTGCGAATAAAACAATCGCGGCAAAACCGGATCATATTTCGACTGGTAACCATTGAATCCATAAAACGAAAGCATCTGATCGGTGTAATAGGTCATATCAACAGTTGTCCTGATACCCTGGATAAGTCGATCGGAATCATACATAATACGATTTATACCCGTTCCTTTGGAATATCTCGACCATTCCATATACAGAGAATGATCGTATGCGGGAGAACGTTCGCCATCGCCATAATGAAACAGATTTACAATGGCACCATATTGAAAACCAAGATCTGAATCGAACGATACTGCAGGCAAAGCGCCCATTCCAAAACCTGTTTTAACCTTATCCTGAGAAAACGTTAGCAATGAGATTAATGCAAACCCCACTATAAAGAATCTTGTTTTCATGATGTTTATATTTAAATTAAACATGTATTTACAGCTCCAAAGATAAAAAAAAGCACACTTAAAAAAGTGTGCTTCAATCGATTTTTTATTGTTTGATTAATTCAATGAACATTCATCACAAATTCCAAAGTAAGATATTTCAACTGTATCTACTTTAAAACCATTGGTTTGGGGAACCCTGAATTGTTCTTCATTAACATCAAAGATATCAAACACCTTATTGCAACAACGGCAATAAGCATGCGCATGATTCGAAACATCAGCATCGTATCTGGCGTTTCGCTCATCGATGTTCAAAACCAAAACTGCACCCTTACTAACAAACAGATTCAATGTATTATAAACTGTAGTTTTAGAAAGAGTTGGAATAGAAGG
>CAYMDE010000005.1:55264-70928 GCA_964389115.1 uncultured Paludibacter sp. | reverse complement strand
CAAACAGATTCAATGTATTATAAACTGTAGTTTTAGAAAGAGTTGGAATAGAAGGATTCAAAGCATTAAAAATGTCATCCACGGTAGGATGAGTCCTGTTATTCATAAGGTATTCCATAACCGCTGTTCTTTGAACAGAAGGCCTGATGGAATAACTCATCAAATGTCGGTGTGCCTCCATGTAAGTCATAATCAAACAATTAAGTTAATAAACAAATCAATTATAAAAATCAAATAATCCCCTGATCTTTTAGGATATTATTGGTAGCCCTGACAGCTGCAGCACTTTTAGCGAACAATTCTTGTTCTTTCTCATTCAGTTTATAATCGATGATGGCCTCTGCACCTGTTCTGCCTATAACAACAGGAACACCTATACAGATATCATCCTGACCATACTCTCCCTCCAAAGAAACGCAGCAAGGTATTACTTTTTTCTGATCTCTTAAAATTGATTCAACAAGATAGGCTGCTGCTGCACCCGGCGCATACCAAGCAGAAGTTCCAAGTAATCCTGTAAGTGTTGCACCACCCACCATGGTATCGGACACAACCTTATCCAAAGTTTTCTCATCCAGAATATCTGCAACAGGGCGACCTTTATAATATGCAAAACGTGTAAGTGGTATCATAGTAGTATCACCATGTCCACCAATCACCAAACCTTCAATTTCATTGGCTGGTGCATCCAGCGCTTTACTCAAGTAACATTTGAAACGAGCACTGTCAAGCGTGCCACCCATGCCGATTACTTTATTTTTTGGTAGTCCCGATAGTTTTAAAGTCAGATAAGTAAGCGTATCCATTGGATTACTAACAACGACAATAATTGCTTCGGGTGAATAATGCAGAATATTCTCACTCACTGTTTTTACAATTGAAGCATTAACACCTATAAGCTCTTCGCGGGTCATACCCGGCTTACGTGGTATTCCTGAAGTAATAACAACAACATCGGAACCGGCAGTACATGCATAATTATTTGTGCAGCCTGTAACACGTGAATCAAATCCGAGAAGTGTAGCAGTTTGCATCATGTCAAGTGCTTTGCCTTCCGACAAACCTTCCTTGACATCCAACAGAATGATTTCATCAGCTACTTCATTTATAGCTAAAACATTTGCACAGGTAGCTCCAACATTTCCGGCACCAACAACAGTAATTTTCGACATAAAAAACAGTGAATTTATTGATTGATTATTGTAAAAAAGTCTTTGAAAATTTTAAGTCGCAAAATTAAAGAATTATTTCCGCAATCAGTAAAGCTTTTGTTATAATTTCAAAATATTAACTTACACAAAAAACTTAAATCGACTTTAATGCCAACTTCCTCACAAAGCCAATAAAAAACCCTGTTAATAAGAGATTTGTAACAAGCGATAAAACTGAAATTGCAAGTAATGGTCCACCGATATTGTAACCAATTGCAATAAAAATAATTCCGGCTCCCACCTCACCTCGTGTAAACATACCAATTGAGATGGCTAATCGCTCGCTAAATCTTCTTTCACGATAATGTAGAAGTGGATATAACTTGCCAATATTAGACAATAAAGTAACCGCAGCCACATGCAAAGCAATTTGTCCCCAACTCATTACCGGATGAGCAACTGAACTATCATTCACACCATTGTCTAAGTGCCCCATAAATAATGGCATACTTAACCCGACTAAAAACATAAAGACATATGAAATTGCCGTGGAAGCTTGATAATCGCTTTTTTTCTCAACATGTACATTTTTAATCACCATCCCCAGCACAAAAGCAGGAAGCAACACTTCGATGTGAATACCTTTTTCAAAAACTATTTTGGAAGATTCATAAACAAATTCCGACAAGCCAACTACCAATACGGCATAAATGAGGATATGATACCATCGTTGAGGAAGTTTGTAGGTGTTCAATTGCTTCCAACCAAGGACTAAAAGTGATCCAACCACCAATATAATAATGTGCACTTCCCAGTTTAAGCCCACCATCAAAATCTGAAGCGGTATCATTAACAATATTGTATCCAGATCATCAAAAATGGCAAGAGTCTCAATTTTTCGGTATATCCAACTAGATTTTAAACCAACAGCAGCAAGCATTGTAAAGAGAATGCCTGCAGATGTGGGTGCTGCAAAACGACTAAGCAATAGAGTCTCCTTCCAGGCCTGCCAATTAGCAAAAGCCCCTTCAGGCATTAGAAACATATAATAAACCGCCACAAAAACCCATGGTAACGCTGCCGTCATCATTGCCACATAATAATCCCGCGAGTACGATCGCCATTGTTTCTTGTCGAGATGAAATTCCCTACCCACATTAATCATAATGTATGAAAGTGTGACCGACAAGACCATTCCTGAGATGGCTTTAATATTTAAATACAAATCTCCGGCAAGTCCAGGTAATACTTGCGACATGAACAATCCGATAATTAAACTAACCGAGAAGAATACAATTTTTCGCATCAGCACATAAAATTATGATGGCAAATCCAAACTTTCTTTATCTTTGCCCAGAAATCAAAAAGAATTACAGCCATGAAAAAAACTATTTTTACATTATTGTTATTTGTTGCTTTTCATATAATTGCAACTGCTCAGGTGAATCAGATTGTAGGAAGGTGGAAAACCATCGATGACAATGACGGATCAACTAAATCAATCGTTTATATTTTTAAAGCTACTAACGGTAAATATTACGGAAAAATTGAACATTTATTTAATGATCCTGAAAAAAAATGCACAGAGTGCAGTGGAAGCAACAAAGATAAACCAATTTTAGGAATGATCGTCATTAATGATATGGAAGAAAAAAACGGACGTCTAACTGGTGGCACCATTCTCGACCCTAACAATGGCAAGATTTACAGATGCACCATCAGTTTTGATTCCCAAACAGGCAATTTAAATGTACGAGGATCACTCGACAGAACAGGTGTTTTGGGAAGAACACAAACATGGCTAAGGAATTAACAAAATTTCATAAATATGCAAAATGCTGTCATTTAGCTATTTATGAAATTGCAACCATAACTTTATGTTAATTTATACTAATATTGGTGATTTATTGCAGAAACATGTTGTACAACATAAAAATTCGCTTTACATTTGCACTGTGTTTTTCATGGTATTAGATTTAAGGTTAACAAAAAAGATTGGGTTGTCGTGAGACAGCCCTTCTTGCTTTTTATAAGCACTGTATTTATGAAAGAAGTCTATCAGAGAACGCTACTTGCATCGAAGAATGCCCTACCCAAAGCCCGAAAAACAATTTGGTGGCTTCTCAAAATCATTATCCCTACCAGCTTAGTAGTAACAATCTTACAACACTTTGGCGCAATCAGTTTTATTTCAGTTTTGCTCACTCCTGTTTTCTCACTTATAGGATTACCCGGAGAATCAGCCATTGTCTTTATATCAAGCATCTTCTTACCTTTATATGCTCCGATAGCCATCATAGCTAATCTTGCATTGAATATGCGGGAAATCACCATTCTGGCACTGATGTGCCTCATTTCGCACAACATGATAGTCGAAACTGCAATTCAACGAAAAACCGGCTCATCCTATCCTGTCATGTTTCTTCTAAGAATTATTACTTCATTTATCAGCGCCGCGATGCTCAACTGGCTTCTGCCTGAATCAATGGGCGAAGGCTATTCCAGTCAAATTATGATCGAGCAAAACGGCTTTAGCGCCATGATACTGCAATGGTTAGTTAGTGCAGGCTGGTTGATCGTAAAAATAGTATTGATAATAACCGGCTTAATGATCTTACAGAATATTCTGAAAGAATTTAAAATACTCACATTCCTTTCGTCGGCATTTGCACCATTGATGAAAATATTTGGCCTTTCAAAAGACAGCTCATTCTTGTGGCTTGTAGGCCAAACCCTCGGTTTAACCTATGGATCGGCTGTAATGATAGAGCAAGTGGAGGAAAAGGAAATTGATGCACCTGATGCAAATCTGCTGAATTACCACATTGCAATCAACCATTCACTACTTGAAGACACCCTTTTATTCGTTGCTATCGGAGTCCCTGTTCTATGGATTACCTTCCCGAGAATTCTGCTGGCAATTGTTGCTGTTTGGATTGTACGCATCATTTTAAAAAACAAACTTCGCTCCTGAGTTATTTTTCTCATAAATTGTCAATTTGAGCAGAATGATTAATTTTGCATCAACTTTAACAGACAATATTGTATGAGTAAAAAAATCTCCAAAACCAGAAAGATGCTAATTGAGGTAGCTCGTGGTTTGTTTGCCCGTAAAGGGAAACGCAACATCACCATGAATGATATTGCAGAAGCATCAAGCAAGGGAAGGAGAACACTTTACACATACTTCAATAATAAAGAAGAAATATTCAGGGCTGTAATCGACAAAGAGCTTGAATACCTACTGGAACAACTATCCAAAGTATCTTTTGAAAACTACGAACCGGAAATCAAGCTCCGAAACCATATACTTACCCATCTTGACGCCATAAAGTATGTTGTAAACCGGAACGGTTCACTAAAAGCTGATTTTTTTCGGGATATTTATAAAGTGGAACGTGCGCGAAGAAAAGTAGATCAATCTGAAATCGAACTAATCAAAAATATTTTGAATGAAGGAATTGAAAAGAAGGTATTCAAACGACTGGATGTTGATGTGTCTTCTGTAGTGATTTTCTATGCAATCAAAGGACTTGAGGTTCCATACATCAGACAAAGCCTCACTTCAGAATTTGAAAATAGAAAGCACGAAATAATCGACTTTATCTTTTCAGGAATCCTGAAGCGTGACAAAAAGGATTTAAACTTGCCCGACGACCTCTTGTAGTCTGATTGTAACATCTGTTTCTCACATTTGAAATACTCATTTCGTAATTTTGCGGCAAATTTTTAACACTGCAACGCAATGACGAATTCCAGAGCTTTCAAAGCCACATGCATCTTTCTTCTTTTATTAACAAGTCTCACAGCATTTTCACAGTCGGGCATCAAAGGCATTGTTTTCGACAAAAAATACAACGAACCTTTAACGGGTGCCGCTATTTTAATTGAAGGAACCACTACCGGAACTACTGCCGACATTGATGGCAATTTCGAGATAAGGGTTTCTGCCGGAACTTACACCCTGGTTGTATCATATGTATCATACAACACCCAAAGGATTCCTAATGTAACTGTGAGGGCAGGGCAAATGACAACGCTCGATATTAAAATGGAAGAAGCCTCCATGGAGTTGCAAAGTGTTCAGGTTGTTGGCACAGCACGTACCGACACCGACCTTTCACTGCTTCGTAACGTTCGATCTGCACTTCAGGTAGTCAGCGGAATCTCTTCACAGCAAATCAGTCGCACACTCGACAGAGACGCATCAGAAGTTGTAAAAAGAATCCCCGGAGTCACCATTCAGGACAACCGCTTTATTGTTGTTCGTGGATTGAACCAACGCTACAATAACGTTTGGCTCAACAATGCTGCAACACCAAGTAGCGAAACTGATGTTAAAGCATTCTCTTTCGATGCCATCCCAAGCAATATGATCGACAACCTGCTGATTTTCAAAACAGGTTCTGCAGAAAATGCCGCGGAAGCTACCGGTGGATTTATAAAAATAAGCACTAAAAACATACCTGACAGAGACTTTTTGAATGTTGAGTATGGAATTGGATTCAACGATGCAACCACATTTCAGCAAGCATATTTTTTGCCGGGATTTGCTTCTGATTTATTAGGACTTGGCCATATATCGAGAGGATTACCAAACGATTTTCCTACTAACCTGAGCGACATCAGGCAGACATCCCAAAGGGATGCACAGGCACTTAGGCTTAGCAATAACTGGATAGCTCAACCTGTAATAGCATTACCTAATCAGAAAGTTTCCGTGGCGCATGGTAAGCGATGGGTACTTGATCATGGTGCCCGACTGGGAACAATCACCTCGTTTAACTACAACAGTGGCTATTCAACCCGGGCCGACATGCTAAATTATACCTACGAAAGATATGATTATCAGAACAATGTGCCCGTTTATTTCAACAAACTAAATCAGGACATTTACTCCCGTGATGTAAGAATCGGACTGATGCATAACTGGGCATATCAAAACGCTTCCGGAACCAGGTTGGAATTTAAAAACCTTTTTAATCAGATTGGCATCGACAGATCGTCAACCTCAATAGGATGGAACAACTACAGACAAGGCAACTTTGAGTATTACAGCAATCAATATTCTGCCAGGACAACATACTCGGGACAATTAACCGGGATACATAGGATACAGGATAGCGACAATCATAAAATCGACTGGAATGCCGGCTTCTCTTATGCCAACCGCATTGAACCCGACCGTCAGAACTGGAGTAAAAAAGAAGTCGCCAACGGAGTATTTCAGTACATGCTTCCTCCAGCACCAAGTATCAATGAATTGGGAAGATTATTCATGACGAACCATGAATTTGTTTACACAGCCACTGCCAACTGGGAAAATAAAGTCCGCATTTCCGACTTCATGACTACTTTAAAGGCAGGTATTTATGAAGAATACAAAACACGCAGATTCTCTGAAAGAAGTATCACCTACAGAGATGCTTATGGCAGTTTGAGCATTGATGAAATTAATCAATTACCTTTTGAAACATTGTTCACAGAACAGTATATGGGGACTGGTAAAGTAATTTCAGTTGACGAACAAACAGATGTTGCAAACAATTATGCTGCACAAAATTTCTTATCAGCAGCCTATTTTTCATTTGTATTGCCTATCAACAATTTCAACATCAATGCGGGAATAAGGGCTGAATACAACAGGCTGATGCTTCAGGGATATTATAACATCAGTTCGCCGGTACGGGTTGACAATCCCGAACTTGATCTATTCCCGGCCATCAATACATCTTATAATCTTAATGAGAAAACCTTGCTCAGATTGGCTTTTTCGAGAAGTATAAACCGTCCTGAATTCAGAGAGGTTTCACCACTTACCTATTATGATTTTACTGAGAAAAACTCTGTTGTGGGTAATCCTGATCTTGTTGCAGCCAAAGTTTACAACCTTGACTTAAGATATGAGCTGTACCCAACTCCGGGCGAAACTTTTACAGTGGCTGCATTCTACAAGAAATTCAGCAACCCAATCGAAATGGTCAGCATTGCTGAAGGCTCACACTTCTCATTCGACAACGCACTGGGCGCAACAAATTTCGGAGTCGAAGTCGAAGTCAGAAAATCACTGAAATTTATCGGACTTGATGACTTCAGTGTAAATATGAACGCATCGTTGATTAAAAGTCAGGTTGAATTTGAAGACAAACAAACCGAGAGAAACAGACCACTTCAGGGACAATCACCTTATGTTTTCAACACAGGAATATATTATCAGAACGATAAAGCCGGAATATCCAGCAACCTGATGTATCACGTTATGGGTAAAAGAATTCTGGTTGCAGCACAGTTGAATCAGGGAATGGTTGTTGACCCTGATATTTTCGAAATGCCAAGACACGTTGTCGATTTGAGTTTCAACAAGAAAATCGGCAAATCCATGGAGTTGAAACTCGGCATAAAAGACCTCATTGCACAAAAGAACCTTACTCAACAAACCTACGAGTTTGTAAAAGACGGACAACCTCAACAAGTCACCCTCACCAACAAACTTTACAACACAGGCAGAACATTCTCTGCAGGTATCAGCTGGGTGATTAGATAAAGTAAGAAATCAGCGCTTTCAATCTTTCCGAAGAGAAAAGATAAAATTCAGTCCACCGCCGGGAACATTCCTGGCGGTTATTTGTCCGCCATGAAAAATGATTGCATTCTTCACAATGGCAAGTCCCAGACCTGTACCACCCAATTTACGACTACGACCTTTATCAACCCTGTAGAATCTCTCAAAAAGGCGCGAAAGATGCTCTTCTGCCACCCCTACTCCATTGTCTGCGAAAGAAAGATAATAGAAATGTTCATCTTCGCGGTAGTTTTTAATTTCTATTGCGATATTATCACCTGCATAAGCCATCGCATTATCGATTAAATTTCTGAAAATTGAATAGAGCAAAGACTTACTTCCGTTCATAATCATGAAATCCTGCAGATGATTTTCAATTTTTACTCCCCGGGCCTCAAGCTGCAAATGCACATCCTTTACGACATCTTTAACAACAGAGGATAAATCCAACTCTTCCTTCTCAAAGAAGTCTTTCCCTTCCTCAATTTTATTAAGTCGTGAAATATCCTGCAATAAATCAGTTAAACGTTGCGCTTGCTGATACGACCTTTCAATAAAAAAATGTTTTCTTTCATCGGCTAAATCCGGATTATTCAGAATACTTTCCATATAACCGAGAATGCTGCTAACAGGAGTTCTGAGTTCATGTGAGATATTTTGAGTCAGATGGCGTTTCAACCTGTTTTCCTGTTCCTGAACAGTATTATCGTTGATTGATATTTCGAAAGTTGCATCTTTAAAAACGATGCACTGTACAATAAATATCCTACCACCTTTTTCAATCACAACCCGTTTCTTGTTTTGAACTTTGTTACTAAAACTCTCATCTATAAAATCATTTATCTCTTTAAATTCAGGCACATAAAAAATCTCATCGATCGATTCAGGCGCCTTATCTGATAACATTTTCGCATACAAAACAAAATTGGAGTTCAATAAAATCTCCTTTTTCTCTGATGAAAAAATACCGAGTCCTTCCTGCGAAATCTGAAGATGTTGTATAAGCTTTTCTCTTTCGCGCTTCACCTGCGACTTTGTTTTCCAGAGCTTTTTGTAGGTTTTTACAATATTATTACTTATTTGCCCAAGTTCATCATTGGGAAACTCAATATCAGCATCCACAAAGCGATCATTCTCGGCACTTATCAGAAACATTTGCAGTTTATCTATCGACCGGGTAATATTCTTCGAAATGGCAAATAAAATGATGGTGGTAATTATCAATACGATAAACATAAACCACAGAAAAACAAGATTAACCGACAGCAATGTGGCAAGATTCAAATTATAGGGCAAAGCACTCCTTACATAATAATGTTCGAACCTATGAGCCAGATAATAAAACTCCATGCTTGTAGAAGTTGATTTTCTGATTGAGACACCTTTTCCATTCGTTTGTGAGGCAGCTACAATTTCAGGTCGTCTGAGATGATTCTCCATGATAGACACATCAGAAACATAAGAATCATAAAGCACTTCTCCTTCAAAAGAAATGACTGTTACCCTCAAATTGCTGTCAGGAAAAACCTCAAGAAGCGAATGTAATTTAACCCAATCATAGTCGTTCAGCTCGATAAACCTGTTAATCGTTTGATTGTATGTAGTTAGCAACTGATCGAGTTGATCGGTACGAAATTGTTTCTCACGCTTATATTGATAAAAGCTGATAGCAAGAATTACTATCGCGAATATGCTGAAAAAATAGAGGAATAATCTGCTGTTAAACTTCATGGATTTTTGATAAATATATATAAAAACACAGAGACCCTGTAAAAATACAAAGTCTCCACCATTAAATCATTATTTATTGCTGATTAGCATTCGAAACAATATCCATATCCCAATCGGGTGATGATATTTTTTCCATATCGACCGATTTTCTTTCTAAGTCGTGTAATGTTCACATCGATAGTTCTATCGAGCACAACCACTTCATCAGTCCACACCCGCGACAACATTTCTTCGCGGGTAAAAACCCGGTTAGTATGCTCCAGAAAAAGTTTTAATATCTCGAACTCCTTTTTGGTGAATTGCACGTCTTCACCATCAACAGTCACCTTTTTATTTCCCAGATTCATTTTAAGCTGATCATATTCCAGGATTTTTTCAGCATCTTCTTCGATAACAACTACCGAACGGCGAAGCACTGCTTTAACCCTGGCCAACACCTCTCTGATTGAGAAAGGTTTTGAAATATAATCATCGGCTCCGATATTAAAGCCGGTAAGTCTGTCGTTCTCTGTATCTTTTGCAGTTAGGAATATTATCGGAATACGAGCTGTTTTTGGATTATCTCTGAGGATACGAGCCATTTTAAAGCCCGACATCTCACCCATCATTACATCAAGAAGCAATAACTGATATTGTGTTAAGTCAAGTTGTAGCGCCTCCTCGGCAGAGTAGGCTACGTCAACCAAATAGCCATCTGTTTCAAGATTAAACTGGAGTATCTCACACAAATCTTCTTCATCGTCAACAACTAAAATGCGGCTTGGATTCATAATTTTGAACACTTATTTAATGATTAATTACCGTTACAAAAGTAGTTCGTTCATATTTCGGGCACGTGTAATACATATTACATTTGAGTTACAAAGATAGAAAAACAAATAAAAAAAGGCACTGATCACTCAGTGCCCTGCAATTTACCTTAAACCATGAAAAAAAGAGTTCTTATCTTTGACTAAGAGCTACTTTCAATGAATTTTCTTTTGCAGTATCAATTCTCAGGGTTCTTTCCTGATATGAGATAAGCTTAACTTTTAGTTCGCATACACCGATACAAACATTTTTAACTTTGAATTGACCTTCGAAATCTGTATAGACTTTCTGACCATTTACGGTTATTAAAACTCCTGCAAGAGTTTCATTTGTATTTTGATCGAAAACAACACCACTAAGTTCAGTTGAATTAACTGTTATTGCGCTTGCCTCGGCTTCTGCTTTGTTTTTAGAAGATAAGGGAGTAACCATCATAAGACCGATAATAACTGCGAAATAAAATAAGTTCTTCATATTTGTTGTATTTGTATGTACTTCTTTTGTAATTTTACAATGCAAAGATAGAAGCAGCGTATTACAAAATTATGACGAACTTTCTACATTAACATGAAACAGTTAAACAGCAGACTCAATCAATATTTTCTTTCAGAGATCAGCTTACCCATTTCATCCCACATGTACCAGATACCGGTTTGACGTCCATTATCGTAATGCATCTCGTAACGCATCACTCCGCTATCATCCCAAATGCGCCAGGTACCGTGTTTTCTGTTATTACGATACTCGGCCTGCGCAATTAACACACCTGATTCATTGTACGTTCTCCAAACACCATGAAACTCGCCATTACGGTAAGCTCTCACTTCCTGTGGTCGTCCGTTGGGGAAATAAATAATATAAGCACCTTCAGGCTTACCATCTTTGATGAACATTTCAACCTTGAGCGCACCATTATCGTAGAACTCTTTATATTCACCGCTATACAATCTGGTTTGAGTAGCATCGGTATAGAACAAGCCATCGCTTTTAACTATTTGTCCCTGTTGCGATATAGCGGACATCACAATCACACAGAGAAAACCGGCTAATAATATTAATTTACGCATATTCATGATTTTTTTCTTTTCAACCATACAAATATAAGGCAGAAACCCTCTAAAACAGGCAGTAGCAGAAAAATTTAATACATATTACAAACACTAAGAGAAATGCCTCGCTGATAACACATCAGCAAGGCATCCATCTATAAGAGCAACTCTCTTATCTTCTTGAAGTCAAATTACAAACAAATACTTAACGATAGTCGGCATTTTGCGGGTCAAATTCAGTCCATGGCTCTTTTGTCCAGTCGGTTGTACCGAAAGCACCAACATAAGTAGCCGTTTTGTCGAAGAATGCATTTTGAAGCTTTGCATGAGCAAAGGATCCTGCTCCAAGCAAAGGAGATCCAGCTTCAGGTAAGAATGATGTAGGGATTGCATCTTTACCTTCTTTTGAAGCATCGTAGAAAGAATTAGCAATTTTTGCAGTTGCCACATCAGCAATAATCTGATTGTTGAACAATGGGTTATTGAAGAATGCATCAGCCTGAGCATCGGTTACACCACCTGCACCTTTTACAGCCGGACCTTTTGTACCCACAAGGAATACGTTTTGTAAAGCCATTCCACCATTGGTCGCGTTATCGTATGTTCTGGTTCCGTCAAGCAACAAACCTGTTGAATGCCATCCTGCGATTACAGAGTTGAAAATTGAGATTGAAGTATTTCTGCGAAGGTGCATACCAGCTCCATAATTCAGGTTGATATTTCTGTCTGATGTTGTTTTGTATGGACCGATAACAGTCATGTTTGAGAATACTCCAGAAGTAAGTGGAGTTGAGGTAGAACCTGACCCATCGTTGTCCGACTCAAAGCCATTCGATACAGATACGTCGGCTACGCGTGGGTTACGGATACTAACACCGAACTGCACATTTCCTGAGTAACCGAAGTCAACATCCCAATCATCATCCAAACCATTATAAGCGATCAGATATTTACAATCCACATTACCACCAAACCACTCGAATGAATCGTCGCCACAATACGAAACCATGATGTGAGAAATAACTGTACCTTTACCAACAGCACACATAGTAAGACCATTAGTTTCTTTGTCAGGCTGAAGAGCTATACCAGAGAACTCAATACGTACATATTTCAAGACACCTGAGCTATCGTTATCATCGCGATCTGTAACTTCAGAAGTGCCGTAGTTTACAGGCTGTGATAAACCTTCAACACTGGCGCTCGACTGATTCAAAGGTCCTTTACCAACTAAGATGATACCGCCCCAGTCGCCGGCAGCACGTTCGCCCGGTTCCATTCTTGAAGTAAAGATAATAGGTTGTGTTAGGGTTCCTTCAGCATAGATTTTCCCTCCTGGAACAACAACCAAAGTTCCTTTTGTTCTTTTATCCCCTTTAACGATAGTACCCGGAGCAACATTCAAGATTCCTTCTACATTGATTTGACCCATCAGTATATAAACTGAGTCTTTCACAAAATTACGGGTTCCTGTGATGTGATTTCTGATAATCACTTCATAAGCATGATCTTTCAGATTAGCATCCGGATCATCTACTACTTTTTCGTCACACGAGCTGAAAACGGTTACTACTGAAAGTAAAACCACAGCGAATTTTAAAAATTGTTTCTTCATTTTTCCTTTGATTAATTTTTACATAAAACATCGCTGCAAAAGTAGAGCGGGGTTATTACAGCACTATTTCATTCTTGTGAGGAGCGTATGTAATATGTGTTGAGATACTGTTTCAGTGGCGAACCATCTGTTTTGTTATTTGTTAGTAATGATGCTAACCCTTGATTAAACAGGGAGCATTTTATTTCTTTGAAAGAAAAACAATGATATTCAACGATTTTAATCCTTCTGAAAACAAAACTTTCCAAATAATGAATGAGGAAGGTCAGATAATTAATCCACAATACATGCCCGATATCCCCCCGGAAACCATCCGTAAAGCCTGGGAGGCGATGCTTTTTGCACGTACTGCTGATAAGATGGCTGTATCGTATCAGCGACAGGGGCGCATGTACACCTATCCGCCCATTTTTGGTCAGGAAGCACTGCAGATTGCTGCGGGCTTGGTGATCCGTCACGACGACTGGCTGGTGCCGGCTTTCCGCGAAATGGCTGTGATGCTGGCTAAAGGTGTTAAACTTCGGGAGGTTTTTCTCTATTATCTGGGAAATGAAGCAGGCAGCAATTTCAGTGAAGCCAATCATGTTTTGCCTATTTGTGTTCCCATTGGTTCGCAATACCTGCACGCCACCGGCATAGGTTATTCTATCAAATACAATCAAAAAGATGAAGTGGTTTATCCGTTTATTGGTGATGGTGGAACTTCGGAAGGAGATTTCAGTGAGGCACTCAATTTCGCGGCTGTATGGCAGGTACCTGTGGTGTTCACCATTCAGAATAACCAATATGCTATTTCGGTACCGGTTGGCCGACAAACACGTTCTGTGAATCTGGCTGTGAAGTCGATGGCCTTTGGAATGCCCGGCATCAAAGTGGATGGGAACGACTTTTTAGCGATGTATAAGGCTTATCAGGAAGCGTCGGAACATGCGCGGGCCGGCAACGGACCGGTGCTTATCGAGGCGCTGACTTACCGCCGGGGTGCTCATACTACGTCAGACGACCCGACAAAATACCGCACTAAAGAAGAAGAGCAGTTGTGGGAGGCAAAAGATCCGTTGTTGCGTTTGACCAAATACATGGAACAGAACGGAATAGATACAAGCGACGAAAAATCGCTCATAGAGCAATACAAAGAAGTAGTTGATGTGGAATTTGTGGCTGCCGAAAACCATGGCGTCTATCAGCTGCAGGAAGTATTTAATCATATGTATGTGGAGATGCCCGACGAACTGAGCAGGCAGAAAACAGCCTATGAAGCATTTTTAGCATGGAAGGAGAACAGAAGATGAGTGTAATGAATATGGTGCAGGCATTGAATAATGCCTTCGATATAAAACTGGCCGAAGATCCATCGATAGTGATGTTTGGTGAAGATGTGGGCGTGGAAGGTGGTGTGTTCCGGGTAACGGAAGGACTGCAAAAGAAATATGGTGAGAAACGGGTGTTCGACTCTCCCCTCGCCGAATCGGCCATTGTGGGTACGGGTTTGGGCATGGCTATGTCGGGACTGCGACCCATAGTTGAGCTGCAGTTTGATGGGTTTACCTATCCCGCTTTTAATCAGATCATTTCGAATGTATCGCGCATGAACAACAGAACCCGCGGGATGTACAAAGCTCCGATGGTGATACGCTTTCCTTACGGAGGTGCCATCAATGCCATCGAACATCATTCGGAGAGTCCGGAAGCATTGTATGCACATATTCCCGGCCTGAAAGTGGTTGTTCCATCGACACCGCACGACGCCAAAGGTTTGATGATTTCGGCCATTGAAACGGATGACCCGGTGATTTTCATGGAGCCCAAGCGCATCTATCGTGCTATCAAACAGGAAGTTTCTGACGAGAAATTCAGCATCCCGATTGGGAAAGCCAAAGTAATTACAGAAGGAAGCGACATCACCATCATCGCCTTTGGAGCCATGATACGCGAATGTCAGAAAGCCATTGAAATGGCTAAAGCTTCGGGAATATCGATTGAATTAATTGATTTGCGTACGATATATCCCATCGACCGAGAAACGGTTGGGGCTTCGATTCGGAAAACCGGACGCGTACTGATTGTTGCCGAAGCAAACGAATCATTTAGTGTGGGTTCGGAATTGATCGCCATTGCCAACGAAGAAGCATTTTTGTCGCTCGCAGCACCACCACGCAGGGTTATGGGTTTCGATACGATAGTTCCGCTTGCACAGGGAGAGAAATACTTTATGGTAACACCCGAAAGGATATTGTATGAAATTGAGAAAACTGTGGGGTTTTGAGATAATATCGAAACTCTGTAAGAGTTTCCCATGCATAACCCCCTGATTTATCCGGGGGTATGAGAATAAGTCTGCGAACTGAACTCCGTAGGAGTTTCCCTGTAGCATACGGGCAACCCCGCCGGGGTAGTAAACTTGTCCTCCGTTTTATCCCCCGGATAAATCCGGGGGTTATGCACAGGAAACACCTCTGGTGTTTTAATGACTCTTTGGATGATTTTCAATTTTTTCATACGATAAGCGATGAAACCAAATTTATAATTAAAGTGCATTTATTACTTTGTGAAACTTTGTGTTAAAACCCAAAAATCGATTACTATAGTCACAAAGAAGCACAAAAGACAGTAGTGCAAACATATAAAATTACCACAATCAGCAAGTTACAATAAAAGAATATTATGAATTACATTTTCAGATTTCCCGATATCGGCGAAGGCCTCGAAGAAGGCACCATTCACGAGATATACGTACAGGAAGGCC
>CAYMDE010000005.1:38326-55164 GCA_964389115.1 uncultured Paludibacter sp. | reverse complement strand
ATCGGCGAAGGCCTCGAAGAAGGCACCATTCACGAGATATACGTACAGGAAGGCCAGGCTGTTAAGGCCGGCGACTTGCTGGTGAGTATGGAAACCGACAAGGTTACGGCAGACATTCCATCTCCGCGAACAGGCATCCTGCTAAAGATTTTTGGTAAGGTGGGCGACATTATCCATGTGGGAGAACCTTTGGCCGAAATTCAGGTGGAAGGTGACGCCGTGGAAGCCAGTCCGGTTGAGAAAGCCTCAGCCCATATCAATGAGGAAGAAGAAGATTTGATTTTAGCTGAGGACGAGGAAGAAAACCAGGCCGGCGTAGTGGGAACACTCGAACAGGCCTCGGCGCGTAACATCATGCCTGCCAGCGATGAAAAGCCTATGTCTGCTGCATATCGCTCAACCGCCAAAGCTTTTGCCACACCTCAGGTGCGTGCCATTGCCCGCGAAATGGGCATCGATATCAATCAAATCAGTGGCACCGGACAAGGAGGCAGGGTTACCAAAGAAGATCTGGAACAATATGCTACTACTAAAAGTCCGGTCGAAAAGAATGTGATGGCCCGTGCATGGGAACCCGACGATGTGACATATGAACCACTCACACAACTTCGCAAAACCATTGCGCGAAACATGCTAAACTCCAAACACAATGCAGCTCACGTTACTGTGGTGGAGGAAGTTGAAATTTCAGAACTAATTGCCATCCGTGAAAAGTACAAACCCAAATATGCTGAACGAAATGCGCGTCTCACCTATTTGCCTTTCATTGTTAAAGCTACTGTGTTGGCACTGAAACATCACCGCATCATGAATGCACAGATGGATCTGGAAAACAACCGCATGATTTACAAAAATCAGTATAATATTGGTATTGCCATGGATACGCCCGAAGGACTGGTGGTGCCGGTTATACGTAATGCTGACCGACTGAGTTTATTCGAACTATCGCAACAAATTACAGCTTTTGCTGAAAAGGCACGCGATCGAAAACTTACCCTCGACGATATGAAGGGAGGCACATTTACTGTGAGTAACTTCGGTTCTATCAGCGGTATTTTTGGAACTCCGGTGATAAACTATCCGCAGGCAGGCATTTTGGGTATTGGTCGCATTGTACAACAACCCGTGGTAAAAAACAATCAGATTGTGATTGGCAACGTACTCGGCTTGTCGCTCACTGTAGATCATCGTATTGTTGACGGAGGCGATACAGCGCGTTTCCTGAAGCAGATTGTGGATCACCTTTCCGACCCGATATCGCTGATGATGGAGTAAGCAAACTGTAAAAACGTACGCATGATGAGCCGATCTGACTGGAATTTCGATAACAGCTATGCCCGACTCCCACAGGGTTTATTTACAATGCAGAACCCTGTACCGGTACGCAAACCGCAACTGTTATTATTCAACGAATCGTTGGCTGATGAATTGGGGTTGTCTGCAATGCAAATCAACAAAGTACTTATTACAAGCCAGTTATCAGGCAACGAAATACCGCATGGAGCAGAGCCATTGGCACAGGCATATGCGGGACATCAGTTTGGTCATTTTACCCGACTGGGAGATGGCCGGGCTATTTTGCTCGGCGAGCACATCGCACCCGGTGGCAGTCGTTTCGACATACAGCTGAAAGGTTCGGGACAAACACCCTACTCGCGACGGGGAGATGGGCGGGCAACACTTAAATCGATGTTGCGCGAATACCTCATCAGCGAAGCAATGCATGGATTGGGCATTCCCACTTCGCGAAGTCTTGCGGTTGTTACCACCGGCGAACCCGTTTACCGCGAAGAAATGCAGGAAGGCGCCATCCTCACGCGCATCATGAGCAGTCATATTCGCGTGGGAACATTCGAGTATGTAAAAAGATTTTGCAGCACAGAAGAACTGAAGCTATTCACTGAATATGTGATTCACAGACATTATCCGGAAATTGCAACAACAGGGAACAGTCCATTGGAGTTACTGAAAGCGGTTGCCGAACGACAAATAGATTTGATCATCAACTGGCTGCAGGTAGGCTTTATTCATGGTGTGATGAACACCGACAACACGAGCATCAGTGGTGAGACCTTCGATTACGGTCCCTGTGCATTCATGAACAAGTTTAATCCTGCAGCAGTTTTCAGTTCAATAGATGCAAATGGCAGGTATGCTTTTCTGAATCAGCCTTCCATTATTTTCTGGAATCTCGGCGTTTTGGCCGATGCACTGTTACCAATCCTCGATAATGATAAAAACCGCGGCATCGACATGGCCAATGAAGTACTGCAATCGCTCGAAAAAACATTTACCGAACGCTGGTACGCCATGATGTTTGCCAAGGTGGGAATTTCGGATTCAACAGAAGCCGACCGACCCCTGATTGACGATTTGCTGCAAATGATGTACGATAACGGTGCAGATTATACGCAGACTTTTTACGATTTGCGCAGTCTGAAAGATGCGGAAAGCCCTCTTTTCAAACTGGAATCTTTTCAGCAGTGGCTGCAGAAGCGCAACGAACGCATAACACAGATGGAAAGCAGCTTCAGCACTGCACACACACTCATGCGAAACAGCAATCCCGTTTATATTCCCCGCAACTATTGGGTGGAGCAAGCACTGGATGAAGCAGTTGCAGGCGACTTATCGCTCTTTAACGAAATGCTCAGAGTACTGCAAACACCCTATGATCAACATCCCGGCAACGAGAAATTCAGGAATAATCCAGAGGAATGGGATGATCGGGGGTATCAGACTTTTTGTGGGACGTGAATATATGAAAAACGCCCTCAATCTTCTCAAAAAGACCAAAAGCGTTTATCAAGTTGACTTACCAGGATTCGAACCTGGACAGACAGATCCAGAATCTGTAGTGCTACCGTTACACCATAAGTCAGTGTTGGGACTGCAAAAGTAACACAAATCAGGAAATGAACAAATATTTTTTGTACTTTTGAGCCTGTGAAATCCTGATATATAACATTTCTTATGCCCAATAAGTCGCCAATTTTGCTCATAGTTTTTCTGACATCTTTTTGCATGCATACAGCAGCTACTGAAAGTGTGCGCGACAGTTTGAGGGCTGTTCTTACAGAACAAACAGGCAGCGAGCGACTTGCAACATTGGTTGAGTTGTCGAACCGACTGGTATTTATTGCTCCCCAGGAGGCTATCAACCTGGCTGATGAGGCGATAGAACTTGCGATAGAGCTACGTGATATACCCATGAGATTCAGAGCTCTAAAGGCCAGAGGATATGCGTATGGTCATGCCGGACAGGTAACCCTTTCGATGGAGGATTTGCAGGATGGACTGGATTATTATGTGCGTACCAGAGATTCGGCGAGAATTGCTGAGGCTGTTAGTGACCTGGGAAATCTTTACCAATCGCAGGGTATCTTCGACAGGGCGCTGGAACACTTTCAGCAGTCGCTGACCATCAGGCGGAAAATCGGTGATTTGCGCGGCATTGCTTATTCTCTGAACAACATCGGTTCGTTGTATTGGAGAGCGGGAAAGCACGATGAAGCACTCGACTTTTTCATGCAGGCTATCGAGTATTTTGAAGATGCAGGATTAGATGAAGAAACTGCTATGGCCAACACTAATATTGGCGAAATATATATTCAGATAAATGATCCTGACCGTGCCCTGGAGTTTTTTAACCGTGCGATCACCCTAAATCAGCATCCGGGGCAAAGCATTTTCAGAGCCAAAAACCTGAATAATATCGGTAGAGTTTATTTGCAAAAGAAAGAATACCGAAGGGCCATAGGATATTTCAATCAGGCCATGAATATTCAGCATAAAGCAGGCGATATGGAAGGCTTTGCCCATTCTCACTACAACCTGGGCATGGCATGGCTCGAAAGAAGTGAATTACTGCAGGCGCTCGAACATTTCAACATTACCACTACAACTTCCGAAAGAGTAAAAAACAACGACCTGTTAATCAAATCATTAAACAAATCAGCTCAGATTTATTATCAACTCGGACAACATCAGAATGCCTATGAACATCTGGCACGTGCGCGGCAATTGAGCGACTCACTTTTCAGCATGCAGCAAGCCCGACTCACCGAAGAATTGCGCACGCGGTATGAAACTGAAAAATACATGATTGAAAACCGCAACCTGAAGCTTACCAATCAAAAGAATGAAATCATTATTGGTCAGCAAAAAACAGTGATCATGCTTACAGTTGGCATCGGACTCTTGGTACTACTCACCGTGATTCTTTTTCTGCAACGCCGACGTTCTTCAGAAAAGCTCAAAACGATTGAAATAGAACAAAAACTGCTTCGAAGTCAAATGAACCCCCATTTCATTTTCAATGCTTTGTCGATGCTGCAGAACAATGTGCTTCATAAAACACCCAAAGAGAATGTGAATCTTATCTCGTCGATGGCATCGCTAATGCGTTTGATACTTGATAACTCAACCCATGAATTCATCGCTTTCGACAAAGAGATTCAAACACTAAAATACTATCTGCAACTTCAGCAACAGCGTTTTGCTGGCCAGTTTGCTTACGAGCTCAATATCGAACCCGAGCTGCAGGAGATTGATTTCTTCGTGCCGCCTATGTTGGCACAACCGTTCATAGAAAATGCCATCGAACATGGATTTTGGGGCATTGATTACCAAGGGAATATACAAATCAGTTTTAAGTCGGGCAAAGAAAGTGTGATTTGCGAAATACTCGACGATGGCATCGGATTTAATGAAGGCATTAAACAACAAAAAGATTCGAAACACCGTTCGTACGGCATTGAAATTACACGCCAACGCATTTCCATTTTGCAAAAGAAATACGGCATGCAGGCAGCACTCGAAATTCTCGACCAGTCGGAAAACGGGAAGCAGGGCACCTTGGTGAGAATCGTGATACCAATTCAATTAAACCACACGGAACATGAATAAGTTAAGAACACTTATTATCGACGACGAAGCTCCTGTTAGGGAGCTTATCAGCGGCATCGTAAGCAACTATTGCGAACAAGCAGAAATTTGTGGCACTGCCGATGGAGTTAAAACCGGTGTTGAGGCTATTCAAAACCTGAAACCTGATTTGGTATTGTTGGATGTCAACTTGACGGACGGCACCGGCTTCGATATCCTTCGTCGCCTCGATGAGATTCATTTTGCAGTTATCTTTATCACAGCTTATGAAAAATATGCCGTAAACGCCTTCCGTTTCTCGGCTGTCGATTATATCATGAAGCCTGTGAATATCGACGAACTCTCATCGGCCATTGAAAAGGCTGCTGCTATGACAGAACGTGACACCATCAGCAAACAACTCAAAAACTTCTTCGAGAATATAAGCAGTCGGCCCGAGGACAAAAAAATTGTGCTAAAAGATCAGAAAAGCATTTATATCGTGAAAGTTTCTGATATAATCCGCTGCGAATCAGACCACAACTATACCACCTTTCATCTGATTAACGGGAAGCAGGTTGTAGTATCGCGTACACTCAAGGATTTTGAAGAAATGCTTACCGAATACATGTTTCTGCGCACACATCAGTCGCACCTGATTAATATCAACCACATCATCAGCTTCGAGAAAAACGATGGTGGTTTTCTGCGGATGGCTGATGGCAGTCCGGTACCTGTTTCGAAAAGAAAAAGGGATGAGTTGATGGATTTTTTTAACCGGATTTAGTCGAATTTGACCGAACAGACAAGAAACCCGAACGGATTTTCATTCAGTTATAATAATATGTGGATTATGTTCTAAATTGCGGCCACAAATCAAGCATTCAACGTTTCTATGATATAGGACCTTTAATGTAAGTTTGCAAAGAACAAAATCAGTAAACAGGGTGTTGTAGGAGTACAACGCCCTGTTTATTTTTATGTCAGCAAACCCAACCATTCTTATCACCGGAGCATCCGGATATATTGGCACTCACCTGAGGAAGAAACTCTGGGAGTCGGGCTACAACATTCGCACTCTCACAACAAATATTCAATCAGCCGACAAACAAAAAAGCATCTTTTTCTGGAGTCCTGAAAAAGGCGAAATTGATGCTGAATGCTTTGATGGGATAGATTATATCATTCATCTGGCAGGAGCCAATATCGGTGCCGGAAGATGGACAAAAAAAAGACGTGAGCAAATAAAAGATAGCAGGACAAAATCGACTGCACTCCTTTTCAATTGTGTTACAGCAATGAACATCCCACTCAAAGCTTTTATCACCGCATCGGCAACAGGTTTTTACGGAACTGATAGCGTGGGAACAATATTCAACGAAGACTCCCCCGCCGGTAAAGACTTTCTTGCAGAAGTATGCGTTGCATGGGAAGAACAATCGAAACGATTTTCTGATGCCGGTTATAGAACTGTGATTATTCGTACAGGAGTAGTTCTAAGTCAGGGTGCACCCGCCTTGCAGAAAATGCTGCTCCCCATAAAAATGGGCATTGGTGGTCCGATTGGGTCAGGAAAACAACACATTCCCTGGATTAGTTTGGATGACTTGTGCGAAATTTATTTTCAGGCAATAATCGACGAATCGTTTATCGGAGTTTATAATGCTGTTTCACCAAATACCATAACAAATGCTGAACTAACCAGGACGCTTGCAGAAAAATACGACAAGCCCTACTTCTTTCCGCCCATACCGGCATGGGTATTACGCATAGTTCTTGGAGAAATGTCGATACTGATAACCAAAGGAAACCCTGTTTTGCCGCAGAAATTACTCAAAGCAAATTACTCTTTTATTCATCAGAACATTGGGGAAGTGATATAACGCAGTTCATTTGCGGCTTCTGGCCCAATACATAACATTAGCCGGTGGGCGCTTGTTGTACAGCTCATTGGTCATAAACTCCAATACCAAAGCTTGATCACATGTTTCGGCATAAACACAATATCCCGGCTGATCTCCTACCGTATTGGCAAGTGTTGCATCAGATATTTACACATATTACTGCAATAAACAAATTAAATCAAACAAGCAACCTCAAACATATTTTCACATTTTTTTGTACATTTGCAGCATATTATCATTTCCAATTACAACTAAACTTACCAGCCTTATGAAGACAAAATTCTACATCAGTTGGAGCACTATGCTCTTGTGTTTATTGACCCTGAACCCTTTTCAAGTGAAATCGCAATTTACTCCCGGCGAAGGTGGCTCAATTACTTTTACTCCATTTGTAGCTGAAGCGGGCAAATTTGGCGGTTTGCTTGTAACGAAATCCGACAGACAATACGAGTCATTCCTGGGATACACACGTTCTTCTATCGATCTCAGCTTTCCTGATGCTGCAACACTTCAATGTGACTTACTCACATTACAGTTTCTCGATACGGATACCCAGTGGAAAAACTACATGATTAGTGATGAGCCTGTTACAACTACAGGAGATAATTTTCGCATCAGGCTTGCCACTGCAACCACTCTGAGACTAAAAGCTACGGGTGGAGCTATTGATGGCTATGTCTCAAACACTGTTGTAGCTGTTCCCTCTAATGTTGACACCCGTTTTGCCAGTTGGGGACTCGACGAAAGCATGTGGATTTCGGGCGTGATGGTACCCTGGGTTGGAAGAGGCTTGGAAGCAAGAGTCAATATCGTAACAACTCCCGGCGGAGTCGCTGTTGAAGATGCTGTAAGTTATCAGTGGTATCGGGTGAACCCTGTAACCTACGAGATGATGGCCATTCAGGGAGCAGACAGCAACACTTACATCACCACTTCCGATGATTTGGGCTACCGCTTAATGTATTCAGCTCAAACTGATGGTGTGAATGCCGGTGGATATATCAATTATATGTCGAATTGGGATATAGTAGAACCCAATTTTGCCTTTGCTGATGAAATATCTACCACAGGTTTTCGACTCAATTTATTTAAAAAGATTGATGAAATACCACTCAGCGAACTGATTTTGAGAGACAATGAATGGAATGAAGTTCCGGTAGATGCTATTACTAAAATCGGAGACGGGGCTCAGTATCAAATTACAGCTAATTTGAGTAAAGAAGCTTCCCCATACATGATGGAAAATCAATCACCTTTTTGGAAGATAGCGCAAAAAATGGGTGAAGATGATGATGAAGGAGGCGGACACGGTCACCACATGATGATGGAATTCGTTTTAATTGACCTGTCAACTCTTGATGTAAATGAAATGAGTCAGGAAAACCTGATTTATCCGGTTCCGGCCCGCAATATCATCCATTTCAGTACCAGGGAACCAATATTTAAAGCTGAGATATTTGACCTGCAAGGCAGAAAATTAATTGCAACAAGTGATATTACCACTCTCGGATCGTTAAATATCAGCACTTTAAAAGATGGTGTATATTTAATCGTTCTATCCGGAGAAAACAAAACGATTACCCGAACGTTCTTAAAAACAAATAACTAATTAATTATCGAATACTCTATGAAACGTATTTTATTCATCCTGACAGTTTTCATGATTGCCAGTTCATGTTCGAATGTAATGATTACCGGTCGCAGGCAGTTGCTTTTGTTATCCGACAGTGAAATTCTAAGCATGAGTGCAACCGCGTACAAACAGTATATCGATTCGGTACCGGCATCACTCGATATGGCAGCTACTGAGATGGTTAAGCGTGTTGGGACTAATATTTCTCTTGCAGTGGAAGCATTTATGCTCAGCAACCGACTGGAACACGAATTAGCCAAACTGGCCTGGGAATTTAACCTGGTGGCCGACTCCACGGTAAATGCTTTTTGCATGCCCGGGGGCAAAGTGGTGTTTTTCGAAGGGATACTTCCATACACCAAAACTGAAGCCGGTTTAGCTGTTGTAATGGGCCATGAGATTGCTCATGCCGTAGCAAAACACAGCAATGAAAGGATGAGTCAGGTACTGTTAGCCCAGTATGGCGCTGTAATTGCCGACATACTCACAAGCAACCGAAGCGAAACCACGCGTTCAGTAATCAATACAGTTTATGGAATTGGCGCAACTGTTGGTGTTATTCTTCCCTATTCGCGTAAGCACGAATATGAAGCCGATCGTTTGGGAACGATATTTATGGCCATGGCAGGTTATGATCCTAACGAGGCTGTAGAGTTTTGGAGCAGAATGGCAGCGAGTAAATCGAAAGGGGCAACCGACTTTTTAAGCACTCACCCAACCGATGCCAAGAGAATTGCCAAACTCAGGGAAGTTATTCCTGAAGCAATGAGATATATGCCTCAACAGTAGTTTTAGAGAAGTAGAAACTAAGGTTTCTTCAATTTCGCCACATTCTCAAGACGCAACATAACCTCCCCCAGCAGATTCGAAATTATCAAAATGATTTCAGTTTGTTGGGGGAGCCATATTTTATGTTCATTGGTTGATAAGAATCCAAGAACTGCAGTTATTTTGTAATTACTTACAATGGGTACACAAAAGATTGACCTGATACCATGATCGTCGAACATCTTTATTTCACTCAATGCTTCAGAAGGCAATCCTGCTGTTTTCGCAGTATAGATTACCTCCTTCTTCTCAATTTGGGACTCCCACCAGGGAAACTCACCACTCTTAAACTTCTCTACTAAATCCAAATAGGTTTTCCCTGCTTTTGTATCCCATTCAATTAACGGATTAATGAGATCACAATTATCGGTATAACCAACAAAACAACAATGATCTAATCCTATTTTCTCACCAATTCTCTTCAACATCAAAGCAATTCTTTCATTAATGTCATTTACACCGGCAGCCCTGATTTGAACTGTCATTTCGTTTGCAAACTTATACCATGAAAGTTCAGTCTCCACATGCTCCTTCAAACTGTATTTTGCTGATATATCATTCACAAAAATCAGTACCGCTTTTGAATCAAACCATTCTGAAGTAGTCATATTAAACTCCATCCAACGGGTCGAACCATCTTTGGTTTTAAGTCTGAACGAACCCTTCTCAAACTCGCTTTTATCGAAAAGCAATTTATTGAACTGAGCATTGAAAGTCAATATATCAGGATCGAAAACCAAATCGAAAACTGACATCTTTTTTAACTCCTGCGAACTGTAACCTGAATATCCGGCAAGCTCAGGATTAACTGACACCAGGCCCTTCTCTACAACCAACATAATACCTTCCAGAGTGTTATCCATCAGTTTGCGATTATACAACTCTGACTTTTGGAGAGCATCGGCACATCTTTTTTCAGCAGTAGTATCATGGATTATATAGAGAAACCCATCCATCTCTTTATTCGAATTATAAATCGTAGTTCGATCAACCCTGAAGGTTTTTATTCCGGATTCAAACTCTATATAATGTGTGTTTGACTCTACATTGTACATGTAATTGCGCATATCTGCAATTTCCCGCAATTTCAGTTCTGAAAAGAATCCCTTATTAATCAAATGTTTAGTTCGGGGGTTTATACTTACGATACTATCATTCTCATCAGTCGTAAAAAAAGCAACCGGCATGCTTTCAAACAAAAGGCCGAGCATCAGCGGTTTAACCTGCATAAGTCGGGCATTGAGCACTCCAAACAACAATATTAATCCCATAAAAAGAAATCCAATGGGAGTAAGGTCAATATTACCATCTGGTCTGAATCCAAGCACATACGACCCATTAATAATAAATGGAATAAAACAACTGACAATGAAAAGCATTACCCGTGGTCTGTTATCGACTGATACAGTAGCATACACAGACATAATCTGCAAAATAGAGAAGAATATCAGGGCATAGGAATAAACAACATGCACATAATACCAGACTCCCGGCTTGAATTCATGATAAATGCCAAAATCGGCTTCTTTGGCATAACTGAATTCGTAAAAAAGATCATGGTATCCTTTGGTGAAAACAATTAATATGGTAATAGCAGGCACAATTGACAACATTAAAAAACGGCGTGTGGTAACCCAGTGATTTTTTCCACTATACTGTGAAGTAAACCTAAACCAGAATAATGGTATGGATGCAATTCCAAGATACTGAATCTTCAAATAAACACTTATAATTGAATAATCAGTTGCTCTCAACTCCAAGCCGTAAAACAACGACCAAATACTGATCCCGAGAAATATAATACCCATCGATCTGTAAAGCATCAATACTTTACGATTCAAGAAAACATAGATCACCAGAAGCAATGATAGTAAAGACGAGAATATAAAAATGTTACTATAAATTAAATTATTCATCAGGAATAAGCAATTTTAGATTTTGGTTGTTTAAATGTCAATAAAAACAGCAGATAGGAAACTGTATTACATTGTTCAGCTAATGCACTGCAAACTTACATAAAGTATATCAATAATCTGATAGTGCCTACAAAAAACAACTAAAATAATCAGATTGTGAAACAATGCAGGCTTAATAGATAATTCTTATGTATATTTGTCCTATCGAATTCAATTAGCATATATGATACATCAATGTGAGTTCCCGCTATTTGCCCGGCCACAGGGGTTTCATCTGATTACTTCGGAGATTCTCTCAAAAATTCCACCGCTTCCTGAAACCGGGCTGCTTCATTTATTCATGAAACATACTTCGGCAGGATTAAGTTTAAATGAAAATGCTGATCCTGAAGTAAGAACAGATTTAATCAACATCTTCGATAAGATAGTTCCTGAAAATCAACCATTTTACGAACATACTTATGAAGGAGAAGATGATATGCCGGCACATGCAAAAAGTAGTCTGACCGGTGTAAGTCTGACCATCCCAATTACCAAGGGAAAACTTAACCTGGGTAGTTGGCAGGGCATTTATTTATGCGAATTCAGAAAACATGGCGGAAGCCGTCGCGTAGTTGCAACCATTTTCGGATAGTCAATTAAATTCAATATAAGATGATCAGAAAAATATTATTAATTATTTGTATTACAGTGGGATTAACAGAAATCAATGGTCAGGTTAACCTGACTTACCAAATGCCGCCGGAGAGTATTCTGAAGCTGGCCGACTTTGAACGTGCTCCGCAGGTTACTGTTGACGCGAAAAACAACAACATGCTTTTCAGCTACAGAAGCACTTACAAAACACTCGAAGACCTGATTCAGCAGGAGATTAGTCTGGCCGGCTTGCGTGTAAACCCGGTTACCAACATCAGTTCTTCAATCAACTACCTCAACAATCTGAAGGTTAGAAAGATGCAGGACATAGAACCTGTGCAGGTAAAAGGACTTCCCGATAATCCGCGTATTGCCTACGTTAGCTGGTCGCCCGACGACAGCAAAGTAGCTTTTACCAATACCACCGCGGATGGTGTGGAACTTTGGGTGCTTAATTTCGAAACTGCAAGTGCACAGCGATTAACAGATGCACGTGTCAACGCAAACCTTGGCAATCCGATTACGTGGTACCGCGACAATCAATCGATTCTTGTACGCATGATTCCCGACAACCGCCCGCCCCTGCTCAGTGCTGCAGTAACCATTCCCGACGGCCCTATTATCTCGGTCAGCGATGGGTCAAGAACTCAAAACCGCACTTTCCAGGATTTGTTGAAAAACCAGACTGATGAAGCTAATTTCGTTACACTTGCAACTTCAGAACTAGTGAGGGTAAGTCTGAATGGAAACAAAAGCACATACAAACCCGCCGATATTTTTGTAGGAGAAGATTTCTCACCCGATGGCAGTCTGCTACTCGTAACCACCCTACACAAACCATTCTCGTATTTGGTGCCGCTCAACAGATTCCCTCAGAAAAGCATCGTTTATGATCTGCAGGGCAATACGGTAAAAACCATCGCTGAAATCCCTTTGGCCGAAGTACTGCCTCCGGGATTCATGGCTGTCCGCACCGGCAAACGTTCCATTGGGTGGCGTGCCGACGAACCCGCTACATTATTTTATGTTGAAGCAACTGATGGAGGTGACCCACGGCAGCAAGCCGACTTCCGCGATGCGGTTTATCTGTGGAAAGCGCCTTTCAACAGTGAACCTGTAAAGCTGGCTCAAACCTCATTACGTTATTCGGGTATTATCTGGGGAAATGCCAATACAGCTGTGCTGATGGAGGAGTGGTTCGATACACGCACGAGGAAAATCTCACTGATTAACCCCGCAAGACCGTCGGAACAACCGCGACTCTTCAACGAAAGAAATTATCAGGATGTTTATGCTGATCCGGGAAGATTCGAAACATTCAAGAATCAATTTGGCAGGTATGTGCTTACCATGGATCAAAATAAATTATTCCTTTTCGGTGAAGGATTTACTCCTGAAGGGCAATTCCCTTTTATCGACGAACTGGATATCAGATCCTTAAAAACCAAACGTTTGTATCAATCGGCAGATAAGAACAAGAAAGAAGAGATTTTCGATTTTATCAATGTTAGGACCGGAGAGGTATTGGTTCGCATGCAATCTCAAAATGAGTTTCCGAATTATTATATCCGCAACCTTAAAAGAAGAATTGCACCAATCAAACTCACCCACTTCCCTAACCCATTTGCCAGTATTGAGAATGTTTATAAGGAAGTTATCCGCTACAAACGTGAGGATGGTGTAGAACTTTCAGGGACACTTTATTTACCTGAAGGATACGACAGAGAGGCAAAAACCGAAAAATTGCCTTTGCTAATCTGGGCATATCCTGCTGAATATAAAGACAAACACAGTGCAGGACAAACTACTGCCAACCCCAACGAATTCACGTTCCCTTATTATGGCTCGTTCGTTTATTGGGTCAGCCGGGGTTATGCTGTGCTCGACGATGCAGCATTCCCTATCGTGGGTGAAGCTGATGAGGAGCCGAACGATACTTTCGTGGAGCAACTCATATCCAATGCCAAAGCTGCCATCGACGCAGTGGATGCAATGGGCTATATCAACCGGGATAAGGTGGGTGTAGGCGGACATTCATACGGAGCCTTCATGGTGGCCAACCTGCTTAGTCATAGCGACCTTTTCGCCTGTGGCATTGCACGTAGCGGCGCATACAACCGTACGCTCACTCCCTTCGGATTTCAACGCGAACAAAGAAATTTCTGGGAAGCTCAACATGTTTACAATGCGATGTCGCCCTTCATGCATGCCGAAAAAATGAAAACTCCGATGCTGCTCGTTCATGGTGAGGCTGATAACAACCCGGGTACCTTTACGTTGCAGACTGAGCGATATTTTCAGGCTTTGCGCGGACTTGGAGCTCCGGTGAGGATGGTGATTCTTCCGAAAGAAATGCATGGATATGTAGCCCGCGAAAATATCATGCATCTTTTGTGGGAACAAGATCAGTTCCTCGAGAAATATCTTAAGTAAAATATCGAACTTAAATTAAAAGACAGAGGCTCTCAAACCGTTAAATCCGGTTGCGAGAGCCTCTGTTATTTTATTCTACTGATTGATATCAGGCAAAGTGTTTCTGCTGAGCTTTATGCAGCAGGTAGGTCAATCCGGCACACAACAACAAACAAGCACCTGCGATGATGAAAGATGTTGTATGATTGCCTGAACTTGCATACAAGGTTTGCGACAAGCGACTGAAAACCGATCCTCCTACACCCCAGGCTGTTAACACAAAGCCATAATTCACACCAAAGTTCTTCATACCCCAGAACATTTTGGTAAAGGTTGGGAATAATGCCAGGTTCGACCCAAAATTAAATCCGATGAAAGTAGCAAGCAACACAATGATAACTGCAGGAGAGTCACTTCCTATCGCCATGATTGACACGAACATCAGGGTTGCCTGAAACAATAATACACTGAGCAGGGTTGCAACTCTTCCGATTTTATCTGAAAGGAAACCGGCAACAATACGTCCCAGTGCATTACCCACAGCCATGATGGCAACAGCAGCAAAAGCAGCTTCACCGAAACTGGCACGTGCCATTCCCGAGATACTTCCAATAACCATCAAACCTGCTCCCGAGCTGATAAAAAAGATGAACCAGATAAGATAAAAAAGCGGACTTCTCAACATCTGACCTGTAGAATAACTTTCAGGAGTAGATACTGATGCTGCTCCCGTCTTGGCCAAAGCTTTCTTATCAACAGGAACATAGCCGGCAGGCGGATTAACCAGCAACATGGCACAAGCACTTACCACAATCAGGAAGGCAATTCCAAAAATAAGCATCGCATTTTGAATGCCATAGTTATTAATCAATGAATTCGCTAAGGGAGCAATATAAACCGGAGCCACCCCGAATCCTGACACAACAATACCGGCAATTAACCCTGATTTTGAAGCAGGAAACCATTTAAACGCAGGAGGTGTAGCCGATGAATAACCAAAACCAATACCCATACCAACCAAAACGCCAAAGCCAAGAACCCACATGGCATAACTGGTAGTCTGCGAAATCAGAATAAATCCGGCACTTACCAGCAATCCTCCTATCAGTGCAGTAAAACGCGGGCCCTTCTTATCCTGCAACTTACCCGCAGGAATCATGGTAAAGGCAAATACCAGAATACAAATGGCATAAGGGTCGTTAAGCGAAGCAATATCCCAGGTAAAAGCACCCTCGCCTCCTGCCAGAATGGATTTTTGAATCTGGTCTTTGAAAACGCTCCAGGTATAAAGAATTCCTAAAGCCAAATTTAACGTGAGGCCGGCGAAAACCACCATCCAGCCCTTGTTCTTAAACGATTCTGTTGTCATTGATAATTAATTGTTATTGATTTTGATTTGATTTTTGAACTTAAAAAAAGGCTTCATAACTATTGATGAAGCCTCTAAAGTTCGCTATTATATAGCGGCGACAAATATAATACAATAAACCCGAATCATCAATCAATCATATAGTTAGTGCATCACTTTCGGATGATTTTAGGTTTTTTTGGGAAAAACAAAATAAGAAGCCACACACGGATACCATCAAATCTTTTGCAAGCATCTTTTCGATTCGACAAGTAATTAAAGGTTATATTGCTACAATTTCAAGGATGAACGGGTCAATTTGACCTGCTAAATGGGCCGTTTCTTAAATCAAAATTGAGTTTTAGGCCTAGCATTTTTCGATTTTATGCTCAGCATAAATCAAATTTTAACTCAGTATAAATCGATTTTTGGCTCAGCACAAATTCATTTTTGGCTCAGCATAAATTCATTTTTGGCTCAGCATAAATTTGATTTGTGCTGCGCGAGAATTTTAAAATTGATTTGCATGAATTCAATATGTGCTTAGCTTATAAACGATTAGCGCAAAATAAAAGTCTCTGTTTTTAAGGACTATTTGATGAGTTTAGCATTGGCTTTACTCAGAAACTATCGCCTGATTTTCTTGAGAAAATCACATATTCAGTTGGCGTCATTCCAACAATCTCTCTGAAAACCCTGTTGAAATACGATAAATTATCAAACGACAGTGAGTATGCTACATCTTTGATAAAGCATTTTCCGAGTAGCAATTTCAATTGAGCCTGCTCGATTTTCTTCTTATTAATATAGGCTACGGGGGTTATGTTCAAGTCGCGGCGAAACAACCGAATCAGATGATCTTCGGAAACACCGCAATGACCGGCTATGTCTTTCAGTAACATCTTTTCATACAGATGCTCCCTGATGAATTGCGCTGCTTTATAAACACGGCTGTCGTTGTAAAGATTTGACTTAACTGCCTCTTTCAGGAAAACTGATAAAAGGCTGTTGATGATACCTTTTGTCTGCATCAAAACATGCGGCTTGAGTAATCCTCGTCTTGCAATACTACTATACAAATCCGAATCTGAGGCATATGATTGTGGGTCGTAGTGTGCCAACTCAAAATAAGGATTTATCTCTACAAGTTTAGCTACAAGCAAGGCCTCGAATTCAGTAGCTGCTACTCCTACAGGAAAAAGATATTCATCAAAAAGACTTATCCGGGTTTCATTGTTTTCAAAAACATGGATGTAATACAAGCTGAATAAGCCCTCACACGAATCATCATGCAA
>CAYMDE010000005.1:0-38226 GCA_964389115.1 uncultured Paludibacter sp. | reverse complement strand
ATAACAGAATGTCGATATTGTGTTATATCCTATCGGAATTTTACTATTAGTTAACACCTGCAATGTTTACTTTTGCATTGAATTGAAAAACAGTATAAGATGAACAACTTGAACAAAGTTTTATGGGCATTTTTATGCCTCACATTATTTAGTAACGCGGCATTTTCACAAGTCGTTATTTCATCTGATGAAATACCATCAGTTTTAGTTGACACATCCAACGAGCCACGGGTCGAAGGTAAGTTTCAACCGACCTGGGAATCGTTGCGACAATACGAAGTGCCTGAGTGGTTTAAGAATGCCAAGTTTGGGATTTGGGCACATTGGGGCCCGCAGTGTGAACCGGAGGCGGGCGACTGGTATGCAAGGCACATGTATTTTGAAGGTCACTGGCAGTACAGATTTCACCTGGAGAAGTACGGTCATCCATCAGAATTTGGATTTAAGGATGTGATTAACGCATGGAAAGCCGACCAATGGGACCCCGAAAGGCTCGTTGCTATGTACAAGAAGGCAGGTGCTCAATACTTCTTTGCCATGGCTAATCACCACGACAATTTTGATATGTGGGACAGCAAATACCAGCCCTGGAATTCTACCAACATGGGACCAAAACAAGATATCATCGGAAGATGGGCTAAAGCTGCAAGGAAACATGACTTGCCGCTCGGACTCAGCATCCATTCGGCACATGCATGGACATGGTACGAATCATCACGCGGTGCAGATAAACAGGGTGATAAAGCCGGAGTTCCGTATGACGGACACCTTAAACTCGAAGATGGCATTGGTAAATGGTGGGAAGGTTATGACCCACAGGATCTCTACGCTCAAAACCACGAACATAGCGAAGGATGGTACGATCAGGGACGCATTCACAGTCAGTGGAACTGGTGGAGAGGTGCCAGTCTGCCCGACCAGGCCTATTGCGACAATTTCTATAACAGGTCGATGGACATGATCAACAAATACAAACCGGAACTGGTGTATTTTGATGACACAGCACTTCCACTTTGGCCTGTGAGCGATGCCGGACTGCAATTCACGGCCAACTACTACAACAGCAGCATGAACTGGAATAATGGCGAACTAAATGCTGTCGTTTTTGGTAAAATTTTATCAGAAGACCAAAGAGAAGCTTTAGTGTGGGATATTGAAAAAGGAATACCCAACGAAATTCTGCCATTCAGCTGGCAATGTTGTACATGTTTGGGAGGATGGCATTACGACAGAGGACTCTACAACAGGAATGGTTATAAACCCGGGAAGCTGGTTGTTCAGCTGCTTGCAGATATCGTTAGTAAGAATGGTAATTTACTATTGAGCGTACCTTTGCGCGGGAATGGATCAATCGATGATAAAGCTGAAAAAATTGTTGAAGACATAGGTGCATGGATGGAAATTAACAGCGAAAGTATTTTCGACACACGTCCATGGAAGATTTTTGGCGAAGGACCATCAGTGGCCGGCAGAGAAATGAGAGGACAAGGCTTTAACGAACCCGGAAAAGATCACTATACGGATAATGACATCAGATTTACAACTAAAGATGATATTCTGTATGTAATTGTTATGGATTCGAATGGTGAAACCAATGTTAATGTCAATGCTTTATCACGCTGCTCAGACCTGTTGGGAGGACGTTCAGTTAAAAAAGTAACACAACTTGGCTCATCAAATCAACCTAAATGGGAACAAAACTTCAACGGACTCTCAATTAATTTCAAAGGAAATGGTGTTGTGGTATTTAAAGTTGAAGGGGTAATTTAAAGCATAAAGAGCAATTATAAAAAATCAAGGCCGACTGTTTAATGTAACATAGTCGGCCTTGATTTTTTAGTCCACATGCTTATTAATCAAACATTTCCCCATGTTTTTGACCCCTGTTCCATATTTGCATGGCATGCTCTAAGAACGTCTGATTGGCATAATCAAAAGTTGCATCAACATAAGTATTGCCACCATCGCTAAACTCGCCGTAATCAACCAGTGTATTTCCGGCAATTTTGTATTTCTTACCATCTTCCGACATGAAAAGTCTGAGCAAGTCGGGCGACAATTCATTGCTACATCCTAATCTGTAAAGCACTGTGAATTCTGCCAAACCATTATTATCCAAATCAGTAACAGCAACCGACTTTTTCGAAATTGCAGCCCTGTTTTCAAAGTCGCAATCATTCTCAGTTTCAATCAATTCAGTTTTTATTTGGTAGCCGCTACCATCATTCACATAATGGCGTATATAAAGCGTCACAAACACTGAAGCCGGCCCTTCTTCAGCAAAAACCTCCATGGTTGAGCGGGAAAGTATCAGTATATTATCCCCATTATTATCTTTCCATGCTTTACCTTCAATCAAATCACCGGTAACTTCAATTCCGTGAGCTTTACTCAGGTCGAAACCCATCATTATTACTCCTGATTCATCTTCAGTGGCCAGCTCATTTTCTCTTTTCTCAGATCCTGCACAAGCAGTAAAAAGAAATATCACAACAAGAAACAAAAAATTAAATCGTTTCATATAATTACTGTTTAATTGTTATTTACTCTTCCACAACCTTTGAAAACGCCCCATTCCCCGTGAACAAATTCCATAGAATAAGGATGTAAATCGTCACTCATACCATCACTGCAAGTCTCCCTTACTATGCTAAAAGTTACGGGACTATCTTTCATGACACCTGTGATTTGCACCATGTTATTACCTCTATCGCGAATAACTTCAGAAAGTTTCGGTTTCGAAGTATCATTTTCATCTTTACTATAATAGATGTTTATAACACCTTTCAAATGCGTATCTCTGTATTCAGCATGAGTATCTTTTAGTCGAATATCCCAGAACGGTTCAACTCCGTAGAAAATGAGTCCTTTCAGTTCTTCAACATTATATTGTTTTGGTGTAATCCCTGCTGTTTTGGGAGCTTCATCCAATTGTTTTATCTCTACAATATGCATCACATCCCTTGTAACCGTTTCGCCTGCAACTGCGGATGGAAACTCCTTTTTAGCTTTGATATAAATAACTTCGAAGAGGATGTCATCAAACTTAGGATTCACCTCATTAGGAGCAAGACCCCTGATAAAGTCCATTCCTTTTGCAGGAGTTTCCGACTCCCAAAAATCGTAATCCTGTCCATCGACACCCGTGAATGCAAAAATAGTCCCTTGTGAATTGGGATACACTGCAATAAAGCGTGCAACAATGGTTTGGGTGTCCTGAACTAAAACTGATTCTGTTTCCGGTTCCCCGTTCGAAGTCGCTTTACCGGAGCAGGAGTGAAACAACACTGCCAGCAAGAGCAGCAAGGTAGCTGCCCAATGTAATTTGGATTTAATCATAATGAACAATGGTTATTTGTTAATAATGTTGCGCAAAGATAACAAAAAAGGAAAAACGGCAAATTAATTGTAATGAATTCTGCTAATAAATATATTTTAATATCTTTAGATTTATTTTTATTTTTAAAAAAGAATGTATATTTTTGCATAAATCATTTCAAAAAAAGCTATGAAGTTAAAGTCACTCTGTATCAGCATACTGATGCTGTTTATTTGGGCTCATACAGCCCTTGCAAGTCAACCTGGCACCCTGTACATCAGGCACACCAACCAGAACATCACTCCTTACACCCTTTCGAATGTGCAAAACATCACTTTCGACGGATCAGGGAATATGCTTCTACACACCACGTCCGGCGTAACATTTATCGAGCTTGCAGCAATTCAGAATCTCTTTTTCAACTACGAAGAAGAGTTGGATGTACCTGAGACCCGCGCATATCGTAACGGGTTAAACCTCTATCCGGTTCCTGTAGTTAATGAGCTCTATGTTAGCATTGAAACTCCGGGAAGCAATACTGTTGCCATTCAGATTTTCGACATGAGTGGCAAAGTGGTTTTACATCGTCAGTTTTCCGGTTCAGCAGGACATCAGGAGTTTAAACTTGATGTTGACAATCTGGCAAAAGGCATGTATCTGTGTCGGGTTGTTATTGGTGAGACCGTACTTTCACAAAAATTTCTCAAGTAAACATTTTATACTTTAAATATATCACATTATGAAAAAAATAACACTTCTTTTTTGGGTAGTTCTATGCATTTGTTCTATCCTGTCTGTTTCTGTTAAAGCAACTGACACACTTACAATTTATCAGAATGGTTTTGTAACAGCACGTATTCCTGTATCAACTATCGACAGTATGAACTTTAACCGCCCACTGGGCGTAATGAGCCGTGATGAATTTCTTAACTCACCAACTACAATTCAGTCGCATTTGGTCAACTGGGATTTTATGGGCACCGGTGCGCACGATTCATTTGGCATGATGGCAATTCTTCATGCAACCGACATGATGACGGAGGATATTGTTATGAGTAAACTAAGTCACTTCAGGTATGATTATTACTTAGACAATAGGAATTTTAACTTTAGAAGACCAATCATGGTATGGGGTTATCTGCATGACATTATTTTAAAATCCAACAGGATAATACAGGTTGCGCCATCAAATATCACTTCTGATGAATTAAGGTTTACTCTTGGTCAGGCTTATGCCATGAGAGCATATGCATATTACTATCTGGTGCAACTATTTCAGTTTACAGCATATACACAAACTCCTGCAAACCTGAATCTCCCTACAATTCCACTTATTTATGCTCCCAGAGAAGGCAAGCAGAACAAACTGTATCGCGTACCAGCAGTTGAAGTCTTAGCACAAATTGAAAGTGACCTGCTTAAATCCCGGGAATTAGTGGAAGGACTTTCCCGTTACAATTACTCTGTTACACATTCAAACATGCACCCCAAAAGTAATATTGACAGCAGTGTAGTTAATGGTTTGCTTGCCAGATACTACTTACTAACCGGTAAATGGGAGCAAGCAGTAACAGCAGCCAGAGCTGCTCAGCTAGGATACAACATAACCGAGCAAAGCAACTACCGTGATGGCTTTATGAACATCAGCAACTCCGAATGGATGTGGGGATTTATGCATAACGAACAAACCACAAGTATATACGCCTCATTCTTTTCCCATATCTCAAATCTTTCTCCAGGCTATGCAGGATTGGACTATGCACCCCGCTTAATCGACAAACGTTTGTACGATCAAATACCATCAACAGATATACGCAAAACCATGTACCAGGATGCAGCAGGCTCTATAACTCCTAATATCCCTGCAGATCAGAGTGCTACAACCTGGAGATTGCCTTATGCCAATCTAAAATTCGGGTTCCAGCAAGGATTTGTACAGGATTATGTTTACATGCGTGTATCTGAAATGGTGCTCATCGAAGCGGAAGCCCTTGCCCGTCAGGCAGGAAAATCGGGAGAAGCTGCTGTTGCGCTTAAAAAACTAATGCAAAACAGAGATGACAGTTGGAATAAAACATCTGTAACTGTTGATGATGTTTTATTACAAAGGCGCATAGAACTCTGGGGCGAAGGTTTTGCTTATTTCGATCTGAAACGTTTAAACAAAGGTATCGACAGGACATATCCTGAAAGCAACCACGAAGCAGGTGCAAAAATCATGGTTTCTGCAAATGATATTCGCTGGTATTATCAGATACCTCAAAATGCTTTAGATCAATACTCTGACCTTGGCGACAACTCTAAACTTCCTACAATATTGACACCTACAACATCATCAATAACAGGTACTACCATGTCATATGAAGCTTCTGTTCAGAATATAGACCTAACAATTCCTCGAACATTTGGCATCAAATACACCAAGGATCCAACATTTACGAATAATGTGGTATCTATAGCAACCTCGGAATTCAGTGACATGAAGATTAAACAAACCATAACATCACTTGAACCCCAAACCACTTATTATGGAAAAGTATATTACAGTTCAACCCATGGAACTTCGTTGAGTCCGATGTTCACGTTTACAACCACTGCATTGCAGCTTCCTACAGTGTCACACTCGGTTGTCTCTATTGGCGAGACAAGCATTGGTGTTACAGGTAGTTTTCAATTTCATGAACAGATTATTGAAAAAGGATTTGAATTGGCAATAGATTCCTTATTTACAACCGGAAAAATTAGTCAGGCTATAGAAGGCGAATTGACACATACTTATTCTAATCTTAGCAAAGGCACATTATACTACATCAGAGCATATGTAAGAGTTAAAGATGGCATTGTTTATAGCAGTACCACACAAACAACTACCTTGGGTACCATTGATATAAAGAATGTTCCATACTCAATTCTTGGCACAGAAGAAATCAGCAAGTGGCAACAAACAGAGTTTACTTTTGTTGATGGTGATGGTGACGGTATAAACTGGAGCATTCAGCAGTTTAATGCAAACAATATTATGCAGGTTGGATTAATATCCTACTCATGGCACAACACACCCCTTCAACCGGAAAACTATGTCGTTTTGCCCCCAATTTTGCTTGGAAGTTCATCTGCTACGATATCAATTGACGTTAAGGCATTTGACAACACTTACTACAGAGAAAAATTCAAAGTAATAATCTCGGAAACGGCGATAAATAACACAGAGAAAGCGCGAAATGCCCATGTATTATCTGAAAGCACCTTATCATCAGCCAATTTAACAACACACAGCATTACTATCCCACCAAGTTACCATGGCAAAGTCGTTTGGATAGGAATTGCACACTTTGACACTATTGATGAATATGCAATAGGAATTACCAATATCAGAGTGCAGTAGGGATTTTTCCTACTTCGCATAATAAACCTCAGGCTTTGGAGTCGGGAAATCCATATCCGTAGCTATATAATAACCGGGATGTGGCGGTTGGTTGTAAGAAGAATTCTGCCAGCTGATCGCCACCCTGTAAACCGGATCGTGCATGAGCGTATAAAGGCGGTGTTTCGTTGGCATGGTGGTCGTATAAACACGCAATGCTTCGTTGTCGATTCTGCGCAAGACTACCTCTTCACGCCAGTCACCAAACAAATCGGCTTGTAATACAGGAGTTGCTTTGGTTCCGTTGATGGAAGCAGCTCCCTGTGCACGAAGCAATTCGGTGGATGCGTTATTGCGGATGCTCCACTTTTCGATTCGGTTACCTGATAACAATTCCCGGCTCAGGTCACCATCCCACCAAACTACGAAATTCATAGAACGTGGGGGTCGGCCAACGGTTTCTCCTGACATATTGTACAAGCCCATGCCATGGGTTCCCCAGAAATGGAAGCCCGGAACTTCGGGATCAATTTCGGCTCCTACTCCTCTACCAACATCATTCGGGTTTCGCTGATTGAATAGTATTTCGCCATTGTGAGCATGCCGCAAGGTCATACCATGACCGCCACTTTCGTGAGGCATGAAAATCTGTGGATGTGGAAAATCTTTAATCATATAGGTTACGTGGGTAGCATCTCCATGTCCCATGCGCGTTGTATGCAAGCCCCTGCCATTGGAGCCTATAACGGCTGAACCTGTTACTATATCGTGTTTACCATCTCCATTGGCATCGATTACATGAATTGAATGATTTCCCTGACCTCTGTACATACGATGGTCAAGATCCTGGGTATCAAAAGTCCATCTTCTTGTCAGCTTTTGATCTCTCCAATCCCATGCAGCCAGGGTCATTCGTGCATAATATCCCCGTTGAAATACTGCTGATGGGCGTTTGCCGTCAAGATATGCTACCGTGGCGTTATATCTCTCACCACGATTCCCCCGATCGTCGCCCCAATCCAACAACCTGCCACGCACAGGCCAATATTCTTCGGTGGCCAGCTCAGCACCTGTGAGTCCGTCGAACACAGTAATATACTCCGGTCCATCGAGAATATGCCCCAAAGGATTTACATAATTCGCTGTATGATTAGCATTGGCAGCAGGACCTTTCGACAAGAAATTCCCCTGACCATCACGTGTGCCGGGAGCCGTTTTCATCATGATTTCAGAACGCCCGTTACCATCTAAATCGAACACCAAAAACTGCGTATAATGTGCCCCTGAACGGATATTCGGTCCCAGTTCAATGCGCCAAAGCTGCTTCCCTTCAAGGGTATAAGCATCGATAATAACCTGATCGGTCACGCCCTGATGAGAATTATCGCGGGCATTTGTCGGACTCCATTTCAATACAATTTCATAGCGTCCATCACCGGTAAGGTCACCTGCACTTCCATCGTTGGGCATATAAGCACCTCCGTTAACCCCCATCGGCGGACGATTTAACGGGATATCGAAATATGCAGCATTTTCACCTTCAAGTTCTGTGAGTTTCATGAATCCGGCATCCGACTTTTTATCTTCTTTTCCTTTCAAAACAGTGCGTAAACTGTAAACACTTGCTGCGGGTGCACCTGCATCGAAAAAGTTAGTTGTTTGAGCTACAGGAGTTGTTGTTATTTTCTTTCCATCTCGATAGATATTAAAGCCCAGGTCGTATGGCTCGTCACCCAGTAATCTCCACGACAGATAGTTGCCATCTTCTTTCTGAATAGCGACAGCACCACGATCCAGGCGTTCCACCTGCATTTGTGCTACTACAGGCTGAACAATTGTACAGCCTGCAATAAATATCAATAATAACAAACGCCTCATCTCAAACAATATTACAAATTGGAAAAATACTCAATCTTCAAAAAACGTTACTTCACACGAATCTCAGTAGTCGCCACACCCTCAAGTCCGTCGGCAGTAGCAGTGACTTTAATGGCCCCTGAATCTTTATTCGCCATAATGATGGCATAAATCATACCATTGAAAGGAGTTCGGATATCGCTCATGCTTGACTCATGACTGAACGCATCGCCGCTGTCGGTTGCCCGCAAATATCCGGCACCTTCCACTTTAAACTGTATGATGTTGTGAGCGTTAGGACAATGCACGCCATTTTCATCCACAATCATGGCTGTAACATAAGAAACATCATCAGTATTGTTTGAAATGGATGACCTGTGTGGTGTAAGCACGACTTTGTAGGGTTCACCGGCCGTAACATGTACGTCTTTTGCAACAACTTTTCCGGCAGTACGCGCTTCAGCTCGTAATTCACCCTTGCGGAAATTGATAACAGTTTTGATTGGAGCATGACTGGCAGGACGATTAAACACTCCCTGCGATTCATTATTCAGGAACAGTTCCACTTCTTCAGCATTGGTATAAATTTCAAGGTGCGCTTCGTCATAGGTAATCGGGTCAACCGGCGACCAATCATGCACCCATTCTCCTGCGCCATCGTTGTCCGATTTGCGAACAACTGAGACAGTCGGTTCAGTACCCCACCATGCCTTACGGAGCAGACCATTGCGTTTCCATCCTCCCGCTTTATCGAGCAAGCCGGCATCGAAAGCAATCTTGGGCCACAATGCTTCGCCCAGATAATCTATTCCCGGCCACAGAAACTGACCCATCATAAACTCATTATCGCGTAAAGCCAGGTAAGTCTCCAAATCATGAATATTCTCTGTACCAATAACTTTGCGGTTGGGGTTTTGCCTGTGAGCAGCAAGTAATTCTCCCGGACGATAGTTTTGTCCAACGATATTCATCATATCCGCAAAACCATTCTCATATACTCCTGAAGAGTTGGGACGGAACAAAGCCATAGTTACCGGGCGGGTTGGATCGAGTTCATTAATCAGGTCCTGCTGTTGCTTGTATTTCCTGAAACCATCAGGCGTACGCAGGTTATCCCGGATTTCGTTCCCCACACTATACATAACCACCGAAGGATGATTGCGAACCCTGAGCACCATGGCACGGGTATCACGCTCCCACCAATCGTTGAAATAACGGTGATAGTCGAACGGGTTTTTAGCATACTCCCAGGTATCAAAACTTTCATCCATCACAAGAAAACCCATGCGATCGCAAAGCTCATAAAACTCTTTAGCCATGGGATTGTGCGAAGCTCTGATAGCGTTAATCCCTGCTTGCTTTAAACGCTCAAAACGGTATTCCCAAACCCCAAGCGGAACGGCGGCACCCACACCGCCACCATCGTGATGCAGACAAACGCCGTACATTTTCACTGGCGCATCATTCAGGAAAAAACCTTTCGCTGCATCGAAACGCAAACTGCGAATGCCGAACGTGGTATGCTGATTATCGAGCAAGTTTCGTCCTTCCATCACCTTGGTTTCCAGCGTATATAAATGTGTGTTATTCAAGTCCCACAAAAGCGGATTACTCACCTGCATATTTTGTATTACCACCTCAGTAGCATTAGGCTGCAAGCGCTGATTGGAACTGATAGAACGAACCACTTTTCCATCTTTGTCGATGATGGCCGACTGAACAGTGATATTTCTCACCCTGGAAGTTTGATTTGTCACTTCCACTTCTGCCTTCACAGTTGCTCTTGATTTACTCACTTCGGGAGTCGTTACAAAAACGCCCCAATGCGGAATGTGAACCGGATCTTTGACAAACATGCGCACCCTGCGATAAATACCACCACCGGTAAACCAGCGCGATGCGGGTTGATCGATGTTGTTTGCCCTTACTGTGAGGATGTTTTTCTCATTGTTGCCAAACTTCACATGATCGGTCATGTCGTAAATAAATGCGGTATAACCATAAGGCCATATTCCGAGCAAATGACCATTGATATAAACCTCGCTGTTGGCCATCACCCCATCAAATTCGATGAAAACTTTTTTGCTGCGATCTTCCTGTGGAAGCGAAAACTGTTTGCGATACCAACCATCACCGGCAGGCAGATAGCCACCACCGCGACCTGTAGGATTATCTCTGCTGTATTCGCCTTCGATACTCCAGTCGTGCGGAACATCAAGCAAACGCCATCCGGCATCATTAAAATCAGGCTTAACAGCATCAGTATGAGTGCCTAATGCGAAACGCCACTGTGCATCCATTGGAACTACTTTCCTGCCGTTTTGAGCCGAAACGCCCATAAAAAGCATCAGCAAAAAGAAACTAAAAACAATCTTTCTCATAAAATATAACTTTTACTTATTCTTAATCTTTATTTGATCGACCATCACAGCCTCATCTACTGCAGTGATTCTGAGCACTTGTTTTCCGGCTCTGACCGGCACATGTACAGTTGTGCGGGTAGCCTGATTTGTTAACACATTCACTTTCCATTCCTCACTTCTGCCCTGAGTGCGATAATTGAGCACCTGAGGTTTTTCATCGTTGAGGGAAATGGCATACCGGATATTACGCCCATCTACAGGATGATTGGGAACCAGGGCAACTGTAATACTCAGCGAATCAGTTCCACGAACATCAAACTCGTAAATCAAACTGCTATTGGGTGCTAAAGATACGGCTTTACGCTGATATCCTAACCCATGTAACACAGGTTTCTCGCCTTGCAAACGATGATAATCGGCACCATTAAACAAAAATAACAGAGGCTCATCTTCGACCAGGTAATTTTCGGCAACGACCCTCGGCACCCTGTCGTAAACGGCGAGTCGCCTCGGACGAAAATCCATCATCCTGTTCCACTTGCCATTGGCCATGCTGTTGTAGTGAACTGTCATCGATTCTTTTTTATCATACGAAGCATCACTCAGTTCCCAATCTGCTTTTCCATGTCGGGCCAACTGACCATATAAGTGTTTGAAATTCATGTGCGCAGCCCCACGAACCGGATATTCAACCAACTGAAACCAGGTATCTTTTTTATCTTCAGGGATTGAGGCAGATATCTTATTTACTTTATCTTCAAGCTGCTTGTATTCTGAAATTCTGTTACGGATATAGGATTCGCTCCAGGGTAAATCGGAAACAATTCTCCATGCCGGATTACTCTCTTCAGTGCGGGTATTCCCCATAAATTCAGGCTTGCGAATCCATGCCAGCCGATAGTATTCATTCATCACCTCAACCAGCTGAGGTGCCAGCTCATCACCAAATTCCCTGGCAAAAAAGTTTCTGAGATGGCGTTCGAGTCCGGCCTCATTATCTTCAATAGCACTAATATCCCAGGCCATATCAAGGAACAACTCGATAAGATATTCGGCAGGTTTGATATCACCCACATTGGCTATCCAAATCTCCCTTGAGCCTTTATCGTAGGCCAGCTTTTGCTGGGTATATACCAGGGCCGGATGATTGGTTGCCAGCCAGAGATAATCGTGCGGGCGACCCCAGTAAGAAAGATGGTTATACACTCCGCTTCCACCCTTGCGGGCACGCTCCACACTGTCGGGGAAATGGCGGATATAGCCGTAGTTATCATCAGTCCACATCAGGGTTACATCTTCAGGAACCTCTAAGCCGAGACGATACACATCGAGCACTTCCTTGTAGGGAATAAACACCTGAGAAACCTCTTCGACATTCGGATTGACCAGATCGGCAATCATCTGACGCTGCGATTCAAGCACCAACACCAGCGCATCTTTTTGCTCCTGCAATGTAGTGGCACCCAACATTCGACTATCGTGCACCCCTCTGATTCCAAGCGTATAGATATTATCGGAACCGGCCAGTTCACGCACCCTTTCTTCCCAAAACTTCAACACATTTTCGCGGTTATTTACAAAATCGTACACCCCTGTTCCGGCAACTCTCCATTCGGCGTTGGTATTACGCATCATTGGCTCACAATGCGATGTTCCGATATATATACCGTATTTATCAGCCATCTCTTTATTGCCGGGAGCAAGATAAAAAGCCACCGTATAATCGTGCATGGCAGGCCACATGGTATTGCCCCTCAGGCGAAGCAACAATTCAAATATTCTGGCGTGGGTTTTCGGACCAATAAGACCTTTCATATCTGAAGGTTCGTATGTCATTGAGCTCCACGGATTCAATCCCCATCCTTCATCATTCAGGAAAATACCGCGATGCTTCACCGAAGGTGCATGCGATCGTTTGTATCCTTTTCTGAGCGTTAGCCGGTCTAATTCCCGCACAGGAGAATCTGCCCACCACTCCCATGGCGAAACACCCATCTCGCGGGTCAACTCGATGATTCCGTATGCAGTACCGCGTTTGTCGCTACCCAAAATCACCAGTCGATTACCCTTCACCTGCATCACGAAACCTTCGCGCATGGTTTTCAGGGAGACAATATCAGCCGGGGCAATCATTTTCTCGGCGCGACTTCCATTCCCAAGTGTACCAATATACAGTTTCCCCATAAGCTTCCTGCGCTTGATATCAGCTTTAAACACGTTGTTGTAATCGCGTTCAAGCAATTCAAGGGCAGTAAATACCACCTCTGATTCAGTGGGGCTAACAACCACCGATAAATTTTGTCCTTTGCGGAGACTAAATTGTGCATTCACTACTGCAGGCATCAGTATCACGACCAGAAAAAATGTTCTAAAAAAGTGCTTCATACTATAATCTGGTTACTAATTTCTTTTGTTCAACGATATTTTTCCACCAAACAAAAATACAATAAGTCCGAAGTTTTATATTTTCCTATCTTTGCATTCTGTAAAACTTATTTTGCAAACTACAAGCTTCCATGAGGAATTTAATCAACGAAAAACTAACCATCTCCGAAGACTCCCCAATCAGAGTCAGGCATTACGATTACGATCATTTCAGTTATCCCTGGCATTTTCACTCTCAGTTCGAAATCATTTATTTCAGCAAAGGGAGCGGTACCCGTTTCGTTGGTAACAGCATCCAGCGTTTTGTCCCCGGCGATATCATTTTAATTGGCCCTGAACTCCCACATTACATGAAAAGTGATGAAGTTGAAGGCACATCCCCAAAAAACCGATATCAGGGTACCATTGTGCAGTTCGAAAAGAACTTCATGTATCACTCAATCAGTCACTACCCCCAATTCACACGCATACGCAAATTACTCGAAGATGCATCCAAGGGAATCATTTTCCCGGTAGAGGGCAATGCCGGTATCAGGAAAATGTTATACCGATTGCCATCCAGGAAAGGGATTGAACAGCTTTTAGAATTGCTTCAAATACTCAAACTGATGTCGGAATCTCCTAACCGTCAAATCATTGCTTCTGTCGATTCAGAAAACAGTCCGGTGTTTGATTATTCCCGCATCGACAAAATACTCGTCTATCTGAATAAGAATTACAACCGGGATATCAGTCTGACCGAAGTAGCCTCCATCGCAGCCATGAACCCCAGTGCCTTTTGTCGGTTTTTCAAACAAAAAACGGGGAAGTCGCTCAAGACATACATCGCTGACATGAGGATATCCTATGCCTGCAAACTTATTTTGCACGATAGCATGAGCATTGCCCAAATAAGTACCGAATGCGGTTTCGAAACCATCTCGTATTTCAATAAAACATTCAGAAAACTTACGGGGCACACGCCCACTGAATATAAAGCCTGGATGTTGAACAGTTAAAGATTCACATCTTCAAAGAATTCTACTTCAAGAATCCTTAGTTGACCTCTCACGTTTCTGTTATGTGATTCTATTTCTTTGAGTCCGGTGATCTCTATAATATCTGCAAAAGCATCACCTTCAATATTTTGTCCTGTCAGCAAAATGGTCACATATCTTCCTTTGGTCGGTTTTACAGGAATATGGATATAACCCAGACTCCTGGCTGTATTTCCCTGAAACACCAACTCGTCGTCAACATATATTCTGATTGGATAACTACGATTTCTGAAATCGCCCATTTTCAGATCAACTTCACTGATAGTGGCATCACGCTCAAGCTCATATTTTATCCATGCAGTATGCATCATGCCATCATTCGCCCATAAGGTTCGTTCATTATCATCATAACTTAGCGTTGCATCTTTTTCGTTGCTTCCTGCGGTTGCACCAACAATTCTGAGCGGTGTACGACTCATCGTGAACGAAGGTGTAGTGGGTGTGGGTCCCCGATCAAGATTTGACGGCTGATGATTGCCGCTAAAGTAGCCCGACAATCCATTTCTTTCCTGCACAGCTACCGATCTGAACACCAACTCTGCACTTTCCAGTCCCTGCGATCGGGCTGTGAGTCGCACGCGCCCTGCTTTATTCGTTGAACGAATCAGCACCCTGTTCACGCCACTTTCAACCGGCAAAACTTTTTGCAGAATATAGTTATCATCTCTGCCATGACCAATTCCTCCGCGCCATTCTGCTTCACCCTGCAAATCGAAACTAATCAAATTGTTTGCAAGCGGGCAACGACGACCATGTTCATCAACAACCTCAATTTCAACCAGCACCAAATCGGCTCCGTCAGCTTTAAAGCCATCAGCGGCCTGCAACATTGTAAGTTTTATGCTTTGTGGTTTGCCTGCAGTTTCTTTTCGGGTACGGTTTATTTCTTTTCCCATTGCATCGTAACTTACTGCTTCAACTACACCTGCTTCGAAAGCAACCTTAGGAAAAGTAAACAGGAAATGATATTCACGTGTGCCAAAACCGCGGGATTTTCCATTCACAAAAAGTTCAACTTTCTCACCTGTAGAAACCACCATTATATCTTTATCTGCGCGCATAACAGGTTCATTTCCATCAACAGGGGGATTAAAGGGCTGCTCCCAATGTCCGCAAATATAGCTGCCATGTTCCTCTATATCTACCCATCCATTCCACATAACCTGATGGGCATAAAAAGCATCTTTGGCAATTCGCATGGCATCAACTTCGCCACTTCGACGATAAGTCTCTGTTCCCCTGTAATGGGTATTTGTATCAGAAAAGATAATATTGGTACCACCGGAGCTTACTCTTTTTCCTGTACCGGGACGAACCATGAAATAATCGAACCAACGCACTATTGTTTCTTTGAAGAAACTATCCTGGTTCCGGTTGTAAACCCGGGCATCCGGTCGCTGAACCATCTCATTTGTTACTGTTGACCAGTAAAAGCTCGGGCCATCGCCATCCTGATGAAATGGATATGAATAATTATCCCAATAGCGACGTAAGGCTTCATCGCGCAGATACTCAGTAGCCCACATCGGGAACTTCGCACTTTTGTTGATGTACAACATATCGCCACCCCATTCCGTCTCGCTACTTCCCAGCATTCCTCTGGAGCCGATAGCACGACCACCATGAGGATCGTATTTATCGCGGATTTCACGCATTTCAATCATATGTTGTTCGCTGATATTCGAATTTCCGCTTTCGTAGAAGATAATACTCGGACTGTTACGTAAATAGATTATTGCATCGCGCATTAGTTCGAGTCGTTGTTCCCACTGCCGTCCTTCCACATCTTTTTCAGCATCTCCGGCCGGCATTGCCTGAATCAACCCGACACGGTCGCACGACTCCACATCTTGTTTCCATGGAGTGACGTGCATCCAACGCACTAAGTTCGCATTGCTCTCCACCATAAGCCGATTGCTGTAATCACTTAGCCATGGCGGAACCGACATTCCCACCGATGGCCACTCGTTACTCGTGCGTTGTGCATAACCTTTAAATTGTATAACACGGTCATTTAAATAAACCATGCCATCTCTGAAACCGGTTTTGCGAAATCCCGTACGGGTTGTCACCACATCTTTGGGAACACCATTCATTTTTAAGATAGTATGTACATTATAGAGATATCCATACCCCCAACTCCAGAAGTTCAAATCGTTCACGCGTGCTCCTGTGCGAACGGTAGTTGTTTCACCCGGAGCTATCTTGACTGTTGGGCCATCCATCTCACTAACCACCTTTCCATCCATATCTTCTATCACAACATTATAACTGAATTCCTGCTGCTGTGAAGTTTCATTCTTCACTTCCGATTCGGCAAAAACCATCGCATTTCGGCGCGAGATATTAATTTCACGGGCATAAATGTATGTACCTGTTGTCGCCAGATTACTGTATAGAGGCAGTGTCTGATATACCCCGGGAGCAATATGCAGTATTACGTTTTTGGGGATTCCACCATAATTGGCATTGAAGTTTTTATCATTCCACTGATATCTGGTGCCTGTAGCTCTTTCTGTATATTGCCATGAATTATCGATTCGGGCTGCAATAACGTTATTACCATTGTAATTTACAAAATCAGTAATGTCGAGTCCGAATGCCATGACACCATTTTCGTGTATTCCCACCGAACGACCGTTAACCCAGAATTCTCCTCCGAAACGAATACCTTCGAACTCTAAAAATACTTTTTTGCCCCTGGCATCGGATGGCAACCTGAAATGTTTGCGATACCAGGAAACTGTATCCGTATGTAAGCGTATATCGACACTGAAAGCTTCATTTTCATTAAAAGCATGTGGCAATGTCACTTTTTTCCACCTGCGATCATTGTAACCCGGATCGTAAAATGCTTTTCCAACACCGTTATAATCACCGACGTGCAACAACCACTGCGAATTAAAATTTAACCTTTCACGCTCATTACCTTTGAATTGAACTGAAGCGTTTGCTTGCAGCATCAGTATCGATGCCATTACCAAAAATAGAAGCCTTTTATTCATTGTATTTGATGAAATATATTATTTGGCAAATAAACATCAAAATACGATGTCAGAATGGGTACAGGTGTACACTTTTATGGAATAATCTGTAACATTTTAATTATGATGTCCCTCTCAAATACTTTGACGGCGCCACACCAAATTGTTTCTTAAAACATTTACTGAAATAAAGCGGGTCGCTCATACCCACTTTGTAGGCAACCTCGGCAACGTTATGATCTCCTTGCTGTAAAAGCTCAACCGACTTCTTCAGGCGGTAAACACGCAGATACTCATTGGGGGTGTAACCGGTAACTCCCTTTACTTTCTTGAAAAATATGGAACGACCCATCTTCAACTTAGAGGCAAACTCATCCAGATTAAAATCCGGATTGCTGTAATTGGCAATCAAAATTTCATTGAGTTTTGAGGCAAAACGGGCATCCAACTCTGAGGTAGAAAGTGCCGGCATCGGCTTCCCGGGCTCTTTGCTGAATTTATCGCGCAGGGCATCGCGCTGACTGATAAGCTGATGAATGCGGGCCATAAGCAATTGCGGACTGAATGGTTTAGTGATATACGCATCGGCCCCGCTTTCGGCACCTTCGAGCTGACTCTCAGTGCTACTCATGGCGGTGAGTAGAATGACAGGAATATGACTGGTTTCAAAATTCTCTCTCAATTTTCGGGTAAGTTCAAAGCCATTCATGCCGGGCATCATCACATCGCATACAATCAGGTCGCCATCGAACTCATTCGCAGCTTGCAGGCCGGAGATACCATCCATAGCCACAACAACATCAAATTCACTTCCCAGCTCCCTTGCAAGAAAATTGTTCACATCGATGTCGTCTTCAATCAATAATATTCTCTTTTTGTTTCCTTTCAATGCTGAATCGTCCGATTGTAAATCCTTTACTTCCACCTCTGAACTATCTAACTCAGAGTTCAACTCATCTTCCTGTTTATCAATCGGCATAAATTCTTCGTGTGCATACGAATTCATGTTTAGCGGAAGAGTCACTGTAAAAACCGAACCGCCACCCGGACGTTCTTTGTAGCTGATATTGCCCTTGTGCAGTTTAACTAAATCAAAGCTAAGATGCAATCCTATCCCCACACTGTCGCGCGCAAAAGTGCTTTGCATGAATCGCGAAAACAACTCGCCCCGCTTTTCAGGAGGAATGCCAACGCCACTATCGCTCACTTCAAATCTGAATTGATCTGCAGGCTCATCAACTTCCACAGTAAGAGCAATTTCTCCGCCTGCCGGGGTATATTTAATAGCATTCGACAATAGGTTGAAAACCACCTTATCAAGAATGCCTCTGTCAACAAACATGCTGTACTCCAAAACATTGGAGTCAAACCTGCATTGTAATTGTTTATGACTTGCCATGGTTTCCAGCGTACTGAAAATCTCGCGCAAGAACCCAATCACTTCTGTTTTCTCAAGCATCAGTCGCAGTTTATTATGCTGCAGTTTTCTGAACTCCATCAGTTGATTGACCAATCGCAACATCCTGTCGGTACTCCTTCCCATCACCTGCATAGGATAAGCGTATTCCGCAGATACATTTTCAACACCCCGAATCTTCTCCATCGCTGCTTTGATGAGCGTTAGTGGTGTACGGAACTCGTGTGAGATATTGGTAAAGAACATCAGCTTAAACTCAGTAAGCTGCTTTTCAATTTGGATGCGGTTGCGTAAAGTATTGAAATTATGTGCCAGTCTGAATCCGAAAAACATCAACAACACAATGAGGATGAAATAGATAAAATAAGCTGTTGATGAAGCCCAAAAAGGCGGCTTGATGATTATTTCGAGTGTTAATTCGTGCTCGCTTAGTTCGCCGGTAGGATTGTATGCCCTTACCCGCAAGAGGTAACTGCCCGGATCAAGCTTCTTATATGCAGCAAAATTGAGTGGCGAAGCGGTACTCCATTCTTTGTCGAACGACTCCAGCTTATAGGTAAACCGGGTGCGTCCCGAATTGGAATAATCGAATGTAGAAAACTCCAGCACAAATGAATTCTGATAATGTTTCAGCGTAATTTTATCGGTATAGGTTATTGCCGAAGTAAGTGGCGAATCATCCCCGAAAGGAGAAACGGCGATACCATTGATCTTTAATCCGGTAAATGCTATTCCCGCAATCGGCACCGGTGGCTTCACATTTCGAGGATCGATTTCTATCAAACCATGGTTGGTGCCAAAAAGTAGTCGGCCATCGACAAGTTTCAGCACACTGCTTTCACTGTACACATTCCCTAACACCCTTGATGAGAAAAAGAAATTCTCGAACTTACCCAAATCCGGTGTCATTCTGGAAATTCCATATTCCGTTGCAATCCATATTTTTCCATCATTATCTTCCTGAATCGACTGCACAATATTATTCGTTAATCCATCCGTTTTACCATAATGGGTAAAAGTAAGGTTGGCGTAATCACCATCGGGCACACACATGCTCAAGCCACCGCCCATAGTACCGATCCACATGCGCCTGTTGCTATCAAAATGCAAAAACTTAATTCTGTTTGCTAAGAAATGACCCTGTTCAAAATTATAAATATAGTAATGATCCGGGTTCAGAATGATAGAATCGGGATGAAAAACACAGAGTCCGTTATCAGTACCCACCCACATCCAATCGCGATGATCAGAGCTAATATGCCTGACTCCCATCTCTCTGAACTGATTTTTCAGGAAACGTTGAAAACTAATACTTCCATCTTTTGACGTAGCCATCACAAGTCCACCATCAGGCGAATCAGATATCAGGTCGTATGCACCTATCCAAACACGATTCCTGAAATCCCTGAAGATTGATGAGATTTTACTTCCCGGAAGCATCTCAGGGGCATAGCCACGAACAAATTGCTGATTGTTCCGAAACAAGCCATGCGCACGGGTACCGTACCAAATTACATGATCGGTTTCTTCAAGCATAGCATACACACTTGACGGGAAGCTACGCGCCCTTCCGATTTGCTTTAACTGGTCGTTGTAGCGATACAAGTCTCCCTGGCGGTTACTCAGCATGATGTCACCATTCTTCATTGGGTGAATTAGCCTGATTGCGTTGGAATTATCCGTTTTACTCACATGCTCGGGATAGATAAATTTCACCTGATCGCTAATCACTGAAAGATGTGAAACACCAGCCGATTCAGAGCTAACCCAGATTCCTCCGGAACGATCTTCCATGATATATGCGAGTGAATTGGAAGTAATCAGGTTATCGGCATCTACACTGAAAGTATAGGATTTTGTTTCATCGGTTTCAGGATTATACACAAACAATCCATAACCAAAGGTGGCAATCCATATCAGTCCCCTCGAATCGCGAATTATTTTGCACCATTGATCCGTTGGTCTGTCTTTTACCGGTATGTTAAAGTCTTTATGGGTACCCGTCAACGAATTAAAATAGCGGATAAGACCCTGATTATTATACACGAAATAGTGTCCCGCATCATCGGCAATGACTTGTCCGGCTGCAATATTAAACCGCGTATTTCTTATCACCTGATGATCTGTCATGCGAAATACATAACCTCCTTCAGTCGTTATAATCACCCAGTCGTTGCCTTGATAAATAAAATTGGCTGTAATAACAGGAACCTGAGCACCGGAACTCAATCTGGTAATAAATTGTATCGACGAACCGTCAACTGCAATACGGTATATTTCAGTATCGCGTGTAATGCCATACATGTACGATTTGTGACTCACTACATCAGCAAAATCCAGTTTGTTGTCAACAATAAGTGATTGTTGTTGCGAAACTTTGGCAAGGCCCTGATTAGTACAAATCCAGATATTACCCAAATTATCTTCCCTGATATTACGCACAACATTCGAAGGCAGTTTTCCATTCTCCTGTGAGTACTCATAAGAACTGAATACTCCATCACGATAAATCACCTGCAAACAACCTTTTTGTGCCTGCCACAGCCAGGTATCTCCCTGTGACGATTCGAAGCGTTGAGAAAATCGCCCGCCTGAGTTACCATTGCCTGTAAAATCGACAAAAGACTGACGTTTAAGATCGTAGCAATTATAAAATTCGGGAGATATCTTTATCCACAGAAAATGGTTTTTATCCTCTGATACTTCTCTTACATGATGGTCGAGTAAAGAGATATTGTTACCCCTTTCGGGTAAAAAAGTAGTAAAAGTATGGCCATCGTAACGAGTTAACCCATTCAACGTGCTCATCCACAGGAAACCCTTGCTGTCCTGATAGATGTGCCTGACAAAATTATTCTCCAGGCCATCATTGGTAGTAAATGTAGTGGCATGCAAATCAACAAATGCTGATAAGTGCAAAGAATAAACACTTAACAACAATATGAAAATCAGTCTTGATGGGTTCATGACCAGTTTTTTTTAAAACAAAACTAAAACGTCTCAACAAAGATAACCAAATAAATGAATGAACTTTTGGGGATTATAAAGATGTTCCCCGACAGGAACATGCCTGTCAGGGAACAAATCAGATCAAATGATTAAAGAATTTTATTTCTTGATTAACATTTTCTGTACAGCAGATGTACCATCGGTAAATCTTACTCTTTTGAATACGATGCCATCGAATTCACGGTTAACTCTTCTACCCGTAAGATCGTAGTATTCAATTGAATCAACAGTTTTGTTGTAATTGATCAAATCAACAGAAGTGTCATCGCCACCTGCATAAGTAAGCGTACCTGCTTCATAATCGAATGTCCAGTTAATTGAAGGTAATTCGATGCTATCAAATCCGAACAAACCTGATTCGATATAGCTACCAAATTCGAATACAGTATAAGTTCCCGGTTGTGGAACTTTTGTTACATTTACAACCAGTTTACCACCATAATACATGTCACCCGCCACTGTAATCTTATCAATATTTTCGCCATGTACATTGATAATTGTAGTAGCACCACCGTCTCCCAAATCTGGAGCAAGTAATAACGAACCACCGATGGTTAAACTACCGGTAATGGTTCCATTAACGTTTACAGAGTTAGCACCAAGATATCCTGAACCAGCCAATGTAGCTGTATCAGCAACAAAGATCTCAGGAATAATTTTAGCGACATTACCGGCAGCGAATACGTACTCGCCCTGCATATCACACAATACGCCATCCACTTTCAATGTGCCATCCAACACGCTGATTGAACCGAAGAAGTCAGGACTGTTACCTGCAAGAGTCCAGGTACCTGTACCTACTTTCGCAAGATTGTAATGGGTTAAAGCATCCCATGCATCACGTACAAAAGGAATAAATTTACCATGGAAAGTTGCATCAGTATTCAATCCACCCACATGATAAGTCATAATACGAACTTTATTACCAACTAATGCCGATTTTGCATCACCGGTAAGTTCACCAATATGTCTTACTGTTGTTCCACCGGCAACAGGATTGTCTGAATGAATCATATACACATTTTCACCAAGATTAATGCGCAAATGACCAGTATTTGCCCAGGTGTCGAACAGCGAGCTGTCGCCAGCAATGGTAGTTACATTGATTAATGCAAGGGTGTCGGCTATCACGTTATTCATCCGGGGAATTCCACTATGAGCAGTATAATTACCACGAGCCTGAAGCACATAATTTACCTGACTTACATTACTGATTGGTGAAGTATAAGCTACCACACCTGGAATTAAAGTAAATGATCCACCATCACCAACAATCGGGATATTGAGACCAATAGTTGAACTTAAGTAAGCTCCACTTTTCATTTCTACTCGTTTGGCTGTTTGAGTATTGGTAAGCGTCAGAGTATCTTTATTAACTACCACCGGACCTGTCAGGTTATTGATAAAACCTAAACGTGCAGAAGCATTTACAATCACTGAGCCATTACCATTCAGGAAACCACTGGTACTGTTAAGTCTGTAACCCGGTGCATCGAATATAACGTCGCCATCGCCCATTTCCATTCTCTTATCAAGCACTACATCTTTGATAGGTGCAAATGCATCATTAAAAATTACGGTATTATTAACCTGATAACCCAACTGATTCACTCCATCAGTACTGAAGTTGGTATCCTGCTCATTCCAGCGATCACTCACGAAACCTGTCCAGTTATATGGACCAGCTGTAAGTGGAGCTTTGTGGAATTTAACGATGATAGTTGCACCTGTTGATTCAACCATGGCCGACAAAGCACCTGTTGCTGCAGGGTCGAAAGAATAATAGAAATCACCAGCAACGATAGAAGTTAAATCAGATTCTAACACAGTGTACTCCATGCCAACTTCCTGTTCTGCTGCGATACGGTCAGCTTTGATGGTATTACCTTCAGTATCCTGATATTTGATGGTTACATCAGCATTTCCCAGCGACATTACTTTCTGATAAACCTTGAAATTATCAACTGTAGCGTCTAAGTCAGCATTAGCTCCGTTACCGGCATTCGATGCCCTGTTATTAAACAAACCAAACGAAACAAAATCTGTAGCATCTTTGTTGATAAAATCCAATCCGGTAAATGTTTGTGAATTCTCAGGATCAGAAATCTGAGTAATTGTCAAATCGATTTTTTTTGTTGTAAAGTTCAATACAAACTTCAGATTAAACCATTCATTATAGGCAGTGTTTACTAACGTTCTTGTACTCAAATTCAAAGAGTCAGTTTCAACATTAGTTAAAGCTCCTCTCCTAAATGATGGAAACTCTCCTGTTGCTAAAACAGGTACAACTAAATCAGGATTGTCAACGGGAGAAGGACCTTTAATATCCTTGTTCCATAAATGGAATTTACCGGATGCTCCTGCCCAATAAACTCCTGCAATAACATCTGCAAAAGCAGATCCATCAGATGCATTTAAATTCATACTTTTACTTCCAAGCAAATAGAACTGAAAAGTATTGCGGAAATTAACCGTTGACCTGGCAACAAGAAGATCCATTTCAACATAAACTACCGAAGAGTCAGCTGTAAATGGAAATTTCACTTCACCGCCCCTGTTTCCTGAACCGGCGGCTGCCATTCTAATCCCATCTACATAAGAAATCGCCGCTGCTCTACCAAAAACTGCAGTAGTCGCAGCATTCACAAAACTCCAACCTTCAGGCAAAGTTTGTCTGCCATTAAAGTCTTCATTAACCAGGTAATGATTCCAAAAATTCTGGGATTGCACCATGGAGACCGTGATTAACAGTCCCACCAAAAAAGTAACTAATTTTTTCATTGCAATAAAATTTAATTAGATAACAAAAATTTAATTTTCACTCAATTATAATATTTTGCCCCGCTATCTGTGCAAAGGCAGGTACCAGTTATTTACATTCGTAAAATCGGGGGCCGCTACTCCGGCAAGTTCGTATTTCCGACGCATGACATCATTGAGGAATTGTCCGCCGGAACCATCTATCTTTTGCAGTCGCCTTGCCACCCTGATCAGGTCGGTCCAGCGCTGTCCTTCATACGCCAGCTCAAGTGCTGCTTCTTTAACTATCATTTTTTCTATGGCATTGATGGAGTCCTGTTTTGTTGTCAGGTGAGCCAGACTCACATTAGGCAAATTGGCTCTTCCCCGGATACCACCATTGTATCTCCACGGACTTCTGAAATATGGTTGATCAACAAAGCGACCGTCGAAGTAGTAAGGAGCGGGGTAAGGCTGACCGGGGCCAAAACTACTAAACATGATTGAGTCGCCACGAAACTCAGATCCGTTTTCTCTCCTCCATCTGAACGCATCACCAATTATACCGTCATTCGTCAGTGCCCATGCTAAACGTGGGTAACCGCCTCCCGACTCGGAGCGATTGGCAGCCTCTGCAAAACGAAGGTGCAAAGTTGCTGCACGATACAGGAACCATTTTCCTGAATTATCAAATGGTGCAGATACAGGATCGTAGTTCATTGAATACTTATCTACAACAAATCTACCATCAGCAAGTTCGCGAACACCACCTCCAACACCACGTACATCGTATGGGTAGCCATTGCGCTGACGTTCCGAACCCCACATCTCATCTATGGCATAGACAGAAGGTTTCAGCAAATATTCTCCCTTACCTGAGGCACCGAACAACCTGATAAAAGGATATACCGGAGCAAAACGGGTATTGTATGTCATTTGCCAAATCATCTCGTGACGAACAAACCTGTTATCTGCAGGATTGATGAACATATTCACCCAGGCATTGTAAATATTTCGTGTATCGTCGGGAGTAAATCGATTGAACAACACTGTGAAGTGATTCACTGTTCCACCTTGCCATGAGCGATCCACGTATATACGATAGAACTCCTGATTCGCTGTAATCGCGGCATCTTCTGTTCTGGCAAGTACCTGACGATAAATCTGTGCAGCTTTATCATATTCATTATTGAACAGATATAAATCGCCCAACAAACATTTTTTGTTGATGAAATAAGGTACCAGACTAACACCGTCGATGGTTCCGGTTATTAATTTCGAGTTTCGGTAGTCTTCCAGGGTAGGCAAACTCTCCATGAAACTTATCAATTCAGGAATAAGTTCATCTAAAGAAAGCATGCGTGGTTGAAACGTTTTCAGGTCTTTTACACTGGCTATGGGTTCAGTATAATAGGGGATTGTACCGTAGTGAACTCCTAACTGATAATAAATCCATGAACGCACTGCTCCTATATCCGAGTATCTTTCGTTATACTGATCAAGAGTCAGTCTTCTCTCTTCGAGCATGATATCGAAATTATGCAAGGCATCATTACAGTTTTGTATCACCTCATAAAACGGGGTAACATCAGCCCAGTAATTATCGGCATCAGCCTGATGCAAGTTGATAGCAATCAGGTCGTGGTCAGCATTCAGCGTTACATCGAGCATATCGCCTCTCAGTTCATTCAGCACCACCAACCTGTCGGCTATCCCCATCACTTTCCCGTAGATTCCCATCACTGCAGCATCGGCATCATCTAAAGTTGCGTAGAAATCATCATAATCCACTACCTCGGCAATATCAACATCAACGCAGGAATAGAAGCCTATCGAGAGTGAGAGGCCAAGGGCTATAAATATATTTTTGATTGTTCTCATACGATTTGTAATTGAATAATATCTTGTTCTTGATTGTTCCTGATTATAAGTCTAATTTAACACCTAAGGAAATGGTACGGGCATGAGGCACAAAGGTGGCATCAATACCTTTGTAAAGCGGACTGGTGCCTAAAGCAAATTCGGGGTCGAGTCCTTTGTAACCAGTGATAAGAAACAGGTTATCAGCCGACACAAAGAAAGTTGATGAGCGGATAATGTTTGACGTCAGTTTCATATCATAGGATAATGTCAGCGATTTAAGTCGCAAATAAGAACCATCCTCTATCCAACGATCCGAGAAGCGGGCATTGCCCATCGGGTCGCCATATGTTGCACGTGGCATCGATGTTACATCTCCATCGGCTTTCCAGCGATTAAGCACTGCCTGTGTCTGGTTGTTGTAACCCGACATATTTTCAAGCTGCGCCCTCGTGTGGTTGTAAATATCATTACCCAACGAGTAGGTAAAGAACACATTCAGGTTCCAGTTTTTGTAACTGAGTGTGGAGAATATTGAACCGAACAAATCAGGATTCGGATTACCAATTACCACCATATCATCCTCGTCGATACGCTTGTTACCATCCTGATCCACAAAACGTACATCACCGGCTCCGAACGGATGAACAACTGCACCTTTTTGCAGATACAATCCTTCGGCATTAGCAACCGCCTGCGTTGAGAAAACACCATCAGTTTTGTAACCATAGAACACACCTACCGATTCGCCTACCCTGGTGAGCACTTTGGCACCGGATATATTGGTAATATATTCCTGACCTTTCAAATCGGTGACTTTGTTACGGTATGCTGAAGCAACGAAGCCTGCATCCCATTTCAGCGGCCCGTTCAATATTCTGGAACGAACAGTGATATCGAAACCTGTATTGGTCATTTCACCTGCATTGGTCAGGTAGTAAGGGAAACCTGTCTCGCGTGGCAACGGGATACGTAACAACATGTCTTTCACGCGATTTTGATATAAATCAACGCTAACACTTAAACGCTCGTTCATCAATGCAGCATCAAAACCGACGCTCATTTTGGCTGAAAGCTCCGGACGAAGATTCAAATCTACCAGGTTAGCTCTGACCAATCCGAAATTACCCAGTAAACTCTGTGGGACATAATGTCTGACACCACTGTAGTTACCGATTTCATCATTCCCTGAAAGTCCGGCACCAGCACGCAACTTCAGATAGTCGATTGTTTCTACACCGCTCATGAAATCCTCAGCACTTATAAGCCACGCTGCTGAAAGCGATGGATACATCATCATTTTGGCAGCTTCGCGACCATAACGCGATGAGGCATCAGCAGCAATTGTGGCATTCACGAAATATTTATCCAGATAGCCATAATCTGCCACAGCAAATAAGTTTGTCCATTTCCAGTTGCTAATCTGACCGCCAATTGTGCGGAACATGGGGTCGCCGTAAGAAATCGATTTAAAACTATCAGAACCGGTATTGGCTGTTTTTGCCCAATCGTCTTCGGCCTCATTGGACTGATGACGCATACCTCCCCATAAATTCAGTGCATGTACATAATTGAAAGTACGGCTGTAATTCAGGTTAGCCTCAGAATAAATAGAAAGTAAACGGTCAACACGATGCTGTGTTATATTTTTCACCTCACCGATAGAGGATGTTTCGAAATACACACCACGGTTCGGGAAATACACTTTTTCTCTTTCCTTGTTGAAATTTACACCGATGATGGCATTCATCCGCAAATATGGATTGATGCGATAAACTCCTTCGAAATTTCCAACGAAACGGAAAAGAGAGTTTGCACGATCGCTGTTGTTAACCAATGCGTAAGGATTTGAGTTATTGAACACGTCCACATCTTCAACCACCGGCGATAATGCTCCTTCGGGGTTATAGATATGCGATGCCATGAAAGGAGCCTTAATTAATGATGCCAGGATAGGATTCCTGTTGGGCGAGAAACCCTCATCAACAATACTTCTGTTCGAGAAAAGGAAACTCATGTTGGCATTTACCTCAAACTTCTGACTCAGATTTACCTTGGCGTTAAAACGGGTATTAAAACGTTCAAAATCATTATTTTTGATGATTCCCTGCTGATTCATATAACCGATGGCAAGCGCATACACAGCAACGTTATCACCTCCAAAAACGTTCATATAGTAGTTCTGATTCGTGCTTGCTGTAAAAATCTCATCCTGCCAGTTGGTATTGTTCGCATAACGGTAATAGTTCACGTTACCTTCATAACCCCAGGGCTGTAACACAGGCTTTGTTTCGTCCATGTAGGGCAGCGACATAATTTCTGAGCCTGTCATGCCACGCGACTGCAACACATCTGACAATAATAACTTGTGATCAGCAGCTCCGAGCACAGGAATACGGGACGGTTGAAAATTAATCCCTGTATGATAATGGAAATTGATTCGTGTTTCCATTTCATTGGCTTTCAGTGTACGAATAAGAATAACTCCATTTGCACCCTTGGCTCCATACTGCGATGTTCCATCCTTGAGTACGGTTATGCTTTCAATATCTTTGCTGTCAATAGAGGTAAGAGGGTTCGCAAAATAGTTCCCCAACAAAGAAGTAGAGTAAATACTGTTTTCATATGGGATTCCATCAACGATAAATAGCGGTTGCGTACCGGCATGCATGGTGTTTATACCACGGATATAAATATTTGAACCGGAAGCAAGTGATCCTGAACGATGGATGAGGTTCATTCCCGATACCTTACCCTGCAAAATGGCATCGCTGGTTACTGCAGTACTCAGGATATTATCTTCGGTTATCGACGACCAGCCATGCGTGAGTCCAAGCGGTGAAACTTCGCCACGAGGAGTTACCAATTCATCGAATAAACTGGTAAGACTTTCATCGTAAATCTCAATTTCGATTTCGGTTCTTCCCTGCACCGAAACAATTTTTGGCGAGTAACTTGGGGCTGAAACCTGTAAACTAACTGTTCCTGAAGGCAAGTTTATACTGAACTTTCCCTGCTCGTCGGTCAGGGTCGATCGCACATTGCGGTATGAAACCCTGATCCCGGAAAGTGGCTCTTTGGTTTCTGCATTCTTTACTACCCCTTTTACAGTATGATTATCGGAACCAGATGCCTGTGCACTCAAACCGGAAAAACTGATAACACACAGAAGTATGGTAATGATGTGTTTTATTCTCTTCATGATATTCATGATAATTTTATATTGATAAATCACTTACTTTCACTTTATTCGTTTGGATCAACAACCGGAACCAGTTTGATATAATCCACGAAGATCATTCCCGAATTAGATGCTCTGTTTTCAGTGGTATTAGCGACCAGGATGGTGGCTGTTCCATAGGTCGGACTGATAACCTGGTCTTTGTTTCCAAAGGCATCTTCTCCTGTAAAAACATTAAAGAAATCATCTTCTCCTGTATTCTCCAAATTTCTGCTCAACAGTGCGAAACCAAGCAATGTAGGATCATCATTTAACCTAAAGCGCTTCAACTGCTTTTCTTCCTGAACACCTGCAACAAAGCGGCTTGAAGCAAAAGTGGTATTTGCACTGAAGTTATTCACAATATGCGTTGTTGATGCGTTGCGATGTACCCGCGGACGATCAGGGAAACTCATCATTAATTTCTGACTGAATTTGGCGGTTACATGCGTGGTTACTGATACTGTTTGTTTGCCTGTATTGATACTCAGCGAAACAGGCAGATTGATATTACTCGGATAGTCGTTATAAGCCGACCAATACATTTTATATGGCACCGAATTAATTACAGGACGATATTCGATATATACGTTATTCACGTTACCCACATTCGACGTGCTGTTGGGAACAAAAGTTCTGTTAATATTGACAACTATAGTAGTATCTGCATCGCTGTAAACATACTGTTCAATATAGGTGGTCGGACTGTTCGATACCATATCTCTTCCACCACTTAATGTGGGACGTTCACGCAATAACCACGAGTTGGCATTGTTTGAAAAATGACTAAAGAAGTCCTCGCCTTCAATCATGATGGTTTTAACTTTATTCTCAAAAACCTTCACGTCAGCATCAGAAACAACATATACGGTACCGTTTGAAGCTTCATAAACCTGTTGAATATCTGTCAACTTAACATCCATCAACACGCCATCAACCGAGCTAAACCTTCCATCTGCAGTTATCTCAACCGGAAGTAAAATACAATCCTTCAACAACTCGGAACGTACAATCGAGTCCTGTATGACAGCATTATCTTTCCTGAAATACTTCGCATATTTTGCTTCGATGCGATCTGTTGAAGCTTCGGGCATCAATACAAAGCTAAAGCGTTTCGATTCATCGTTCAATGGGTAAGCTAACAAGAAAGGGTTGATGTCAATCCAGATGGTATCGTATAACGGACGACCACTGCGTGGATCCACGCCAATCTGGATACTTCTTTCCATATCCATGATTCTGCTATCCTGTTTCTTGATGAATTGAATCTGCTTGTTAGTATCAAATTGCCTGAGGTATTCCCAAATGTTTTTCTGAAAAGGAATCACACCTTCAACGATGTGTAATACGCCATTACGAAGCGATAAGTTGTGATTGCCTGTTTGAGCAGAAACTGCAACACCACCTATGCTCCACGGTTTGGTAGTTGCATTTTTAGCATTTAACATCTCCACAAAAGAAGTAGAAAACGACCCGTCAGTCATGCTGTATGCAGCAAAGGCAATATGATTTCTGAGGACGTGCTTCAGTCCCTCAACATCATTCATATCCACACCCGACAAAGCCTCGTTGGCAGGAGCGAAAACAGTAATCACTTTATCGCCCGAGAGCAAATCGGCATAACCTGCTTTTTCTACCGCTGCCGCGAAAAGGGTTGTTTTGGGATGCTCCTTCAGCATTTCCATGATTGTCTTGCCCTTCATCTCTCCGGGCTTGATATGCGAATCCCACTGAGCATCGCAGGCGGTTAACAATACTGCTATCAAAGCAAATGGAATATATTTTAAGATTGACCTCATATGTATTATATTGTTTTTCAGTACTATGAAAGCTTGTAATTCGTATTTATATTAGTCTTGCGGATCAGGAACCGTACATTCTCTGTAAGGATAAATCTCACATAAAGGTGTATCCTCATAAATCATCTTACCGGGAATGTCCTGTTTTGGCCAGATTTGATCTTCATCAATCGGGATAAATAAGAATTGATCCCAGTTCGTAATAAATTGCGTAGCCAGCAATGGTTCCATTCTCAGGGTATGCTGACCGGTTGCATGAACCTGAATGATACCCAATGCCATACACACATTTCGGTTATCCCAGAAATTGTTGGAGTTAATCATATGGGTCCTGTAACCATCAAGTATAGCTTTTTGGAAGAATTCACTATCCCAAGCGCTTAAACCATAAGATCCCGGATTTCTGTTGTAAGTTGTGGTGGTTACCCCCAGTTGTTGATCTTCATGGCCGGTTTGTTTAAATATTGTCCTGATTTGTTGTCTGTTGTTATCAGGCAAACCACGGAACGAGAACCAAACCCTGTATGTTCCGGGTACAAGTACCGGAGTTTTAAACTCAATCCATTTCATGGTATTGGTTGAAAGTCGGAAGCGGAAGTAATCTGCAAAAGCATAATTCTGCTCAACACCTATCGACAATGGCAAACCAAAACAGGTATATGTAATTTGGTCAGTTGCAAAAGTCTTCTCCCATCTTACTCCTTCGAGGTCGGTATTATCAATAACAATATTAGCTCCGGCTCTTCTGAAGTTTTTCATCGCCATTAGTTCGGGCTGTTCTGCAATATCCCAATACACTCTGAAGGCACTTCGCTTAACAATCTGAATATTACCATCAATATGATGGATTACACCATTTGCACAAGAGTAGTCGGTATAGATACTTTGACGGTTCACAGGCACTCCGGGTTCCAATACACCACCAATCAAAAATTCGTTGAGCAAAACCCTTGTACCATCCTTTTTCAACACTATCACTTCCCCGTCAACTAAAGTTTGCAGCGATGAAAGATTCATTAAATCTACCACATAGCGGAATCCGGAAACCATGTGATATGCCACATAATTGCGCAACAATATATCGTCATCGGTTATTTCACTGTTCTTATCTCTCAACTCAACCATCAGGTCGGCCATCGAGTTAATTCCGGCATTGGAAAAAGCATCATTATCCTGAATGAAACAGGTAAATACAGCATCATCAACCTGAGCCTCGATTTGTTTGATGAGATCTTTAATTCCCGATGCATTATAAACCTCTTTCCAGAATGAGAAATTCTCAGGAAGTGACTCTACCACCTCGCTGATTGTCAATGGGTTTTGATATAATACATTGTCCACTATATGAACAAAACCGTTACCGGCACGGATATCACGCTCAACCAGTTTTGCCTGACGATTAATCAGCACATGTACTCCTGAAGGGTCGGCAACAGTTTGAGTGGTGATGTAGCGGCGACTGAAATTGATCATGGGCAAACGACCATCCACGAAATCGTTGGTTGTGATGGTATCGGCAATTAAGTGATACTTAACGATATCCGCAGCCTGTACATCGGATAGTTGACTTAGAGTTAATCCTCTGTCGGAGAGAAATTTGTTTACAGCTTCGTTGGTTGGTGCAAACAGGGTATAGGTTCCATAAGCGTGAATAGTTCCACGCAAACCCGATTTATCAACAATGCTTAAGAAGGCTGATAATGTATCTCCTTTGTTCTCGAGAACCTCATCTATCATAGCAATATCAGCTACCTGAAAGATTTTTCCTTGCATATCCTTCTCACAGGAAGTAAGCATGATAATCGCTAAAAATGCAATCAGCGGCAACATCATGAGGGGATTCCCTTTTCGTATGTTATTGAAAGTTTTCATACTACTATTTTGTCTTTTAAAATATCAATTTCTGTAAAATGGATTTTGCACCAGGGCTTCGTTGATTCGTAACTCGTTTTCGTGTATTGGCAGGTAGTGACTGTTGAAGTTACCTATCCATTTGTTGGTTAAACTAAAAACTTTATCCGGACTTGCAGCAGCTGTTGCAAGATCTACCAGATATCCGATTCCTGCATAATCATTGCGCTTGGCATGACGTAACACATCAAACCAACGCTTTCCCTCGTGTGCCAACTCACGTGCTCTTTCAAGCAGGATGAACTTTTCGAGCGCATCCGGATTGATGTTGGTTTCATCCAAAATCTCATTGGTTGTTTCAGGTGCACTTGCCCGTGCTCTTACTGCTTTTACTAATTCGAGAGATTGTTCCAACAAAGCATGATCACCGCTTTGTTTTCCAAGCTGACAAAGTGCTTCTGCTTTCATCAGGTAAACATCGGCAAGTCGGTAGAAAATCCAGTTGCTGTGCGACATGCCATTAGGACGGAATGTATATGAAGAACGCGATGTCCCAATCCACTTCCAAACAAATCCCTGGCGATAACTGAATCCTTCACCCCTAATGTCATACCAGCCTCTGTCTAATGCGGAAGGAGGGAATAACCCATCAGAGGAAAGCACTTCCATGTTGGCAACAATGCTTCCGTTGATAGGATTGAACATGTTGTAATAAGGATTCTGATAATCAGTACCAACCTGAAGTTCAAAAATACTTTCAACAGAATTTCCGTTAACAAACATCGAGAGGAACATATTATCGGCATCACCTTCTGAAGGATAATACACGGTAAATTTGTTGCCAAATATATCTTCATCTTCGATAGCCTCACTTGAAACCGGGAATAAGGTAAACTGACCTGAATTCATTACCTGATTCAGTTCGTTCACACAATTGGCATAATCTCCTTTCCAAAGATAAATGTCAGCAAGCAGTGTTTTAACACTCCATACTGTAAAGCGACCTTTATTATGACGCACATCAGAACCATAGCTGAACGGAATACCACGATTGGTTCCATTCTGCAGGCGATCAATTTTTTTCAGATCATTAATAAGTGAATCCAGGATTTGCTCCCCTTTGGTTGTGGAAACTTTGAAGTTTTGCGCATCGCTCAAAGAAGCCTGTGTTATGTATGGCACATCTCTGAATGTACGAACTAAATAGAAATACATCAATGCTCTGATGGCTGTTGCCTCAGCTTCATACTCAGCCAACAACTGATCAGTGAATGAATCATCTATTAGCTGTGTTTGTTTCGCAAAATGCAATACCGTATTACAATTGTTGATTACCCTGTAAAAATTTCCCCAATGGCAGAAACCCATGGTGGAAGATATATCTCCATTCTGGAAGTTGCTCAAAGCTGACAAGTTTGAAGCACTTACGCGCGGTTTTATCAAGTCGGCCCTTAACTCACCCCAAATAATATAATTTTCCATCACATCGGTAACCATCATACTCGCATAACAACCCATCAGCGCATCACGCACCTCTTCTTTGTTCTGCCAGAAGCGGCTCACAATCACACCATCAACGGGTTCCAGATTCAGATAATCCGAACAGGAAGAAAATATCGAAGAAAGTGCGATACTGAATATCAGAATATATTTACTTTTCATATCTGCAAAACATTAATAATTAGAAACCTACTTTTAAACCCATGGTATACTGATACGGACGAGGAGTGCGAGAGGCATCTCTACCGTTGCTGCCAACCTCGGGATCCTGACCTGTATAATTGGTCCATACGTATATATTCTGCATGGTCATCCACATATTCATATCTTCTATGCCCAGTGCATTGGCAATTTTTCTGGGCAAACTATATCTGAGAGTTCCTGTTTTCCAGCGAAGGAACGACCCGTCTTCCACGAACCTGTCGGAACCCAACCAGTTGTATCCCTGCTGAAATAATGCACGTGGTAAAAGATTATCCGGAGCCTGATCTTCCGTTCCCGGCTCAAAAGGCACAGTAAATCTGCGAAGCACTGCCTTACTTTGATTATCAAAGTTATACATCTTTTCCATATTCATACGGGTCATGTTGATGATGCTGTTACCGTAGCGGAAATGGAACCAGTTACTCAAGCTAAAACCTTTGTAGCGAATGGTAGGACCGAAACCTCCGGTGAACAACGGATTAAGGTCGCCCAACCAAACCACGTCCTGTAAGTTGATATTTCCATCGTTGTTGATATCCACATAGCGGGCATCACCGGGCTGGAACACATATCCGATTGAAGGATAATTGAAACGCATGTAAACAGGCATCATCTGACCATTAGGCGCCATGGTATAAATCGGATTACCTTTCTTGTCCAGAGCAATGGTTTGCTGAGAATTGAGGTAAACTCCGTCGTACTTATATCCGTAGAACGACCCGTATGGTTGATTCAATTCATATCTTTCAAGATAAGAACCGTTGGATTGCCAGGTTCCTGAAATTGTTGTTGCGTATTCAGAAAGTTTACGCAGGAAGTTTTGAGAACGTGCCACATTGAAATTGAAGTCAACCCTCCAGTCTTTATTGCGATATGGAGTACTGTTCACACTGAATTCCCATCCCCTGTTCTCAATGGTATTGAGGTTCATAGTTGCTGAAGCAAATCCCGAAGAAGATGGCAGCGCTGTATTACCAATACCGTCGATGGTTGTTTTGCGGTACAATTCAAATTCGATATTAACTGCATTATTGAAACCCACGAAGTTAATACCAAAGTTATTTTGCGAAGTTATTTCCCAGTGCAGGTTATCAAGCGAAATTGAAACCGGAAGGGTCGCTGTGTTACCTATATAACTCCAGTCAAAGTTGCTGTATTGACTAAAGAACATATAATCGCTGCGAGGAGGGTTACCATTCAAACCCCAGGAAGCACGGAACGAAAGATCGTCGAGCCAACTGATGTCCTTCATGAATTTCTCACCTGAGATACGGTATCTTCCCGACAAAGCAGGGAACCATCCCCAACGGTAGTTTTTACCAAATTTCGAGTCGCCATCAGTACGGATACTACCATAAATAATATAGCGATCGAGGTAAGTATAATTCAGGTTGGCGTACATCGACAACTGGCGTGCCTGAGAGAATCCTGATGAAATGGATCCACTGGGAAAAACCCTGGAAGAAATTGAAGGATCCTGCAACATGATGGAAGGCAGGTTACTACTCGATACGGAATAAGTATTTCCGCGGCTATCATAGGTATTCAAACCAATCAAACCAATCATTCTGTGTGTATTTCTATCCTTGAACTCAGGGATCCAGCGAAGTTTGGTGTACGATTGCACGGTAAATGAATCGTCGTCGCGATCAGCTGCCCAGTTGGTGCTGGCATTGTTCCACTCCAATCCACTTGCTGTTTGCGGCAGATATAGCTGCGATTTGTTGTTGTTAATCGACAAGCCGATATCGAAAGCAAATTGTAATTGCTGATTGATATCATAAATCAGGGAGAATTTGGGAGTTGCACTGTCGCTGGTTCTGTTCACATGACTGTCGTGGGCCATGGCAACAGGGTTATACACTGTTGGATACCGTCCCTGAATGTTGGTGTATGGGGTGAAGTACTGTGATGTTTGCTCTCCGAATATATTATAATAATATATACTCTGATTCGGCATTTTGATATAAGCCCTGTTCCACAAGTCACCAGTGATATTATTCGATGCTTCAGGGATAAAGTTGCCTATCCTGTTTGAATGTGTATAAGCGATATCCGCCACAAAGCGTAGTTTATCAGAAACCGTGTAGTTGAGGTTGGCACGGGTATTTAAACGATTGAAACCTGTTCCGATGGAAGTACCAGTTTCATCCCAGTAACCTGCTGAAAAGCGATAACGCACTTTACTACTACCTCCCGAAAGCGAAACATTATAATCTTGCGCAAAACCGGTTCTTGTCAGCGCACCTACCCAGTCGGTGTTATGATTATAATTGTAGAAATACTCCGGATTGTTTGGGTCGTAAGCAAACTCAGGATTTGTAGCCGGATTTAAAACCCTGCCGGCATTAAACATGGCCTCGTTAACCAGAGTCACATACTCATAACCCGATAATGTTGGCATTGGTTTTCTGGGAGCATTGACGGTGAAAGTTGTTTGAAAATCAATTTTTGGCGGACGAATACTACCACGTTTGGTGGTAATCATCAAAACACCATTAGCAGCACGCGAACCGTAAATAGCGGCAGCAGCAGCATCTTTCAACACAACGATATCTTCAATATCTGATGGAGGGATATTCAACATTTGAGAAAATTCCTCTTCAGTAGCTGTGGCAAAGTCGAAGTTGGATGATGAGCCTATATTAGTTTCCATTGGAATACCATCAACCACAATCAAAGGCTGATTGTTTCCGCTCAGTGAGGTTAGACCGCGAATTCGAATCGACATTCCACCGCCCGGGTTACCTGTACTACCAATAATATCCACACCCGATAGTCGTCCCTGCAAAGCATCATCGATGGATGAGGCGTGTACACCTTCAAGCTCAGAGGTCGAAATACGTGAAACAGCCATTGAAAGGTCGCGTTCGTCAATCATCAAACCACCGATGTTACGTTGAACCTGTGCTGTTACAACCACCTCTGTTAAATCCTGTGTTACTTCCTGTAAAGTTACCCTCAGAAAACGTTGATCTCCGGGAACAACTTTACGTTCAACGAAACCTATATATCTAACTGACAATGTGTTGTTTCGATTTCTCACACTCAGTGTAAAATTACCGTTAAAGTCGGTGGTTGCTCCCGACAATGTACGGTTTTCGTTATCCAACTCGATAACAGTTGCACCAATCAGGGGCTCACCTGCCCTGTCGGTTACCACACCACTAATAATTGTTCTTTCCTGAGCCTGTGTTAAGTTGGGAAACAAAAACAGCAGACCCAACATCAAACAACCTATTTTATATGCGTTCTTCATGAATTTTTATATTTGTTGGAATTTTCGTCTAATCAATTATTACCTTTCATTGATGAATT
>CAYMDE010000004.1:59739-84547 GCA_964389115.1 uncultured Paludibacter sp. | reverse complement strand
TAGAGCACATCCCTTTTAAGGATGGGGTCCTGGGTTCGAGCCCCAGCTGAATCACCAAAAAAAACTCCGGTCGTCAATGGCCGGAGTTTTTTTGTTTGATGCACCAAAGTCTTTATAGTCTTAATCCTACGGTGAAGTTAATAAGACCGCCTTTTTCAGTAAAGTTGGTAATTTGCTCGCCTAATGTTTCGCCCTTGTTGAAAGTGTAACGCAAATCGGTTGTTATAAATCCGAGAATGTTAACACCTACGCCGAACTGATACCTTAGATCTTCAACTTTGAAAGCGAAATCGGTCTTGGTCGGTTGCTCATACAGAGCACCGCCGGTAATGTGCAGACTAACCAATCCAATATCCAATAATTTCAATCCGAGATGAACCGGTACACGAATACTTTCGAAATTTTCTGTTTCAGAAATTTTCAAAATTGAATAATAAAACTCTGGTTGAATGTAGAGCCTTTTGCCAAATTGAACAAATGCCCCAAACTGATAGCCTTCACTCAGACTTTCATTTGCCTGATCGACAATTCCATCAAGATTATTTGGGTCAGCGTTGAGGTCGATACCAAACTTTGGTCCGAATTTAATGTTGGGTTTTTGGGGACTGTATTGTGCAAACGAATACGTTGCAAGTCCGATAAAAACAAATAGAAGGAAGATTCTGGTTTTCATAAATTTTGCGTTTTTTAAGATTGTCATTTATATTAAGTAAACATTTATCCGGTTTATTTGTTTGCAAACACGGTGCCAAAACTAAGGTGCAATCAGATTTTGATATGAAAATCTAAAATAAAGTTATAATTCCATATTAAAAGGTGAACGATGCAAAAATAATGTAAAATTTTTTAGTAAAAATTAAATTCATTACTTTTTTTTAAAAATATTTCCTGTCTCAGGATAAAAACTTAATTTTGCGGGGGATTTTTTATTTTCTACAGCCCAATAAAACAATCTACATAATGAACACTAAATTACAGGAACTTACCGAAAAAATTTATTCAGAAGGTGTTGAGAAAGGTAAGGCAGAAGCCCAGGCTATTATTGAAAATGCCAAAAAGGAGGCAGACCAGATTCTGACAAAAGCACGCAATGAAGCGGCTCAGATTGTTACTCAGGCAGAGTCTCGTTCCGAAGAGCTGACGCGCAATACCCAATCGGAACTCAAACTTTTTGCACGCCAGTCGGTCGATGCCCTTAAAACAGAAATCGCGAATCTTATTACCGGAACGATAGTTTCTGATTCGGTGAAAGCTGCCACAGCAGATAAAACCTTCATGCAAAAAACCATTTTAACCCTGGTTCAGGAGTGGGCGAAAAATCAAGAGGTTACCATTGAGGCTAAAGATGCTGAAGCTCTGACAGCTTACTTTGCAGCTAATGCGAAAGAATTGCTGAACAAAGGGGTTAAGATTAGCAGCGCAAACTCTATCAAAGCTGATTTTAGTGTGCAGCCCTCAAAGGAAGGTTTCAAAATAACTTTCGGTGATGAAGAGTTCATGGCATATTTCAAGGCATTTCTTCGTCCCAAACTTATTGAAATGTTATTTTAACTGATTAGCCCGGAGGTTTGCAGGCAAATTAATCAGCGCTGCTCTTTAATATACTCCGCGGAAACAATTTGACAGGGATATTGATTTCCCGAAACCAACATTTTCAGAAATTAATTTCGAAAGAATGAATTATTATTGTCTCATAGCAGGTTTGCCGGATATTCATCCCGAAGATATGAAAGGGGTACAGTCGGTTTCTGTTCTAAAACAGGAATTATTGGATGAACTGACCGAAAAGGATGGAAATCTGTTACGCTTGCTTTTCTCTCGTTATGATAACGACAATCTGCTTGCCTATTTGAAGAACAGAGATGCTGAACTGAATGAATACGGTAATCTTGATAAAGACGACTGGGAGCAATTGATTGCCCTGATGCGTGATCATGATAACCCTTCCGATGCAAGACTCCTGCCTTTTATGCATACTTTTTACATGCTTACCCAGGAAGAAGAGTTTAATGATAAAGCACTTTCGAAGGAAGATTTGCTGGCAGGTTTATATTATGATTATGCCATGAAATCAGAGAATCAGTTTCTGCAGAAGTGGTTCGAATTCAATCTCAATTTGAATAACCTGCTTGCAGCCATAGCTTGCCGCAAATTTGGATACGATATTAAATCGCTGGTTGTGGGTGATAATGAGGTGGCTCATACCCTGCGCAACAGCAATGCACGCGATTTTGGTTTGTCGGGCATGTTCGACCAACTCGAACTGGTGATGAGAATAGCAGATGAGGATAATTTGCTGGATAGGGAGAGAAAGCTGGATGCTTTGCGTTGGGAGTGGTTAGAGGAAAATACGTTCTTCAATTATTTCAGCGTGGAGAAAGTCCTTGCGTTCGTTCTGCGTGTCGAAATGATAGAGCGATGGAAACTTCTTACCGTCGAAAGAGGGTCGGAAGTGTTCCGTAATCTTTTAAGAAGTCTGAAAGACGAAGCGAATCTCAAATAAAGAATAATCAATAATAAATCTGTCGTGGAGTATTTATTTTTTATCGCGACAGCAATATGACAATATAAGTATGTCAACAAAAGGAATAGTAAAAGGAATTATTTCGAACCTGGTAACCGTTGAAGTTGACGGGCCGGTAGCTCAGAATGAAATTGCATACATTGAGCTTGGTTCCGAGAAACTGATGGCAGAAGTGCTGAAGGTTACGGGTAAGAATGCCTTCGTGCAGGTGTTTGAAAGCACCCGTGGTTTGAAAGTAGGAAATCAGGTTGAATTTAATGGTCACATGCTAGAGGTAACGCTCGGACCGGGTTTGTTGTCGAGGAATTACGACGGACTGCAAAATGACCTGGATCGTCTTACCGGTATTTTCCTGAAGCGTGGTGAGTATAATTTCCCGCTCGATACCGAGAGATTGTGGGATTTTAAACCCATCGCTCAACCGGGAGATGTTCTTGAAGCCGCCGGTTGGCTGGGAGAGGTGGATGAAAACCACCAACCTCATAAAATCATGGTGCCATTTGTGTTTGAAGGAAAATATACTGTTAAAAGTGTTGTCCCCGAAGGCAGTTATAGGATTCAGGATACCATCGCTGTACTTACTGATGCAGATGGAAAAGATATAGAAGTTACGATGGTGCAGAAATGGCCTGTGAAAAAGGCGATTAACATACATGCCAGTAAGCCACGTCCGTACAAATTGCTCGAAACAGGTGTTCGCACCATAGATACTGCCAATCCAATTGTTGAAGGTGGAACAGGATTCATCCCGGGTCCTTTTGGTACCGGAAAGACGGTGATGCAGCATGCAATTTCAAAACAGGCCGAAGCCGATATCGTTATTATTGCTGCCTGTGGAGAACGTGCCAACGAGGTGGTGGAGATTTTCGTGGAATTCCCTGAGTTGGAAGATCCGCATACCGGACGCAAGCTGATGGAACGTACCATCATTATTGCCAATACTTCGAATATGCCGGTTGCATCGCGTGAAGCTTCAGTATATACTGCCATGACAATTTCTGAGTATTATCGTGCAATGGGATTGAGGGTGTTGATGATGGCCGACTCCACATCACGATGGGCACAGGCATTGCGCGAAATGAGTAACCGTATGGAGGAACTTCCGGGTCAGGATGCCTTCCCGATGGACCTTTCAGCAATTATTGCCAACTTCTACAGTCGCGCCGGTTATGTTTACCTGAAGAATGGTAAAACGGGTTCAATTACTTTCATAGGTACAGTATCACCAGCCGGTGGTAACCTGAAAGAGCCTGTGACTGAAAGTACCAAAAAAGCTGCCCGCTGTTTCTTTGCACTTGAACAGGCGCGTGCCGACCGCAAGCGATATCCGGCAGTGAATCCTATCGATAGTTATTCAAAATATATCGAATATCCCGAATTTGAAGAGTATATCTCTGAAAAGATTTCGCCCGACTGGACTTCCAAGGTGAATGAAATGAAAACCATGCTTCAACGCGGTAAAGAGGTGCAGGAGCAAATCAATATTCTCGGGGATGATGGTGTGCCCATGGAATATCACCTTACATTCTGGAAATCGGAGATCATCGATTTTGTTATCCTTCAGCAGGATGCATTTGATAAAATCGACTCGGTTTGTCCGCTTGATCGCCAGGAATATATGTTGAACCTGGTGATGGATATTTGCAAATCCGAGTATGAATTCAGTGTTTTCACCGAAGTAATGGACTACTTCAAGAAAATTATCAACGTTTGCAAACAGATGAACTATTCTGAATTCAAGTCGGAAGCCTTCGAAAAGTACCAAAAGGAGTTGGGTAAACTGCTTTCGGAGAAAAGAAAATAAAGTGTTAATAATGCAAGCAATAATATAATGGCAACTAAAGCATTTCAGAAAATTTATACGAAAATTACCCAGATAACCAAGGCTACATGCTCGCTGCATGCAACCGGGGTGGGCAACGATGAGCTTGCTACCGTAAACGGCAAACTGGCTCAGGTAGTGAAGATTATGGGTGATGAAGTTACACTGCAGATTTTTGGTGGTACCGAAGGTATTCCTACCAATGCAGAGGTGATTTTCCTTGGAAAAGCTCCATCTCTCAAAGTAAGCGAACAGCTTTCGGGCAGGTTCTTCAATTCATTTGGCGACCCTATCGATGGCGGTCCCGATGTGGAAGGCGAGGAGCGTGAGATCGGCGGTCCTTCGGTGAATCCTGTGCGTCGTAAGCAGCCTTCGGAGTTGATTGCTACCGGTATTGCAGGTATCGACCTGAATAATACCCTGGTATCAGGACAAAAAATTCCTTTCTTTGCCGACCCCGATCAACCTTTCAATCAGGTTATGGCCAATGTGGCTCTCAGGGCTCAGACTGATAAAATTATCCTTGGCGGAATGGGATTGACCAATGACGACTACCTCTATTTTAAAAATGTTTTCAGCAATGCCGGTGTGCTCGACAGAATTGTGAGTTTTGTGAATACCACCGAAGATCCCCCGGTGGAGCGTCTGCTGATTCCGGATATGGCACTGACAGCTGCAGAGTATTTCGCAGTAGATAAAAACGAGAAAGTGCTGGTGTTGCTTACCGACATGACTTCCTATGCTGATGCTTTGGCGATTGTATCGAATCGTATGGATCAGATACCATCCAAAGACTCTATGCCGGGCTCTCTTTATTCCGATTTGGCGAAGATTTATGAAAAAGCCGTACAGTTCCCCGAAGGCGGTTCAATTACGATTATTGCGGTAACAACCCTTTCAGGTGGAGATATCACCCATGCTATTCCGGATAATACCGGTTATATTACTGAAGGTCAGCTATTCCTGCGTCGTGATACCGACGTTGGTAAGGTTATCGTCGATCCGTTCCGTTCACTTTCCCGTCTGAAGCAGTTGGTAATCGGAAAGAAAACCCGCGAGGATCATCCGCAGGTGATGAATGCTGCGGTTCGCCTCTTTGCTGATGCTGCCAATGCCAAGACAAAGCTGGAGAATGGTTTCGACCTCACCGAATATGACGAGAGAACGCTAGCTTTTGCCAAGGATTATTCGAATAAATTACTGGCTATTGATGTAAATATTGATACCAATGCGATGTTGGATGTGGCCTGGGAAATGTTTGCCGACCATTTCAATCCTGCAGAAGTAAGTATCAAACAAGATCTTGTGGAAAAATACTGGGCGAAGAACTAAAACACAGTTTTTCTTCAGTAATAAATGAATGGATTAAATGGCAATACAGTTTCAGTACAATAAAACGTCGTTGCAGGCTCTCGAAAAGAATCTGAAGATGCGGGTACGTGCACTTCCTACTATTAAAAACAAGGAAAGTGCCCTGCGCATGGAGGTAAAGAAAGCCAAGGACGACATCAAAAAACTTGAAGAGGAAATCGAAAGTCGCATTGCTTCATACGACATGATGCTTGCTTTGTGGGGAGAGTTCGATACCTCATTGTTGAGTGTTGAGGATGTGAAGATGAGCGTGAAGAAAATTGCCGGAGTGCGTATACCTGTGCTTGATGAGGTGGCTTATGATATCAAACCCTACAGTTTGTTCAATTCCCCGAAATGGTTTGCCGAAGGTTTGGCTCAGCTGAAGGATTTGGCTCAGGTTGGCATCGAGCAGGAGTTTTACCTCCACAAACTGAATTTGTTGGAGTATGCCAGAAAGAAAACAACCCAGAAGGTGAATCTCTTCGAGAAAGTACAGATTCCGGGGTATGAAGAAGCCATTATCAAAATAAAACGATTCATGGAAGATGAAGAGAATCTCTCCAAATCATCGCAGAAAATCGTAAAATCACGACAGCAAAAACTGAAGGAGGAAGGCTTATGATAGTGAAAATGAGAAAATATTCCTTCCTGATTTATCATCGTCAGTACAGTGATTTCCTTGAGAAAATAAGGGAAGCAGGTGTGTTGCATGTTAAAGAGAAAACTGAAGGAATTGCTGAAAACGACGCTCTTCGCGAAAAAATGCAACTCGCATCGCGCATCAACAATGCCATGCAGTTGATGAAAAACTATAAGTACCCTGAAAACATCCCCTCGGCACGCAATTTTACCGAACAGGATGGGGTGTTGGCACTTGCTGAAGTAGAGTCGCTTCAATCGAAACGCGAAGCTATCAGTCAAAGAATTAGTCTGCTCGACAGGGAAATCGACAGGATGTCGGTTTTTGGAGATTACAGTTTTAAACAAATCAGCGAACTGGAACAAAGTGGTCTTTATGTCAGACTTTTCAGTTGTCAGTTAAGTCGTTTCAAACCCGAATGGGAAACTGAATACGAGTTGTTTGAGATTGTCAAAGATGGAGGCAGCATCTATTTCGCACTTATTCTTCGCGAAGATATCCATCCTGTTATTGATGCAGAACCTGTGCATTTGAATGAAAGCAATTTTTCAGAGTTGAAAGCTGAACAGGATGCACTAAGAGAAGAAATTGCTGCTATTGAGGATCGTTTTGTGAAAATGGCTCCCGATGCCATTTCTTCATTGAAAGAACTGATGGATGCCAATCAGGGGAATATCGACTGGATCAAAGTCAACCTCTATACTACCAGGGAAGCAGAAGAAAAAGTGATGGTGCTTGAAGGATTTTGTCCGGTGCCATCAGAAGAAAACCTGCTCAAAGTATTGAAACAGGAATCAGTATATTTCGAAGCAACCGATCCGGATGTGAACGAAGACATTCCTGTGAAACTGAAAAACAATTCTTATTCGAAACTCTTCGAACCAATTACCGAGCTCTTTTCCTTGCCTAATTACGGAGAACTTGATCCAACACCATTCCTGGCGCCTTTCTTTATGCTCTTTTTTGGATTGTGTTTGGGCGATGGTGGATACGGACTCATTGTTCTTGCCGTTGCAACCTGGCTTAAACCAAGGTCGCGCGACTCGATGCGCGGATTGTTGACGCTGGGGCAGTATCTTGGTGGTATGACGGTGATTGTTGGTTTGGTAACCGGCTCATTCTTTGGCGTTGCCCTCGATCAGTTAGAGTGGAAATGGCTTTCAGGAGTAAAACAACTTTTCCTGACTGAGTCGAATTACGGAGAAATGCTTGGAGGATATAACCCCATGATGTTGTTAGCCGTTGTGATAGGGGTGATACAAATCCTTTTCGGAATGATTGTAAGGGTCATGAAAGTGAACAAACAACATGGATTCGCTCATGCAGCCTCGCATCTTGCCTGGGTAATACTCATTGTTTCAGGCATTCTTTATCTCGGATTGCCAGCCGCAGGAGTTGCGTTAGAGGGAGTGCTGCTCTATGTGCTTTACGGAGTACTCGGGTTAAGTGCTTTGGTTATCCTGTTTTACAATTCTCCGGGGAAAAATATTTTCAGCAATGTAGGTTCCGCGCTCTGGAATACCTACAATATGGCAACAGGTCTGTTGGGTGATACACTTTCGTATATTCGTTTGTTCGCGCTCGGACTCACGGGAAGCATCCTTGGTGGTGTGTTTAATACGCTGGCCTTCGATCTGACTTCAGGCGTTGATCCTTTTGCACGATGGTTCCTGGTGTTGTTGATTTTGCTGGTGGGACATACCATCAATTTTGGACTCTGTTTGATTGGTGCTTTCGTTCACCCGATTCGTCTGACCTTTGTGGAGTTTTACAAGAATACAGGATTTGAAGGTGGAGGTAAGGCATACAAGCCTTTTAAAACAGCCAAAACCGATATTTGAAATAAATTTAGGATACAAAAAGAAAATAAATAGATATAATACATTAATTTGAAAATTATGGAACCAATTGTTTTAGCTTATTTAGGAATTGCATTGATGATCGGGCTTTCAGGAACAGGAAGTGCATACGGTGTTACCATTGCAGGAAATGCAGCTGTAGGTGCGCTCAAGAAAAATCCGGGTGCTACAGGATCATATATCGGACTGGCAGCCTTACCTTCGTCGCAGGGACTTTACGGGTTTGTTGGATACTTCATGCTCAGTGGTTATCTTATTGCCGATATTAGCTGGATTAATGCAGCGGCTATTTTTGGTGCCGGACTTGGTCTTGGGTTGGTAGGACTTTTCTCCTCAATTCGTCAGGCTCAGGTATGTGCCAATGGTATCGCAGCCATCGGATCTGGTCATAATGTTTTTGGAACAACCATGATTTTGGCTGTATTCCCCGAACTTTATGCTATCCTTGCATTGCTCGTGCTAATCCTCATCGGAGGAGCACTGTAATCGTCAGCTTACACGCTATCAAATTGTTAAGAAGCTCAAACCCTTTTGTCGTTTGGGCTTTTTAACTTTGTGAATCACGCAAAATAATATACTTTTGCAGGTCTTAGTTCGCATTTCAGGCGGAGAGAATATCAGGTGATGAAAAAGAAGAAAAACAACTGGTCGCATTTTTTTCAGAAAATTCGTTTCAAATACAAGATAACTGTATTGAACGAAAATACGCTCGAAGAGTCATGGCATGTCAGACTCTCGCGTTTCAGTGTGTTCCTGTTGGCTTCTCTTTTTACTCTTATTACCTTTCTGATTCTCACTTTATTGATTGTGTTTACTCCTGTTAAGTTTTACCTGCCCGGATATGTTGGTTCAGGAGATCGCACCACCATTATTAATGAAGCTATGCAGGTTGATTCACTCCTACAGGAGATGAGTTTGCAGGCTACTTATCTTGATGTGTTGAAAAGTATCATCAGCGGTGAGATATTGAACGATTCGTTGCCTTCGCTCGATTCAATCTCATTGAAGGAAAGGGCAGAAGTGCTGATGGAAATATCCAAGGCTGAAAGAGAATTTGTTGAGCGATATGAAAGAGAAGAAAAATTCAATCTTTCAGCGTTGACAACTACAGACAATCCCAATGTTTTAGTCTTTTTCAAACCAACATCAGGTATTATTTCTTCTACTTTCAATCTCAGTGAAAAACAATTTGGTATTTCAATTCTGACCCCTGCCAACGAATCGGTGGTAAGTGTTACCAAGGGAACAGTTGTTTATACCGGTTTTTCATTCGAATATGGTTGGGTAATTCATGTGCAGCATGACGACAACTACCTGTCGATTTATAAAAATAATACTTCTTTATTGAAAAGCCCGGGAGATATTGTCAGGGCAGGTGAAGTTATTGCCTTTACCGGAGAATCCGTTGAACGTAAAAGCGGCAACCATTTTATATTCGAACTTTGGAAACAAGGTAAGCCTGTTAATCCGGAAGAAGTAATCATATTCTAAATCTATTATTCAGTGGCAGATTCGAGGAAGCAAATCGCGATTTTGGGTTCGACCGGTTCCATTGGGACACAGGCGCTGGAGGTTATTGAAGCCAATCCTGATAGATATGAGGTTTTTGCCCTTACCGCCGGAAATAATGCTGAATTACTGATTGCCCAGGCCCGGAAATTTGTTCCTGCCATGGTGGTCATTGCCAATGAGTCATTGTATCAGACAGTTAAAGAGCAGTTAGCCGATTTGCCTGTTCAGGTTTATGCCGGAGCCGATGCCATAGCGCAGGTGGCTTCCATGGATGCAGTGGATATAGTACTTACCGCTATGGTTGGATATTCGGGATTAAAACCGACCATTGCAGCAGTTAAAGCAGGAAAACGAATCGCTTTAGCCAATAAAGAAACCCTGGTGGTTGCCGGCGAACTAATCAACGAGCTGTGTGTCAGGCATAAGGCCACCATCATACCGGTAGATTCAGAGCACTCGGCCATTTTTCAATGTCTGACAGGTGAAGCAGGAAATCCGATAGAAAAACTCATACTCACTGCATCAGGCGGGCCATTTCGTACTTACAACTGGAATGATTTGGAGCATGTTACGCCATCGCAGGCTCTGAAGCATCCTAACTGGGATATGGGTGCCAAGATTACCATCGACTCTGCCAGCATGATGAATAAAGGTTTTGAAGTAATCGAAGCCAAATGGTTGTTTGGCGTGGGCGCAGAACTAATTGATGTTGTAGTTCACCCACAATCGATTATCCACTCGATGGTGCAATTCAACGATGGCTCAATCAAAGCGCAGATGGGTTTGCCCGACATGAAGTTGCCGATTCAGTATGCTTTTACCTATCCTGACAGGATACAATCTTCATTTCCGCGACTCGATTTCAGTCTGTATCCAGTGTTTACTTTTGAGAAACCCGACATGGAACGTTTCAGGAATCTGGCATATGCTTATTACGCCATTGAAAGAGGAGGCAATGTGCCCTGTGTTCTCAATGCGGCGAATGAAATTGTTGTGGATGCGTTTCTTAAAGAGAAAATTGGATTCCTTCAGATGAGTGATGTCATTGAAGATGTGATGGAGAAATCTCCTTTTATTAAAGCCCCTGCCTACGAAGACTATGTGCAGAGCGATAACGAAGCACGCCGGTTGGCTGATTCGCTTGTAAAGAAGAATAAAGCTGCCAAAGGCAGTCAGATTAGTAAATAAATAATACTTATATATTGAATGGAAACATTTTTAATCAGAGCATTACAACTTATTCTTAGTTTGTCGATACTCGTATTCCTGCATGAATTTGGTCATTTCTTCTTCGCCCGTTTATTCAAAGTAAGGGTAGAGAAGTTTTATCTTTTCTTTAACCCCAATTTTTCACTGTTACGAGCCAAAAAGGTGGCCGGGAAATGGCAGGTTAAATTCTTTGCCAAAAACGTTCCCGCTAACGAGCGTCCTGCCACGGATGCTAATGGTAATCAGATATTGGATGAGAAGGGCAAACCGGTGATGGAGCCTGTAAACGCAGAAGATTTACCTGATGGCGACTGGAGAAAATATCCCGATTCAACAGAGTGGGGAATAGGTTGGTTGCCTTTGGGCGGATATTGCAAAATTGCAGGGATGATTGATGAGTCGATGGATAAAACGCAGATGGCGCTGCCACCGAAGGATTGGGAATACCGCTCACGTCCCGTTTGGCATCGTTTACCCATCATCGTTGGTGGTGTGTTGGTGAATTTTATCTTAGCCATGGTGATTTATGCCGCTGTGTTATTCACCTGGGGTAAGGAATATCTGCCTTTCGAAAACGCACGTTTTGGCTTCCAGTTTTCCGAGACATTCCTCAACAATGGATTTCAGCAGGGTGACAGGGTAATAGATATTGAAGGTGAGCATGTGGAGCAACGTGCCGACTTTGTAGAAAAAATATTGGTGGAAGGAAAGCGCAGGGTCACTGTTGAGCGTGGCGGTGAAGAGCTCGAAATCGTTTTGCCACGTAATTTTGATCAACTTTTACTTGCTTCGGGAGAGAGGGATCTTATAACTCCCCGACATCCGTTTGTGATAGAGGAGGTAAGTCCGGGTAGTCCTGCCGAAAAAGCATCATTGATGGCGGGCGACAGCATCGTAAGTATCAATGATAAGCAAGGAGTTGCTTTCAATGAAGTTGCTGAGGCTTTGATGAACTTTGCCAATCAGGAAATTGAAGTGGGATTTGTAAGGCAGGGAGAATTGCAAACGACTAAATTGATTGTCGGAGATGATGCCAAAATGGGTGTTATACTGCGTTCTCCACTGGCATTCTTCGAAACCCGAAAAATCAGCTATGGATTCTTTGAAGCCATACCTGCCGGGATAACGTTGGGATGGGAAACGCTGGTAAGTTATGTAAAGCAGTTCAGGTTGGTTTTCACCAAAGAAGGTTCGAAACAGGTTGGAGGTTTTGGCAGCATCGGTAAGATGTTCCCCAAGGCATGGGACTGGCAGACTTTCTGGTCAATGACAGCCCTGCTTTCAGTCATTCTGGCATTCATGAATTTCCTGCCAATTCCCGCGCTGGATGGAGGTCACGTGATGTTCCTGATGTATGAGATGATAACCGGTAAAAAGCCGGGCGATAAGTTCATGGAATATGCACAAACAGCAGGGATGATTATACTGCTCTCTTTGCTTGTTTTTGCAAATGGAAACGATATTTTAAAGGCCTTTTTCAAATGATATGTTAAATTGCAAAATATTCTTATAATTTTCTATTAATCAAAGTAAATTCTTATCTTTGCCCTGCATTTTGAATTAAAGTTAAATCAATCAATAAATTAAGAACAACTTCCGTATGAAAAAACAACTATTATTTGCGCTTACTCTGCTAGTAGCGGTTTTCTTCAGTTCCTGTAGAAATATGAAGGATCTGGATCCGAGCCTGTTTACCTGTACCCCCAATCCGCTTGAAACGAAAGCTGGAAAGGTAGATGCTACTATTACCGGAACTTTCCCGGTGAAGTATTTTGCAAGAAATGCCGTGGTCACAGTAACTCCTGTGCTTAGAATGAGCAACGGACAATCTGTTAAAGGTACTGCTTCTGTATTCCAGGGTGAGAGAGTTAAAGGAAATGACAATGTTATCGCTTTCAAAGCAGGTGGTTCTTACACTATGAGAGCTTCATTTGATTATGTTCCTGAAATGGCTGTTTCTGAACTGTTTTTGGAATTTGATGTAGTAAGAAGAAAGAAGACTTCTTCTCTGAAACCTGTTAAAATTGCTGATGGTGTTATCGCAACATCAGAATTGGTTAAGAATGAACTGAAATCTTTGGGTGCTGCTGTTATCGTTGCTGATAAATTTGAGCGTGACATCATGGAAATGACTGAAGCGGACATTATGTTCCTTATCCATCAGTCAACTGTTCGCAGAAGTGAAACTATTTCGGAAGATGTAGTTGCGCTTAGCAAGAGAATTGTAGCTGCAAGAGACGCTCTGAACGAGTCACTCGAAGGTCTTACAATTTCTTCATATGCTTCTCCTGACGGACCGATTGATTTGAACACCAGATTAGCTGAAGCTCGTCAGAAAGAAACAGAAAGATTCATCAACAGCGAGTTGAGAAAATTACAATCTACTGTATCTGTTGAGTCTAGATTTACTCCGGAAGACTGGGATGGTTTCCGCAAATTGATGGAAGAATCTACTATCCAGGATAAAGACCTGATTCTTCGTGTGCTTTCAATGTATCAGGATCCTGAGCAACGTGAGCGTGAAATCAAAAACCTTGCAGCTGCGTTTAAACAAATTGCTGACGAAGTACTTCCAAAACTGCGTCGTTCACGTCTGAAACTGGTTGTGAAAGTTACCGGTAAATCTGATGCTGAAATTGCTAATCTTGCAAGAACCAATGCTTCTGCTTTGAGTCTCGAAGAATTGCTTTACGCTGCAACTCTTACCAACGATTTGAACGAAAAAGCTTCAATCTATCAGAAAGTTATCAGCGCACATCCAAATTGTGCCCGTGGTCATAACAACCTTGGTGTAGTTCGTTTCGAGCAAGGTAACCCTGAAGCTTCTTCATTGTTCAAAAAAGCGCTTGAATTGCAACCAAACAACGCTGATATGAACTACAACGCTGGTCTTTGCGCTATGATGAAAGCAGAATATCCTCAGGCATTGGCTTACTTCGGTAAAGCTGCAGGTACAAACGGTAACCTGAAAAATGCTCTCGGTACTTATTATATCATTGTTGGTGACTATGCACGTGCTAAATCATCGTTTGCTGATACAAAAACAAACAATGCTGCGCTGCTTCAAATCCTGAACAAAGAGTACAGCACTGCAAAATCTACTTTGGCAGGTGTGGCAAATCCTGATGGAATGACAGCTTATTTGTCAGCCATCGCTGCAGCACGTACCAACGATAAAGATGGAGTATTCAGTAACCTCAGAACAGCAGTTGGTAAGAACAAAGCTCTTGCCGCTAAAGCTACTAAAGATGTTGAGTTTGCTAAATACTGGAACGAATCAGCTTTCCAGGCTATCGTAAGATAATAAACTCTCGGTTATAACTCTGAATCCGGTGCAGTTTACTGCGCCGGATTTTTTGTATCCTGACATTATGTCGTACACTTTCTGAATAAGCCGGTAGGAATAGTTTTTGACTAAGCAGCAGGGGTTAATTTTATTGAAGAAAAGATTAACCTTCAGAATAGAAAATGTATATTTGCGAATAATTTTAAAATTGAGATATTAGCGTGGCAAAAAAGACAATACAAACTGAAGAAGAACAAATTGTAAACAGAATTGTTGAAGGAATACAAGAGAAGAAGGGAAAGAACATTGTTGTAGTTGATATGCAAAAGCTGAAAGAATCACCTTGCAGCTATTTTGTTATATGTGAGGGCGATTCCAATGTTCATGTCAATGCAGTAGCATCATCCATCAGGGAATATGTGCAGGAAAATGCCAGGGTGAAACCCTTTGCTGCCGACGGCTTTGATAACTGCGAATGGATAGCCATGGATTATGGTCATATCATAGTACATGTTTTTCAACGTCATATCAGAGAGTACTACGACCTTGAACACCTCTGGGCAGATGCTCAACTTCAACGCATAGAAAATCTAGCATAAGCAATCAACATGGAACCAAATAACAATAACAACACTAACGGGAAGCCTGTACCCAAGAAACCTAAGTTCAATATCGGTTGGATTTATGGTGTCATCATCCTGGCTTTATTTGCTTCGTATTTTTTCGGTGAGAAAGTACCGGTGAAGCAAATCGATTCATATCCTATCTTCAAAACCTATGTTGAAGAAGGCGATATCGAAAGCATTGTAGTGTTCCCACAAAAGAATCAGATAGAAGCTGTTGTGAATGATAATATCACCAGCATGAAGAAAATTTTTGGCGACAAATACGAATCATACAGCAAGGATAGAAAAGTCACTGTGAAGATTCCAAGTGCCGAGAAGTTTGATGAGTTTGTTTCGGAAATAGGGTTCCAGCATGTTTCTTATAGGGACAGTCGCAACTATTTCGAGATGTTCCTGTACAGCGTACTTCCGTTTTTATTACTCATACTTTTCTTCATATTCATATCGCGCCGCATGTCGGGTCAGATGGGTGGTGGCGGTGGCCCCGGTGGTATTTTCAATGTTGGGAAATCTAAAGCTCAGTTGTTTGATAAGGCCACCAGTTCAATCAAGGTAACTTTTAAAGATGTAGCCGGACTCGCAGGTGCCAAGCAGGAGATTGAAGAGATTGTGGCTTTCCTTAAAAACCCGGGCAAATATACCGATCTGGGTGGTAAAATTCCAAAGGGAGCGCTGCTTGTTGGTCCTCCGGGAACAGGTAAGACCTTATTGGCAAAAGCAGTAGCCGGTGAGGCTGATGTACCTTTCTTCTCTATGTCGGGTTCCGATTTCGTTGAGATGTTTGTAGGTGTAGGAGCTTCGCGTGTACGTGATTTATTCCGCCAGGCAAAAGAAAAATCACCCTGTATCATCTTTATCGATGAGATCGATGCTATCGGTCGCGCCCGGGGGAAAAACCCCAATATGGGAAGTAATGATGAAAGAGAAAACACGCTGAACCAACTACTTACCGAAATGGATGGCTTTGGGTCGAACAGTGGAGTGATTATTCTTGCTGCTACCAACAGGGCTGATATCTTGGATAAGGCATTGTTGCGTGCCGGACGATTTGACAGGCAGATTCATGTCGATTTACCCGATGTTCACGAACGCAAACAAATCTTCAATGTACACCTTCGTCCGATTAAAATAAATGATACCGTAGACGTAAACTTCCTTGCCAAGCAAACACCGGGTTTCTCGGGTGCCGATATTGCGAATGTTTGTAACGAAGCTGCTCTAATAGCTGCCAGAAAGGGAAAGAACTCCGTAGAGAAACAGGATTTTCTGGATGCTGTTGACCGGATTGTTGGTGGGTTGGAAAAGAAAACCAAGATTACAACCCAGTCTGAAAAGCGTTCTATTGCTTATCATGAGGCCGGACATGCTACCATCAGTTGGATGTTAGAACATGCCAATCCTTTGGTGAAAGTTACCATTGTACCGCGAGGAGAAGCTTTGGGTGCTGCATGGTATCTTCCCGAAGAGCGTCAGCTTACCAACAAAGAGCATTTGCTCGATGAGATGTGTTCTACTTTGGGCGGCAGGGCTGCGGAGGAACTTTTCCTCAATCAGACTTCTACCGGCGCTATCAACGACCTCGAAAGGGTGACGAAAAGAGCCTATGCCATGGTTGCATACTTTGGAATGAGCGAGCAATTGCCTAATCTGAGCTATTACGATTCGAGTGGCGCATCCGATTATGGTTTTACAAAACCATACAGCGAGAAAACTGCTGAATTAATCGATGCCGAAGCTAAGAACATAGTAGCTCATCAGTACGAGAGGGCAAAGAAAATTCTGTTAGAGAATGCTGAAGGTCATAATAGATTGTCGCAGATGCTGCTCGAACGGGAAGTGATCTTCGCAGAAGATCTCGAAGAAGTATTCGGTAAACGCCCCTGGGCTACTCGCCATGATGAATTGATGCTGATGAATGGTAATGGAGAGGACGCGGAGTCTGAAGAAGAAACTATAACGCAAGAAGCTGCTAAAGAATCAAATGCAGCTGCTGATAATCAATCAGACAAAGAGGATACAACCGCACCAAAGGCATGAGTTCAAGGGATGCCATATTAGCGCGCATACAAAAAGCCCAATCTGAAAAACAATTCGAACCGCAGGATACAAACTGGAGTCCGGATGATGTTTTTCAACCCGTAGGCGATTTACTTGAAACCTTTTGCACAGAAGCCGAAGCAGTCAGTGCTTCGGTTATTCTTTGCGCCGACGAGGCATCAGTCTTACAATCAATCAGGGAGTTGATACAAGAGCGGGGATGGGAACATGTTTGTTCTGCCGACAATAAACTGAACGACAAACTGATTCGTTCCGGGATAGCATTGTGCGACATGCTGTATGCTGTACAAATGCAGGCTGGCATCACCACTTGCGAATATCTCGTTGCCCGTACCGGAAGTGTGATTGTAAGTGCAGCTACTTCCAACGGAAGAAAGATGCATGCCTATTCGCCTGTGCATGTGGTCATTGCCAGAGAAGAACAACTGGTTGCACAGCTCGAGGATGCGCTTATCTTGCTTCAGGAAAAATATAAACCTGATTTACCTTCTGCAATAACGGTTATCACAGGGCCGAGTCGCACTGCCGACATTGAAAAAACATTGGTGATGGGTGCACATGGACCGAAAGAATTAATTATCTTTGTTCAGCGCCGATAAACAACTGAAATCAACGCCATGAGTAATTTCTTTCAACGTACCCTCAGCGGGTTCTTTTTTGTACTGATTGTGGTCGGGTCGATATTGCTCAGTCCGTACTCCTTCGCGGCAGTGTTCAGTATCATTGCCGGCTGGACAGTTTTCGAGTTTCACAAGCTCACCAACCAACAACAGGGTGTTCAGGTTGTGCCTGTTTACGGCGTAATTGGTGCAGTCATTCTTTTCCTTACTTCGTATTTTTACGCCTCCGAAGCAATTATGTATCCAGTTTATTCCGCCTATGGGATATTTGTGGTGCTTGTATTGATTGCCGAGTTGTTCAGGAAAAAAGAGAACCCCATCCATAACTGGTCTTACTTTATTATGGGGCAAATCATGATTGCTCTGCCTTTCTCATTACTGAATTACATATTATACATCGACGCATACAATCCTTTGATACTGATTGCCGTATTTGCAACAGTTTGGGTGAACGATACCGGAGCCTATATCTTCGGGATTACGCTGGGCAAGCATCGAATGTTCGAACGTATTTCGCCAAAGAAATCGTGGGAAGGTTTTGTTGGAGGGGCATTGACGGCTCTCGTTTCGGGATATGTGTTCTCATTGATTATTCCTGAAATATCACTGATACAGTGGTTAATCTTTTCAGAGATAGTCGTGGTATTCGGTACCCTGGGCGACTTGCTTGAATCGCTCATGAAAAGAACAGTTCACGTAAAAGACTCAGGCGATGTGATTCCCGGTCATGGTGGTTTGCTCGACAGGTTCGACAGCCTGCTGCTTGTATCACCGGCCATCTTTATTTTCCTCAGTTTCATATTTAAATAAATATCCGTTATGATGGATTTTGATTCAATTCGTTGTTATAAGCAGGACGAAGTGCCGGCAGCTATTGAACGTCTCACACAGGAGAAGCAGTTTATGAATGTGCTGTCAACCGTTTATCCTTTACTACCGAAGGATGTTCTCAGGCAACGCTTGCTCGCCTATAAGAACACTAATGAGTTTCAGCGGGATATGATTTATCCTTTTCTTCAGTATATTGAAGCCAACCTGACCAAAGGGATCGAACTGAGAGGTATGGAGTCGATTAATCAAGATAAGGCATATTTGTATATTTCCAATCATCGCGACATAGTGCTCGATTCGGCATTGTTTTGTGGCAAATTGATTGAACAGGATTATGATACAGTTGAGATAGCCATTGGCGACAATTTGCTGATATTTCCGTGGATTGAGGAACTGGTAAGGGTCAATAAAAGTTTTATTGTCAGGAGAAGTCCGGGTGCCAAACAAATGCTTGAAATCTCTAAACAGCTTTCAACTTACATTGCGCACACCATCAATGAGAAGAATCAATCGGTTTGGATTGCCCAACGTGAGGGTAGGGCAAAAGACTCCGATGATAAGACTCAGGAGAGCCTGCTGAAGATGTTTAACATGGGTGGCACAGGCAGTTTTACTGAGAATCTGGCAGCACTGAATATTTGTCCTTTGAGCATTTCCTATGAATATGACCCCTGCGATTATCTGAAAGCCAAAGAGTTTCAACTGAAAAGAGATCAGCCCGATTACAAGAAATCGCCTTACGACGATTTAATCAACATGAAAACCGGCGTAATGGGTTACAAAGGCAGGGTTGTGTATGCTGTATCAGGCGATATCAATGAAAAGATTCAGGAAGCAGGTAAGACAATTCAGAACAGAAATGAGTTGGTTAAACATATTGCGAACCTGATTGACAAAAGCATATACGCAAACTATCAAATTTACAATGTGAATAAGATTGCGTACGATTTGCTATATCAAACCGATAAATTCAACAGCGATTACAGCCTGATGGAAAAACTCGATTTCGAGAAATACCTGACTGGTCAGATTGAAAAGATAGACCTGCCGGAAAAAGATTATGATTTCCTGATGGAGAAGATGTTGCTGATGTACTCCAACCCTCTTGTAAACTACCTGAATACTGTTTCCTGATTATTCAGAAAATCCAGTTCAAATACTTCGAAATACTCCGGGTGCAGCAATACGCTGAACCGGAGTATTTTTTCTTTACACTCCGGCGTTTTGCCAAAGTGATGTTTTAAAATGTGCCAGGGAAGCTCGGAGCAGTAAAATGCTGCGCTGTCGTTGTGGTTATATTGATAATCGAACGGAATAGCCTTGTCGAGATAATGCCGTGCCCATGCTGCAATCTGAATACCTTCGCCATGTTTGTATCGTGCTATGGTGACTGAGCCGGGGTGACTGTCCTGCAAAAACTCGTCGATGCTGCATTGTTGCATGCCGTTGGCTTTGGAGACTTTGGCCGATAAGCTGTGGATAACCTGCCACGAGCCTGCACTGTCGGACACCACGATGCCGCAATGAGACAAAGGAACAGTCTCGTTGAGGCGGGCAACAATGATGTCGCTTACCAAACCATAAGCGCGACGAAGTATTATATCGCCATCACGCAGGGATGATGTGTCGTACAAAAAAGAATCTGTTGAAGTGCGCGGTTTACAGCAGCATAACAACAGACTCAGTACGATGAGAAGGAGAATTATTTTAGTTTGTAATCCACCAACCACTGATCATCAACTTTAATAAGTTTGATTTTTTCTTCTTTCGAATCAATCGGAGTACCCTTTTCCATGTCCAGACTGTTCTTTACAAATCCATAAACAGTTGCAGAGTTGCCATCATCGGCAATGATTACTTCAGCAACTTCGTATGCTACTTTGGCTTTTTTCATTTCAGAGGTCATCTCGGAAGTCAGTGTGGCTATCAGGTCAATTACCTGTTTGCTTTCTTCAGTACAAAGCGATTTGGCCTTTACAAAATCAGCAGTGTAAACCGCTTTGATAAAATCTTCGGCAACTTTTTCTGGTGCATTACTCTTAGGTGTACATGCCATCATGACAACGATAACAAACAATGAAAGGATTGCAGTGATTTTTTTCATAACGAATAAATTTTTTATTAATGATTAAATTGATAGAGGTCTTAAAGAATGCGCAATGTACGAATATTTTCACATTTAGAAACAAAAAAAGAGAAGTATTTACATAATACTCCTCTTTTTTTACGATTTGCGTAGATGTGTTAGTAGCCCAGTATCTTCATCATCGACTTATAACTCTGTTCCTTGGCAAACAATTTAGTGTAGTATTCGCCATCTTCATCCCGATCGATAATTACGAGCTTGGGTGCAGGAATGAGGCAGTGCTGAATACCCCCGAACCCGCTCAGCGACTCCTGATAAGCGCCGGTATGGAAGAAGCCGATGTATTGCTCGCGACCCTCCATCATCTTCGGAAGGAAAATCGCATTCGAGTGAACCTCGGCATTGTAAAAATCTTCACTGTCACAGGTCAAACCACCAAGGTTCACCCTTTCGTACTCCGAATCCCAGTTGTTCAGCGCCAGAAAAACAAAGCGCTGATTGATAGCCCAGGTATCTGGCAAGGTAGTCATGAACGATGAGTCGATCATATTCCAAAGCTCCCGGTCGTTTTGTTTCTTCTGGTTTACGATGGAATAAAGCATTGCGCCACTTTCGCCAACCGTATATGACCCGAATTCAGTAAAAATATGAGGCTCGGGCACATTATGCTGATTACAGATGGTTTTGATTTGCGCAACAATCTCCTCAGCAATATATTCATAGTCGTACGACATGTCCAGATGCGTTTGAATAGGGAAGCCACCGCCGATATTCAGACTGTCGAGTTCGGGCGAAACCTTTTTAAGTTCGCAATACAGGTTCACCGCCTTGTTCAACTCGTTCCAGTAGTATGCAGTATCCTTAACACCGGTATTGATAAAGAAGTGAAGCATCTTTAGTCCTACCTGCGGATTATTGGCAATATGATTATTATAATAGGGGATGATATCTTTGTATCTGATACCCAATCGTGAAGTATAGAAATCAAACTTCGGTTCTTCTTCAGCAGCGATACGGATACCTACATTGAACTTAATATCGAAATCATTTAAAAGTAAGTCAAGTTCAAACTTGTTATCCAGGATAGGAAGTACATTGTTGAACCCATTACGGATTAAATTTTGAATGTTCTCAACATATTGAGGACGTTTAAATCCGTTACATACAATATATGTATCCGGTTTAAGTAGTCCTTGTTCGTGAAGTGATTCAATAATATTGATGTCGAAAGCTGATGAAGTCTCGATATGCACGCCATGTTTTAATACCTCCTCCATCACGAATGAGAAATGTGAACTTTTCGTACAATAGCAATAATGATAGTCGGCGTTGTAGTCCACTTTCGCCATGGCAACATTGAACATACGCCTTGCTTTCAGTATGTTTTCGCCGATTTTAGGCAGATAGGCTACCCTGAGCGGGGTGCCGTATTGCTTGATGATATCCATCAAAGGAATGCCAAACCATTCGAGGTTATTCTCGACAACATCAAATTCGTTGTTAGGGAATTCGAAGGTTTGTTCAATCAGGTCTCTGTACTTATTTTTCATTTTCGTTGAATAAGATTAAAATCTAACTAAGTTAGATTGATTAAAAAATTACAAAGTAACGCACTTGGATTCTGTTGCAAGCAGAAAAAGTACGCAAAATTAATACAATATAATGGATAACAATAGAATATGCCGGTTTATTGCATTTAATTTTACCTGTAGCCGATGATTTGACTACTTTTCATGTCCCAAATACGTAAATTAACAAAATTTTCATTCAAAACATCAATTGTATCTTTTGATTGATGAAAGTGTGAAGCTTTCACTAATTTTGCGGTTACAATTGCTTTACAATTTTACTTTTTCTCAATAAGGTTGAAACTTTTACTATTGTAGCATGTTTAATAATCGAACAAGGGTTTTAATTGTATTTTAATTCAAAAATTATCTAATTTCCTTGCTTTTCTAAAAAATGATTCCTACATTTGAAGGCTGTATATTTGACTGATTATGAATTAATATAATATCACATATTACAACTTTTAGTATTCATTTAAAACTATAATCTCATGAAGAAAATTACTTTTTTAAGAAATTTATTAGTGCTCTTTACTCTGCTCCTTGGGAGTGCGAGTGTGATGGGGCAGGGTACAGAGGATTTTGAGTCACAAACAGCTTTAACAGCTTCTTATCTGGATGGAAGTTTTACTAATGCGACTACTGGTATAACTTGGACGTATGGTCATTCCAGAAATCACGATACTTTTCCTATTGACGGAAAAGGGATTATGCTTCGTCGTGCCAGTGATAGTTATTTAGAAGCAACTTTTGCTGGAGGAGTAGGGTCATTTAGTTTTCAATATAGAAAAGCTTTCACTGGAAGTGCAGAGAGACAGTTAGAGCTAATCGTAAATGGTAGTCCGGTGGCTACATCAGCTGCTTTTGGAACTTTAACTGTTGCTGAAGCAGATGTATATACATTTACTTATGATGTAAATACAGCTGGTCCTGTTACAATCAGAATTAAGAATGTAGGTACAACAACAACAAACCGCCAGACAGTCATTGATAATATTACCTGGACAGCCTATTCTGATGGCCCCGTAACCCCAACAGTTGCCACTCCAACATTCACCCCAACCTCAGCATTATATTTTGCTCCGGTATCGGTGAGTTTGGGAACAACAACCGATGGTGCAAGTATTTATTATACCACCAATGGCGACGACCCAACACAGGCAAGCACATTGTATGTGGATCCATTTACAGTAAGTTCTACCACAGTGGTAAAAGCCCGTGCATACAAAGATGAAATGAATGCCAGTGCTATTGCTACAGCCACATATTCTTTCCCAACAGCTGTCAGCGATATTGCAACATTGAGATCGCAAGCTACCGGTGCTACAGTTTACACACTTACCGGTGAGGCAGTACTAACTTTACAAACGGTTACCCGCAACACCAAATTTATTCAGGATGCCACAGCTGCAATTTCAATTGATGATCCGGCAGGTATTATTACAACAAGCTATTCTGTAGGTGATGGAATTACCGGAATTACCGGAACTTTAGGTGTTTTCAGGGGCATGTTGCAGTTTACTCCTGTAACCGATCCCGGAGCTGCTACTTCTACCGGAAATGTGGTTGTGCCTCTTGCAGTAACGATGGAACAACTGGCAGATAATCAGGCTAGGGTTGTAACTGTAAGTTCAGTTTTAATCAGTGATGTTGCTTCGGGTGATGGTACTTTTGTGCAAGGAAGAAACTATCCAATGAATTCAAGTGATTTGTATTTGCTACGTACTGCTTACAGCGATCTTCCATGGCTCGGAATGGCAATCCCTGCAACGCAACAGGATGTTACCGGTGTGGTGGTTGTTTATGATGATTTAAAACAATTGGTTCCGAGAACTTCAGCCGATTTCGTTAATACACCGGTTGCTACTCCTTTAATCACAGTTCGTGAAATTTCTGTTCCACAAATGGAAGCTTTGGTTGACGAATCAACAACTGAAACCATTTCTGTAAGTGGTTATAACCTAACCGAAGCCATTACACTTGCTGTTACAGGCGACGATGCAGCGATGTTTAGTTTGTCAACTTACAGCATAGCAGCCGTGGAAGGCTCGGTTAACGATGTATCGGTTACTATCACCTATGCTCCAACAGCAGCAGGTACCCATGCCGCTACAATCACCCTGAGCAGCGATGGCGCTACCAATGTTACTCGTACATTGACGGGTGTTGCAACAGAGCCGGCCGGTCCGATTGTTGTACCGAATGTGATTATCACTGAAGTGTATGGTGGTGGTGGAAATTCGGGTGCTACACTTAGAAATGATTTCGTGGAATTATATAATACTACTGCTGAGCCGGTTGATATAGGTGGTTGGAGTTTGCAGTATTATTCTGCAACCGGAACCGGAACAGCCACTTCAGGAAATGTTTTTGTATTCCCTGCGGAAACATTCATTCAACCAAACAGTCATTTCCTGATTCAGGGAGCTGCTGGAACAGGAGGTTCTGAAGATCTTCCACAGCCAGATGCTGTTATGACAATTAATCTTGGAGGAACAGGCGGTAAGATAATACTATACACTGTGAGTGAAGCTCAAACAATTGCTGCTTCTGATCTGAGTTCAATCATTGGTAACGTTGCCTTTAAGGATTATGTGCCCTATGGAACAACAGCAGTACCGGTTTGGGGCTCTCCAACAACAGCTGTAACGAACTCTACCTCAGCGCAACGTCGCATTGTGGATCTTCAATATGTTTACACTCAGAATATTGGTGTTGACTTTATTGTTGATACTCCAACACCACAAAATTCCGGATTCACCTCATCAACCACAGAAGTAAGCATACTTCCGGTGATTGTACAAGGTTCTCAGC
>CAYMDE010000004.1:14147-59639 GCA_964389115.1 uncultured Paludibacter sp. | reverse complement strand
ACCTCATCAACCACAGAAGTAAGCATACTTCCGGTGATTGTACAAGGTTCTCAGCTCCGTTTCGAGGCAGTTGCAGGTCAGCGCGTTGAAGTTTACAGCGCTGTTGGACAGAGATTGTACAGCAACATCACCAACGATGGTTGGAACACTGTAAGTCTGAATGCCCGCGGAATCCTTATCGTGAGGGTAGGTGATCAGGTTACGAAAGTGATTATGTAATTAAATTAATAACAAAGGAGCTGTTGTGAGTTCATAACAGCTCCTTATATATTTTTAAACAACCAAATATGAGAAAAATTACTTTTTTGAAAACCATGTTCGCAGCAGTACTGCTCCTGCTTGGCAGTGCTAATCTGATGAGTCAGGGTTTGGAGACTTTCGAAAACCATACATTGTCCGGGACAACTTATGTCAATGGTTCATTCGTAGGTGACAACGGTATAACATGGACTTATACCCATGTAACAGGCGAACAATCTTATCCGATTGACAATAAGGGTATTTTGCTAAGAAGATCAGGTGATAACAGTAAAATTGAATCGTCTGCAATTTCCGGTGGAATTGGTTCATTTTCTATTCAAATGAGAAAAGCATTTACCGGTACCGGTGATCGACAAATAGCGCTCTATATAAATGGGAATCACATTGCAGATTCTCAGACTTTTGGTGCGGAAACAGGTGCTGATGAAACTATTCATACGTTTTCGGTACCCGAAATCAATATCGAAGGTGATTTTATTTTAGAAATCAGACATATTTCAGGTGGTAGTGCCAACAGGCAGTTGGTCATAGATAACCTTAGCTGGACAGGCTATACCAGCAGTGGAAATCCTGTAGTAATCACACCTGCAATTCTGGTTTCAAGCGGCATACAAAAGTCCACCGATACATACTTCAATACAGCCACTGTTAACATCACTTCAGCTACTGAAGGGGCAGCCATATATTATACAACCAATGGAGACGTACCAACAACTGCTTCAACCCTGTTTGTTAATCCGGTTACCATAACTTCTACTACAACTTTCAAAGCCATTGCTGTAAGAGCGGGAATGGACAATAGCGGTATAGCAGAAAAAACAATTACTATAGTTGGGCCTGCAACTGCATCAGTGCCTTATGTAGAGGCCTTTAACAACACCTTGGGCGATTGGTATGCTTTTGAAGTTGCAGGAGCGAAGCCCTGGTATGCTTCAGTAAATGGTGCTATTGGTAATGGGTTTGGAGGTGGCGATGTTGAATCATGGTTGATTTCTCCAAAATTCACAGCTACTGAAGCTGGTTTAGTGCTTTCTTTCAACCATGCATCAAGGTTTGTGGGTAATCCATTATTGGTAAAAGTATCAAACGATTATATGGGTTATGGTAGTCCTGCAGTTGCAACATGGACAACTGTGGAAACAATTTTAGCCCCTGAAGTGCAAGACAATAACTACACAGTTAAATCATCAGGAAGTATCGTTCATGCTTCTGCAGGTCCTGTTCATTTTGCTCTTGTTTATGCAAATGATGCAAATCCGTACTCCGACTGGAGAATCACCAATGCCGCTGTTGATGCAGCCCCCGCTCCTAATGAGCCGTCAATTGTTGTGACTGAAGTTGTACTTCCTGCTTTCTCGGCAGAGGTTGGATCAACCGATTCGAAAAATATCACAGTAAACGGAGTGAACCTAACCGGCAATATCAGTATTACTGTGACTGGTGCCAACGCTGCAATGTTCAGTGTTAATCCACAAAGTATTGCTCCTGCTGCCGGAACTGTGACTGATGTAAGTGTGGCTGTACAATATACTCCTACTGCAAGTGGTGCACATACTGCAACGCTTACCTTGTCAAGTCCGGGCGCTAATGACGTTACCCGTCAGCTTTCAGGAACTGCTACTGCGCCTCCGGTGCAGATGACACCTCCGAATGTAATTATTACTGAAGTGTATGGTGGTGGCGGAAATGCGGGTGCTCCGTTTAAAAACGATTTCATTGAGTTGTACAACACTACCAATGCAAACATCGATCTCAGCGGATGGAGTGTGCAGTATTATTCAGCCACCGGTACCACAGCCAATGTTATAGCCATTCCTGATGGAAAGATAATTCCGGCCAAAGGCTATTTCCTGATATCTTCTGCAGGTGGCGATAATGGCGTTGATTTGCCTGTGCCGGATGCCAGTGGTACAGTGAATTTATCTGGTACCGTCGGTAAAGTAGTGTTGTTAACCACTGCCGAAGCGTTAACATTAACAAGTGCAACCGATATCAACCTTATAGTTGGTCATGCAGCATTCAAAGATTATGTGGCTTATGGAACTACCGCTACTCCGGTTTGGGGAAGTTCAATGGCTAATGCTTCCAACACCACCTCGGCCAGCCGTAAAATGATTGGGGAAAGTTTCTCATACACACAGAATATCGGCTTCGATTTCGAAGTAGTTACACCAACGCCAAGAAATACAGGTCTTACTTCAGTGCAAAATCCACGGATGGAGCTGAATGCATACATCAGCAATGGTACGCTTCGTATCCTAACTGTTGCCGGTCAGCCAATAGAAGTGTTTAACGTTATCGGTCAGAGGATTCACACTTCGGTTTCGCAGGACGGACTCAATATTATTCCGCTTAGTCAGAGAGGAATTGTGGTTGTGAAAGTTGGTAGCCAGATTCGAAAGTTGACAAACTAACCAGTTGTATAACTGATAAATATAAAAGGAGGTGCCCAATACAGCACCTCTTTTTTTTGTGTCTGTTTGGGGGCAGTATTCACCTCTTTCGCATGTTGTTGTGAGACTTTCACTTAGGGTCGACGAATATCCCGGGCTGTATTAGCACGATTTCAAGGACCAAATAGACCAAATAGTCCTGTTGAATGCGGTAATTTTCAAGTGGATTTTAAGATTAATACCCAGCGAAACTGAGTTTTATGCTCAGTTAAAATCGATTTTACGCTCAGCACAAATCGATTTTACACTCAGCACAAATTCATTTTATGCTCAGCACAAATTCATTTTATGCTTAGCGTAAAATTCAAAAGCACGGAGCGTAAATCTCAAAATTGATAAGCGTAAACACGGATTTTGCATTAAAAAGCTCTCTGTTTTTAAGGACTATTTAATGAAAATGCTCCTGTTTTTTGACGAGTTAATCAGGCTTAATCCAGCTTAATCCGGCTTAATATCCTTTTCCAGAATCCCTTTTATCCTTTTTAGTCCGGCTCTTTTCACCGCCGATTTCCGGAATATCTTGTTGAAGGTTTCATCATCCATAGCCAACCAGTCGTGCCGTGTAAGCGTATAAATCTGAGGTGTGGGAGTGAGTTCGGGATGTTTGTGCGGTACCGAGAAGCGCTTGTTCCAGGGGCAAACCCGGGAGCAAATATCACAACCGGCTACATAACCCGACATTTTAGCATGGAGCTCTTCTGGAATATCTGCTTTGGTTTCGAGAGTAAGGTAGGCTATGCATTTGCGTGCATCCATGGTTTCACCCTGTTTCAGGGCATTGGTCGGACAGGCAACGATGCATTTATTGCAGGTTCCGCAGCGAAAAGGATGCGGCATATCGTACTGCTCGAATTCGGTTTGCAACAGGATGATACCGATGAATGTGTAGGAGCCGAGTCGCGGATGTATCAACTGCGAATGTCGTCCTATCCAGCCGAGTCCGGCACGTTCAGCCCATCGTTTCTCCAGAATGGGAGCGGTATCTACAAAACTATGCTGATAATCGGTGTTTACGCTGTCGGTTCCGAACATCTCAATCAGTTTTATTTCGAGCTGACTCAGTTTTCTTTTCATCACTGAGTGGTAATCTTCAGCCGAATAGGCATACTTGCCGATGTGAGGAAGGTGAGGTTCCTGTATCTTTTCAGGGTTATAGTTGAGCAAAACAGCCACCACCGATTTGCATCCCGGTACGAGTATGCGGGGGTCGGTGCGTTTATCAAAATTACGTTCCAGGTAGTGCATGTCGCCATGTTTGCCGGCATCGAGGTAAGCCCTCAGATGGGTTGCATCTTCAGGAAGCGCTTCGGCTCGGGCAATGCCACAGGCATCGAATCCAACCGAGAGGGCTGCTTCTTTGATGCGGTTTATCATGGCAGATTCTTTCTGATTTCACGTTCAAGTGTTTGTAAATCAAGATCTCTTCCCACAATTTCACCATTGGCACCTATCAGAAAATAAGTTGGGATGGAAGTTACATTGTATGCTGTTGCGGCGGTAGTGCGCGGACCGTTATCGTCGCGCACACAAATCCATGGAATGTTTTCAGTGGCATCCTGCCAAAGTAATTTGTTGCGGTCGAGCGAAACCTGATAAATCTCGAAGCCACGTGATGCATATTTATCATAAAGTTCACGCAGTGCAAAAGTATAAGGTACACTCTCACGCGATTCGTATGCGGAGAAGTCGAGCAGAATAGCCTTGCCTTCCAGCGAGGAAAGTCTGATTTCATTCCCGTTCCTGTCGGGCAATGCAATTTCTATATAACCTGCAGTAGCGTTGGCAACCATTTCAGACCATTGGTCCATGCGCCTTGCTTCTCTTTCGGTGTTTATGGCGTCGAGTACGAGGGCATGCAAATGAATAGAACGCTCATATTCGGGCATAAAAGTATGAAACGAAGTCGCTACGGCAGCGCAATAGGGGCGGTCTTCTTTTTCGTATGGAGAGAAAATGTATATCCCGTTAACTTGTTGAAATATTGCGAAATAGGCAGCACTCGATTTGGGATTGTTGAGAATGATGGGTCGGGCCATAGATTTATGCTCTTCAATGAGTTCGACCAGCTCCTGTTTGATGCGGATTTGATCGGCCTGCGACATGCCCTTTATTATCTGATTGGCCTTGCGCTGAATGCGTGCAACAGAATTGCGTAACCGTTGAATATCAGCGTTAGAGACTGAACCTTCGATCTTGTAATCAGTGCTGAAACCACCATAGGTAGCTGTGATTTTGAGCACTTCAGCCGAATCTACCGCAAAATGCAGTGATCTGCCCGAAAGAATAAGCCGGTAAAAATCGGGATATTGCGGTGCCGGAGCTTTGAAGCGAAAATCACCATCATTACTGATACGAACCGAATCGAGCAATGTCGATTTTGAGAGTCCCATATGTTCAAGATAAATCATTTCTCCCGCGCCACCTTCGATGGTACCTTCAATTACGAATTTTGCCTGACGGGTACAGGCTGCCAATAATATAACGGACAGAATGACAAGAATTTTCCTCATGATGTTGCAAAAATAGTTTCGCAAATGTACGCTTATTTTCAGTTATTTCAAATACTGAGTGGTGTTTTCAGTGCCAGCCTTTATTCCTATCTTTGGCACATGTATTGACTTATTGGGCTGCCCCAACACATCATTAGTTTTATCTTTTTGAAAATGAACGTTTTTGCCTGATGTTGCCGTGCGGGCTTTTCTATGGTGTTTGGTTTTAATTATGTCAATATGGCAGTAAACAAGAATAAATCGAGATGAGTAAAAAAATTCTTCAATTAATGTCGGGAGATTTGTCAGGTTCTTCTGAAATGTTCCCGATAATTTCCTTAGATGAAAGATCCTACGATATACAACTGGATCCCGGTGCAGTAATTCCGATTCTGCCCCTGCGTAACATGGTATTGTTTCCCGGGGTATTGCTTCCCATTACTGTTGCGCGTCCCAAATCGCTGAAGTTAATTCGTCAGGCGCATGAAAATGAGCAGATGATAGGTATTTGTACGCAAATCGACCGCAGGGTGGAGGATCCTGCGTTGGATCAGTTGTTCCCGATGGGAACGATAGCGAGTATTTTGCGAATACTGGAGATGCCGGATGGAACGAGTACGGTGATTGTGGAAGGTAAGAAACGTTTTACATTGCGTGAGCAGGTTACGGTTCGTCCATATCTGAAAGCACGAGTAGATCAGCATGAAGAGCTGATGCCTGCTGACGAACAGGATGGCGTTTTCAGTGCCTTGGTATCTTCTCTCAAAGATTTATCGCAGAATATCATCAATAATTCAGGCACGCTTCCCATGGAGGCATCGTTCGCCATCAAGAATATCGAGAATCCGGTTTATCTTATCAATTATATCTGTGTGAATTTCGGATTGAATCTGTCTGAAAAGATTAAATTGCTCGGAGTTGATGATGTGATGGAACGTGGTTTCCAATTGCTTGAAATGCTCAATCGCGAATCGCAATTGCTGGAAATCAAAATGTCGATTCAGAATAAGGCCCGTGCAGGAATAGAACAACAACAGCGGGAATACTTCCTGCAGCAGCAGATGAAAACCATTCAAAATGAGTTGGGTGGTAATTCTGTTGAGAATGATATCAAAGATTTTGAGGTCAGGGCTGAAAGCAAGCAATGGGATGATGCCGTGAAGAAAGTGTTCTATAAGGAGCTTCGCAAGCTGGAAAGAATGAATACACATGCGCCTGATTACTCGGTGCAGGTGAATTATATCGAAACCATGCTTGAGTTGCCCTGGAACGAATTTAGCAAGGATTATTTTAATCTGAAAAATGCCAAAAAGGTGCTCGATGCTGACCATTTTGGTATGGAGAAGGTAAAAGACCGCATTTTGGAACATTTGGCGGTGCTGAAACTCAAAGGAAATATGAAATCGCCCATCCTTTGTTTGTATGGACCTCCGGGAGTTGGTAAAACATCGCTTGGTAAATCCATAGCGCGTGCACTGAACCGCCAGTATGTAAGGGTATCCCTTGGAGGTTTGCACGACGAAGCAGAAATTCGGGGTCACCGCCGCACCTATATTGGTGCAATGCCCGGACGTATCATTCAGAATATTCAGAAGGCAGGTACGGCTAATCCGGTTTTTGTACTGGATGAAATCGATAAGGTAACGGCTGATTATAAAGGCGATCCATCATCAGCATTGCTTGAAGTGCTTGACCCGGAACAAAATAATGCCTTCCACGATAATTATCTGGATGTGGATTTTGATTTGTCGAAGGTGATGTTTATCGCTACGGCAAACAACCTGAATACCATTCCGCGACCGCTCCTCGATCGTATGGAGTTGATAGAAGTGAGTGGTTACACGCAGGAAGAGAAGATAGAGATTGCTCACAGGCATCTTGTTAGCAAAGAGCTTGAGAATCATGGATTGGAGAAGGAGCATGTTCAGTTAAGTAAAGAACTTATCAACCAGCTCATCGAATCCTATACCCGCGAATCGGGTGTTCGCTCCCTCAACCGGGAAATTGCCTCGCTGATGCGTAAGATTGCCCGCAAGGTTGCATCGAAAGAAAAATATAATACAGAAGTTAGCACGGACGATTTGAAGGAATACCTTGGGACACCCCGTTACAGCAAAGATAAGTATCAGGGTAACGATTATGCCGGCGTTGTTACAGGTTTGGCCTGGACGCAGGTAGGAGGTGAGATTCTGTATGTGGAGTCGAGTTTGAGTAAAAGCAAGGCGCCCAAACTTACCCTGACCGGAAATTTGGGTGATGTAATGAAGGAATCGGCTGTGTTGGCTCTGGAGTACCTTAAGTCGCATGCCGATTTGCTCGAAATTGATCCATTGATGTTTGACGAATGGAATGTGCATGTACACGTACCTGAAGGTGCGATTCCCAAAGATGGTCCATCGGCAGGGATTACCATGGTAACGGCATTGGCATCAGCATTCAGCAAAAGAAAAGTGCGTAAGAGTCTGGCTATGACCGGTGAAATTACCCTCAGGGGAAAAGTGTTACCGGTGGGCGGAATCAAGGAAAAAATCCTTGCAGCTAAACGAGCCGGCATCACCGATATCATTCTTTGTGAGGAAAACCGCAAAGATGTTGAAGAAATCAAAGCTGCGTATCTCAAAGGACTGAAATTTCACTATGTAGGTGATATTCTTGAAGTGCTAAAAATTGCGCTGCTAAAGGAGAAAGTGTAAGGAATTGCGGGGTCAGGATTTGATCCCGCTTTTTTTTATTTGGTAAGCTGATAATCGGATATCAATAATCCCGGAGAAAGGTTAAGTCTTCGGGTTAAGTTTCTTATCATATCAACAGTCAGTTTCCTTTTGCGGTTAAGAATTTCTGATGCCCTGCTTTTACCTCCAACTTCAAGGGCTAGATCTACCTGTTTTAATTGCATTTCTTCCATCCTGATCTTAATAGCTTCTATCGGATCAGGAGCCTCGATTGGGAAGTGTATCTTTTCATATTCTTCAATTAATAATCCAAGGATATCAGCTTCATCGCTTTCAGGTGTTCCAATTGTTGCATCGAAGATTATATCCATTCTCCTTAATGCATCTTGATAATCGGCATCTGTTTTAATTGGTTTTATTGTCATAGTTCAACTGATTGTTAATTAAATCATATTTGCATCTATCTTGTCATATTCGTTATGCGTTCCTATAAAACGGATAAAAATCCACTGTTTTTCAAAATTGAATTTGGCAATCAATCTATATGAATTACCTTTAATGTTGAATACTATTCTGTTGTCTTTTAAGATGCTGGCATTAACGTAAGTTCGTTTTACATCAGCAGGGGTTTTCCAATCAGAATTCATTGCTGTATCATACCATGTTTTAAGATACTGTTCTGAGTCAGAATGTTTCTCCCAAAAATCTCTTAATGTACTTTTCGATAAAATTCTAATCATGAATTTTTATACTGATGCAAAAATACAATAAATTTCCCAAATTGGGAACGTTTATGTAGTTTTTTATTAATAATCCTTTTTCAATAAAAGAGCTGCAAAGAGATATTATGACCTCCATGCAACTCTTTTCATTTTTTATTCGTTAAACCTCTCCTTTTGCAGGAATCAGAATGGCAAATCACCGTTTTCTTCTTCAGGTGCTGAGGCAGCAGGGCTTTCAGCCGGGGCTGTTGATTGCTCCTGAGCTTGCGGTGTTGCACCTGAATCTGCATTTTCGGGTTTTCTGCCCAGAAACTGAATGGTTTCGGCTACAATGTCGGTAGTGTATCTTTTGATACCATCTTTTTCCCATGAACGGGTTTGGATTTTACCTTCCACATAAAGCTGGTTTCCTTTGCGGATGTATTTTTCCGCCAAATCGGCAAGTCCGCGCCAGGCAACAATATTGTGCCATTCAGTGCGGTCGGGAACCTGAGTTCCGTTTTGCATGGTAAAGCCTTTTTCGGTTGTAGCCAGGGTAAAAGTAGCTACAGCCACATTTTTGTCGAGATAACGCACTTCCGGGTCTCTTCCTACGTGACCCACGAGAATAACTTTGTTTACAGACATAATTTTATTTTTTTAGGTTGAAAAACGCCGTAAAGGTACTTATTAGCGTCGTTTCAGCCGGTACTCAATTTGTAAATGCGATAAATATTTACGGTTTGCTTGTTCTTTTTGTTGATTTACTTTATTGCAACTGTTTCAATTTCGACCAATGAACCCATCGGAAGGTCTTTTACAGCAAAAGTAGAACGAGCCGGAAAATTTTCTTTGAAGTATTGTTTGTAAACCTCGTTCATTGCCGCAAAATTGCTGATATCTGAAAGATATACCGTATTCTTAACGATGTTTTCCAACGAACTGCCGGCGGCTTGTAAAATGGCACTCATATTTTTTATCACCTGATCGGTTTGGCCTGTGATATCGGTTGCTTCGATAGTTCCACTTGCAGGATTGATGGGTAACTGTCCGGAGGTAAAAATGAAACCGTTTGCTTCAATAGCCTGACTGTATGGACCGATTGCAGCAGGGGCATTGGGGGTTGAAATTATTTTTTTCATTAAAAGATCTGTTTTTTGTTCATTACAAAAGTACATAACTTTTAGAGAATTATGTCATGAAACAAAAAAAAAGAAGCCGACAAATATTGCCGGCTTCAGATTTAAAAGGGTTAAGATTTGGAGCACTTGATTAGTGTACAATGGCTTTAAAGTTTTTATCATTGATACTTATCAGGTAAACCCCTTTGGCCAGATTGTTTATCAGTGTGTTATTTTCCACCATCGTTTGTTGAATGAGGCTACCCTGTAAACTGTATATTCTCACATCTGCCATGCCATCATGTTCAATATATATACCTGAATTGGTGCTGCTAATCCATGTTTTAGCATTAGTTTCTGAGATAGACGTTGTTGTTGGAGTGAATATTTGATTCCATCTTGCAACAATGTTTTCCTGATCATAAGATCTGTTTGATACACTTGAACCATCTTCCTGAACTTCTTCATATTCCCATGCCGGACCGCTGGTAAATTTGTATCCATTAGGAGTAGTCGTGTTTAATGTGATGGTGTATCTGGTAGGCGTAAGTTTTGTCATTTCGACAAAATCCCCCCAATTGTTGAAGTCTCCAACAATAAAGCATTTTACGGTACCTTCAGGTACAGTTACATTGTACACATAATCCTGAGGTGTAGCAGCAGGGTTGTAGATTCCTTTCCAGCAGGCAACAACATCATTGGGTGAGTAGCTCCTGTCTGCTATGGCACTTACACAGTCAGCCTGAACTTCTTCCCATGCCCAACCGGGGCCGCTCAGATACTTATACTTATGTAAATCAGTTGCACTTTCAATTGTAATCGTATAAGTTGTAGGAGTAAGCTGAGTCATTTCGGTATAACTCCAACCGGTCATGTCGCCTGCAATATAACAGAACAAGGTACCTTCAGGCACTGTAACATTATAAGTTTTTCCCACTGGCTCAGGTACACAAGAAACGACCTGAACACTGTTGTTTTCAAGCACTTCATAGCAGGTCGAAGATGTAACATTTTCAATATTAGCAGTTTGAGGACTTTCATTGTTATTGAAAAGGAAATTGATCAATTCAACCTGGGTAAAAGAATATGTCCACCACTCTCCGTCCTGAATTAAATCAACTCCGGGCCATGAAGTAGATTGTGATCCCCAATAATGAATTTTTGGAGTGGTCCATGATGCAGGCAATTTCACTTTGATTGTAATGTCATATTTGGGTGCATCCGGTGTCCAAATGGCTGCCCAGCAAGCTACGACATCATTAGGAGTGTAAGTCCTGTCAGGAACATCACTTGTACAATTACTTTGTTTTTCAACATAACTCCAGTTTGGTCCGCTGCAATACTTGTATTTTTGAGAAGTGTTGGCACTTTCAATTGTAATTGAATATGTGTTGGGCGAAATAAGTGACATTTCCTGTTGCGACCAACCGTTCATTTCTCCGGCAATGTAACATGCATTCGTGCCTGTGGGCACTGTAACTGTATAGGTAACCTGCGCATGTGCGAAAATACCTATCAACGCCATTATGGCAAAGAGTAAAGTTTTTCTCATAATAGTAAATTTTTTGGTTTTAAAATAAAAAGTTTTATGAACGTGAAAGTAGATAAGTTCTAATCATTAAATTGTTAATATTGATGGAATTAGTCATTTTTTTATTGCAAACGTTTGCAAAACAGAGCTTGTATAATAATGAGAAAAAAATATCAGCGATTCCTGATACCTTCGTAACTCAATTTCAACAGGTTTATTACATAATCCGCCTGAAAATTGTATCTTTGCACTCCAAAAAGCGGAAGTGTTATGTATCTTCCCCGGGTAATGTTATAATTAATTAATTTTCATGGAATTAGCAAGCAAGTACAACCCTGATGAGATTGAGTCGAAATGGTATCAATACTGGCTGAATCAGGGCTTTTTCAAATCAACTCCCGACCATCGTGAACCTTATACCGTAGTAATTCCGCCCCCCAATGTGACGGGCGTTTTACATATGGGACATATGCTGAATAATACCATCCAGGATGTGTTGGTGCGTCGTGCACGCATGAAGGGTAAAAATGCCTGTTGGGTCCCCGGAACCGACCATGCATCCATCGCTACTGAAGCGAAGGTGGTGGCCAAACTGGCATCCGAAGGGATTAAAAAATCGGATTTGTCGCGCGAAGCATTTCTGGAGCATGCCTGGGAGTGGACTCACAAGCACGGGGGGATCATTCTTGAACAACTGAAGAAACTTGGTGCCTCGTGCGACTGGGATCGTACTGCTTTTACCATGGACGATATACGCTCTGAAAGTGTGCTGAAGGTTTTTGTTGACTTGTATAATAAAGGCTTGATTTACCGCGGTGTACGTATGGTGAACTGGGACCCCAAAGCCCTCACGGCCTTGTCGGACGAAGAGGTAATGTACAAGGAGGTAAATGGTAAATTGTACTATTTGCGCTATAAAATTGAAGGAGAAGATGGTTATGCCGTGGTAGCAACAACCCGTCCCGAAACCATCATGGGAGATACTGCCATGTGTATCAATCCTGACGATCCGAAAAATGCACATCTGAAAGGTAAGAAAGTGCTGGTGCCCCTGATTAACCGTGCGGTGCCAGTAATTGAAGATGATTATGTGGATGTGGAATTCGGAACGGGATGTTTGAAGGTAACTCCTGCACATGATGTAAACGACTACGTTCTGGGTGAAAAGTTCAACCTGCCTTCCATCGATATTTTTAATGATAACGGAACGCTTAACGAGCATGGTGCCATGTATGCCGGAATGGATCGTTTTGAAGTACGCGAACAGATTGTTAAGGATTTGGAAGCAGCCGGACTACTCGAAAAATCGGAGCCTTACACCAATAAGGTTGGTTTCTCTGAAAGGACTGATGTTCCCATCGAACCCAAACTGTCGATGCAGTGGTTCCTGAAAATGGAGAAGCTTGCGCAACCTGCACTGAAGGCTGTGATGGAAGATGATATCAAACTGCATCCTGCCAAATTTAAAAATACTTATCGCCACTGGATGGAGAACGTGAAAGACTGGTGTATTTCGCGTCAGCTGTGGTGGGGACATCGCATTCCTGCCTGGTACGCCACCGTGGATGATGCTTCGGAAGGAACTTCGCAACAAATCATTATCGTAGCAGAAAGCTATGAAGAAGCTTTAACCAAAGCTCAGAATCACCCTGCATTGGGTGGGGCGGGTAAGGCTTTCTCGCTTCGTCAGGATGAGGATTGTCTGGATACCTGGTTCTCATCATGGCTGTGGCCTATTTCAGTGTTTGATGGCATCAACCAACCGAAGAATGCCGATATGCGCTATTATTATCCAACGGATGATTTGGTTACGGCTCCTGAGATTCTTTTCTTCTGGGTAGCACGGATGATTATTGCAGGATATGAATATGAAGGTGCGCTGCCTTTCAAGAATGTATATCTCACCGGTATCGTGCGTGATAAGCTGGGTCGTAAAATGTCGAAGTCGCTCGGAAACTCTCCGGACCCGCTCGATTTAATCGCCCATTTTGGTGCTGATGCTGTGCGATTGGGTATGCTTTTCACTTCGCCTGCCGGTAATGACCTGCCTTATGATGATTCGCTTTGCGAACAGGGCAGGAACTTCAATAACAAGATTTGGAACGCTTTCCGCCTCGTAAAAGGTTGGGAAGTTGCTGATATTCCGCAACCGGAAGCATCCGCAATTGCGGTGAAATGGTTTGCTGCTCGTTTTGCCTCAACCATGGCCGAAATCGACGACCTGTTCTCGAAATATCGTCTGTCGGAAGCGCTGATGGCAGTATATAAATTGTTCTGGGACGAGTTCTCATCATGGTATCTCGAAATGATAAAACCTGCATATCAGCAGCCAATCGATCGTACTACTTACGAGGCAACGCTCGGTTTCTTCGATGTGTTGCTTAAAGCCTTGCATCCGTTTATGCCTTTCATCACCGAGGAATTATGGCAGGCTCTTCAGGAGAGAAAAGATGGTGAAAGCATCATGAATGAACTTCAACCCGAAGGTTTAGAAATTGATTCGCAGATTATTGCAGATTTTGAACAGGTGAAGGAAATCATTGCAGGTGTACGTACTATTCGTCTTCAGAAAAATATCCCGCAAAAAGAGTCGCTGACTTTACAAATTACCGGAGTTCACAATGCAACGTATAATACTGTGATTTCGAAGATTTGCAATCTTACTGATATATCAGAAGTTAGTGAGAAGTCGGCCGGCTCAGTTTCATTCCTTGTTGGCACAACAGAATATGCTGTTCCGATGGGAAGCCTGATTAATCCTGAAGAAGAAATCAGTAAAATGGAAGCTGAAATAAACTATCTGGAGGGTTTTCTGGTTTCAGTAATGAAAAAGCTGGGCAACGAGAAGTTTGTTGCCAATGCAAAACCTGAGGTGGTTGAAGCCGAACGCAAGAAGAAAGCAGATGCAGAAAGTAAACTTGTTTCTCTCAGGGAAAGTATTGCAGCTTTGAAATAGTTTTTTTGGTGATGGATTCGGGCCTTTTGTCCCGATGATTCCGCAGATTTTCCAATTAGTTTAGGATTGAATGATGAAAGATACTGATTATCGCGATTTATGTCTGAAGACATGTGAGGTTGCCAAAATTGCAGGCGATTTTATTGCACGTGAACGCAAGAGTTTTCAGCATTCGATGGTTGAGTATAAGGGTGCGCACGATTTGGTCAGTTATGTTGACAGAGAAGCTGAGAAGCTTATCATCACCCGCTTGTCGGAATTGCTTCCCGAGGCCGGGTTTATCGGCGAGGAGGGCACAGGAGATAAGACCAGTGAAAGTTATAACTGGGTAATTGATCCTCTTGATGGAACGACAAATTTCATCCAGGGAATTCCGGTTTACTCTGTGAGTATTGGTCTTATCCGCGATGGAATTCCTGTGTTGGGAGTGGTTTACGAAATTGGTCAGCAGGAAACTTTTTACGCATGGAAGGATGGAGGTGCCTGGCTCAACGGTGAGCCAATACGGGTCTCGGATCGTACCGATATTAATCAGGCTTTGCTAGCCACCGGATTTCCCTATATCAATTTCGATAAACTGGATGCCTATCTTGAGTTCCTGAAGTGGACTATGCGCAATTCGCGCGGGGTTCGTCGGATTGGTTCGGCTGCTGTTGACATGGTTTATGTTGCCTGTGGAAGATTCGATGCTTTCTGGGAATATGATCTCAAGCCCTGGGATGTTGCTGCAGGTGTTATTATCGTTCGCGAAGCCGGAGGCATTGTGAAAGACTTCGATGGTGGCGATAATTTTCTTTTTGGTCGAACGATTCTGGCTTCCAGTCCACACGTTGAAACGACCATTTTTACGTCACTAAAACATTTCATGGGTTAAGTCATGCCAACATTGTGGACACGCAGTTTTATTTCGGCATGTGTCGGAAACTTTCTGCTATTCTTTGCCTTTTATCAACTTATCCCGGTATTTCCAATATATCTGATTGATGAGTTTAATACCTCCAGAACTCTGGTGGGTGTAGTGTTGTCGGCATATACGCTTGCGGCACTGCTGATTCGTCCCATTTCAGGTTTTATTCTGGATATGTACAGAAGAAAACCCCAGTATTTGCTTAGCTTTCTCTTTTTTGTGCTTGTGTTTACAAGTTATCCGCTCATTGCCACAGTCGGTTTCTTTTTGTTTTTCAGGATATTACACGGTTTTGCTTTTGGGTACGTAACAACTGCAGGTAACAGTCTGGTTGTGGATATTCTGCCACCTGAAAGAAGGGGAGAGGGACTTGGATATTTTGGTATCGCGAATAATATGGCTATGGTTATTGGTCCTATGACCGGCTTGTTGGTGATGGAACGTTGGGGGCACGATGCTGCATTTTATCTTTCGATAATTTCCGGATTAACAGGGTTTGTTTTTGCATCCCTGGTGAAAGTGGAGAAGGTTGCTGTAGTAAAAGAAAAGCTGCCGATGGGCTTCGATCGTTTCTTTCTTTTCAAGGGTTTTCAGGCCGGACTAACCTTATTGTTGATGGGTATTCCTTATGGGATGTTTATCACATTCCTATCGATATATGGATCTGAGCTGGGCATCTCGCAGGGACTGGGAATGTTTTTTACGCTGTTAGCTGTAGGTTTGATTGGTTCACGACTGATGTCCGGAAAGCTGGTTGACAGAGGAATGATGAACCAGACCATACAATCGGGCATGCTAATCACTTTCGCAGGCATGTTTTTGCTTGCCTCACTGGGGCGATTGAATCTTTTTAATCATCAGCTGGTGGTCGTGCTGTTTTTTGTAATACCCGTAATTCTTGGTATCGGCTATGGATTGGTTTTCCCTGCCTATAATACGCTTTTTGTGAATCTTGCTCCCAACAACCGTCGTGCAACGGCGAGTTCAACATTCATGACCAGCTGGGATATCGGCATAGGGTTGGGGTTAATTTTGGGTGGCAGACTGGCAGATACACGTGGTGGACTTCCCATGGCATTCATGATAGGTTCGCTGATGCTGCTATTCGCTTTTGTTTTTTATCTTAAATCAGCAGGGCCACATTATTTAAGGAATAAGTTGAGATGAAACCGACGATTTTGTATTAACTATCGAGGTTGTATTCCTTAACCCATTCGCAAAACTCCTGCATCCTGTCGAGATTGTTTTCAAAGAAATTGCCCACCACAACCATGTCGGCTCCCGCCTGATAAGCTGCTTCCAGTTGTTCGATGCTTGAAATGCCGCCACCAACAATGATGGGCGTTTCCAGTTTTTTGCTGATGTAGGTAATCATTTCAGCAGGTACGGGATGTAAAGCCCCGCTTCCGGCTTCGAGATAGGTGAGTCGCATGCCGAGAAGTTCCCCGGCCATTGCTGTTGAAAGTGCAATCTGATTTTTGTCACGCGGAATAGGTCGGGTGTTGCTGATGTATTCGACAGAGCTTACCTTTCCACCATCAATCAATAAATATCCGGTAGGAATCACTTCCATGCCCGACTCCCGAATAGTCAATGCCGATTTGATGTGATGCGCAATCAGGAAATCAGGATTTCTGCCCGATAAAAGCGACAAAAACAATAAAGCATCCGCTTTGGGAGTAAAATGTGATGCATCGCCGGGAAAGAGAATCAGTTTCGCATTGATTTCTTCTCTCAGGATATCAATCATGGAGTCGAGTGATCTAACGGCGTGACTTCCACCTATTAATACATAGTCGGGCTCCGATACCTTCAATGCAGCAACGATGGCGGCAAAGTTTCTTCCGTAACATTTTTCAGGATCAATCAGTACCGCGATCACTTTCTTTCCTTTTTCGCGGTTCATTAATAACTCTCGGTAAATACTGTTTTTCATAAACATAGTTTTTTGCCGGCATCATTGCCGAATACCAATACATACTGATTATTGCTTTGATATTGTAATGAAAATCTTGTGTTGTCAGGAGTAAAAGTGACTTCAATTTCACCGTTTTCATCAGGCTCGAATGGTTCTATGCTGAGTGTTTCAGCGAAATCATAGGCTTTATTTCCCAATATCTTATACATAGCTTCCTTGGCCGACCAGGCCAAAAGCATCGTAAGCTTCGGGTTTTGTGACTGCATCATATATTCCTGCTCGTTAACCGAAAGAAATTTACGAATCACTCTTTCAACGTTCCTGTTACTTAATTCTATATCAACTCCTGAATTATGCTTTTCATAATCAATCATCAGGGCAACATAACTGCTGCAATGGGAAATACTTATCGTGAAATCTTCGTTTTCAGCGAAAGGTTTTCCTGTTTCATCATAGACAATCTTCACCGGTTTCCCGATAAAGTCATTCAAAAGGAGACGAACAGTCAGCATTTCCCGTTTACGTTTCGCATTGTTGATGTTATTGAATTCATCAACGGGAAAAAGCATTTTCCATTCCTTTTCAATAATCTCATTGTCAGCAATAATCTCAGCAATTAAAACCACCGAGTTACCTTGTCTGAAGCTTGTATAGTTCATTTCCATTCAAAACTTTCCATCAATCTGATGACATCCCTTTTGATGAAATCGGCCATTGGAGCTATCGAGTCTTTGTTTGGGACATGGTTGAAATAAACCGCACCCCTGATAAAATGATTCACACTATCGGTGAGTACAAACTGTGCATTTGATGCTGCATTCCCCATTAAATTATAGAACACACCATAAACCCTTTGACCCGGATTGCTGAAAAACTGCTCACTGATATCATCGGCCCGCACTATATGTTTATAAACGAATCGGTGGGCATCTTCAGAGAGTTCGTATATATTTCCATCAACCCTTTTGTAGCTGCAATGAATTGCCGCATTGAGATCAGGGTAAATGATATCCATCCAGTATTTGCCTTCCGGATTCATTTCCAACCTTGCCATGGTAGAAATCTCAAATCGGAAAGGCAGATTTCCATCAAGAAGCAGATATTCATTTTCAGGCAGGTCGACCCTGAAATAACCGTAAGGTTTCGGCATTCCAGGTTTGCCGCAAGCAGCCATAATGAGCGTAATGCATATGAAAAGCAGCACTTTATTCATCATCACCTTCTTTTTGCCTGATATGTAATTTGAGCTTCTTGATGCGTCTTTTATCCACAGATAAAACTTCAAAAACATAATGTTTGTACTCTATTCTTTCGTCTTTCAGGGGCATTTCACCTTTTATTTCCAATACTAATCCAGCAAGGGTTTCAACCTCGTCCTTAATCTTACTGAAATCATCCTCTTCAATTTCCTCAATTTTGAAGAAGTCGTTAAGTTGGATTTTGGCTTCAAAGACATAAGTGTGCGGATTCACCCGGGTAAATAATGCTTCTTCTTCATCGTATTCATCGGAAATATCGCCTACAATTTCTTCGATAATATCTTCCAGGGTAACCAGGCCCGATGTTCCACCATATTCATCAACTACAATGGCCAAATGCACTTTGTTTTTTTGAAACTCGTTCAGCAGGTCATCAATCTTTTTGGTTTCGGGAACATAATAGGGCTGACGAATCAGACTTTGCCAACGAAATGAGTCGGGTTTATCAAGGTGTGGTAATAAATCTTTGCCATAAAGGATGCCCTTCACATTGTCGCGGTTCCCGGAATAAACAGGGATACGCGAATAACCTGAAGTAACCACCAGCTTCAACAAATTCCGGTACGAAAGTTTGATGTCGATATCCACCATTTCGACCCGCGGAGTCATTATATCCACCACTTGTATATTGCCAAATTTGATGATGCCCTCAAGAATACCGGTATCTTCATCGTTTTCATCGGAAGTGAGTTCCAGGGCGTGCGACAATTCATCAATAGAGATATTCGTTTTTTGAAGTTTCGATAGACGGGTATAAACCGATGAAGTAGATTTGTATAGTAAATTAACTACAGGTGCGAATATCTTAGCAGTAATAATCAGAATTCCTGCGGTAAAACCGGCCACTTTACGGGTATTATGCGATGCGTAAGTTTTGGGTAATATCTCACCAAATAACAATAGAATGAAGGTGATAATAACTGTTTTGAAAACAAATTCGAGAACAGGCGAAGTGTCAAAGTTGAAAATGCTGTCGGTAACAAAAGTAAGAATCAGGATGAGTGCAATGTTAACAAAGTTATTCCCGACAAGTATTGTTGCCAGCAGTTTCTGAGGACTTTGCAGCAGTTGAAGGATTTTTTGATCCGCCTTTTGATCACTTTCTCTCATCTCGCTGATTTGTTGCGGGTTTAATGAGAAGAATGCAACTTCAGACCCTGACATCATAGCTGATAAAACCAGGAATAAAACACTGAATGCCAACCAAAGGAAGGTGGAAATATCAGGATTGTTGAATTGAATTGACAGGAGGATGTTATGAAACAACACCTTAAAAAAATTAGTTGTTAAATACTAAAAATGTTAATTTGCATACAAATACCGTCGCAAATGTAAGTAAATTTTATGATTTTAAAACTTATTAATTCCTATAAATGTTATATTTGCAGAGGAAAAAATCATAAAATTCAAAATTCGGGTGATATGGAAGATAAATTAGTAACATTAGCCATACGTACCTATCACAGGGCTCAGATGATTAAAACTGTGCTTGAGGAGGAAGGTATTGAAACCGTGATACACAATCTCAATCTTGAAAATCCCGAAATGGCTGTTGGTGTTAGGGTCAGAATCAAACAAAGCGATTTGCCCCGGGCATTGAAGATTGTGGAAGATATGGAAAGTGCCTGGGAAGAGGAAAAGCCACCGAAAACCACCAAAACAGTATTAGTGCCTGTAGATTTTGCCGACCATGTACCCAAAACGGTTGATTTTGGATTCTTCCTGGCCGATAATCTCAATGCTGAAGTAGTTTTCCTCTATGTGTATTTCAGTCCGGCATTTACCATCTCAATGAATAACGATGTCAGCACATACAGCATTAGCGATGGTGAGTTGTTGCGAAGAATCATCAGCTCGGCCAATGCCGATGTTGAGAATATGGGGAATTTGGTTCGCCGCCGCATTGAATCGGGCGAACTACCCAATATAAAATTCTCTTTCGAGCTGAAAGAAGGAGCTCCTGAGGATCAGATACTGGATTATTGCAAAAAGCATAAGCCCGAGTTAGTGGTGATGGGGTCGCGCGGAAAGAAAATCAGTAATGAGCTGATAGGTAGCGTTACAGCCGAAGTTATTGAAGGAACTGAGGTGCCTGTTTTTGCGGTGCCCATGAAGATGAAGCAGGAGAACTTATCAGATATTCGTCGCATCGCTTTTATTACAAATTTCAATCAGAAGGATTTGATTGCAGTTGATAAAATCATCAACACCTTTAAGAATAAGGATTTGGAACTGTTCTTCATACACGGATCACAGAAAAAGCAGGCATGGGACGAGATCATGCTTTCAGGTATTAAGGCCTATTTCGCGAATCATTATCCGGGAGTAAATACCAATTATGCTTTGGTGGAATCAACTGAGTCGCCCGAGAAAATTGACGAGTTTATACATGAGATGAAGGTGGACGTGTTAGCGTTTAACACCCAAAAGAAAAATCTGATAGCCCGTATTTTTAATCCCGGCTTAGCATACAAAATGATATCTCATTCAGATACCCCTCTGTTTGTAACCAGAATTTGATTCAGTGTAGGATATAAAAATTTAAAACCCCGTATGAAATAAATCATGCGGGGTTTTAAATTTTAAGACATCGTTAATTATGCCGGATGAATCGCTTCTGATGGACAAACATCAGCGCAACTTCCGCAGTCAGTGCAGATTTCAGGGTCAATAACGTAGATGTCACCTTCTGAGATTGCATCCACCGGACACTCACTGATACAAGAACCGCAAGCGATACAATCTTCGTTAATTACGTAAGCCATTTTAATTTTGTTTTTGTTAGTACTAATAAGCGATACAAAAGTATGAATTTTTCCATATCTCCAAAAATATTACCCTAAAAAATATGTTTTTCATTTTGTTAATAGTGTTATAACGCTTGAAAATGTTATTTTTGCCGACAATGTTAATTTTTTTTCTAACCAGTTTTATTATTCATCTAATCATGTGTAAAAATCGTTTTTTCTTTCTTTTTGTCATTTTTTCTGTGTTTTTTCTTACTTCAGTTGATGTTTCAGCCCGCCAGAGAAAAGTTCCCGCCAGTCGTTATTCAGTCCGTTTTGCCGATTCAGAATTGAAACGCTTTCCTGAGGGATGGCAGTTTGATCATGGCAGAAGATTATATTTCGGATATACCCAGGGTTTGGGTGCCAAAGCCATGTGGGAAATGTGGAAATACACCGGCGATCATAAATATGCCGATTATGTATTACAGTGGACAGATACTGTGGTAAACGATCAGGGAGAGATCCATCTTTACAGAAAAGATGCCTGGAATCTTGATTTTATCAATCCCGGAAAAGCCCTGCTCGACGTTTATGAGTACACTAAAAAAGAAAAATACCTGATTGCCATCGAAGATTTAATTGATCAGCTTAAGCATCATCCCCGCACTTCGGATGGAGGATATTGGCACAAACAAATTTACCCGCATCAAATGTGGCTTGATGGGATTTATATGGCTTCGCCTTTCATGGCACAATATGGTCAGATGTTTAATAAGCCCGAATGGATTGATGAGGCAATTCATCAGGTGACACTTTGTTTTAAGCGCTGTTACGACGAGGAAACAGGACTGCTGCATCATGCGTGGGACGAAAGCAAAAGCCAGCGCTGGGCAAACCCTCTTACCGGTCAGTCAACCACCTTTTGGGGTAGAAGTCTGGGCTGGTATTATATGGCAGTCGTTGATGTGCTTGATTTTGTGCCCGTTGATCATCCCCGCCGACACGAACTGATTGATATCGCGCGCCATCTTGCCAAAGTATTGCCTCCTTTGAGAGATAAGGATGGCTTGTGGTACCAGGTTCCTAATCAGATTCATCGCGAAGGTAATTATGCAGAAGCATCGGTGAATACACAAATAATGTATGCCATGGCCAAGGCAATCAACAAAGGTTATATCGATAAAAAGTACCGTAAAGTCACCCGCTCTGTATTCAAAGGACTTCAAAAACGATTGTTGAGAACGGAGCCTGATGGTTCGCTTACGCTAATTCAATGTTGTGCCGTGGCAGGTTTGGGAGGAAATCCCTATCGTGATGGAAGTTACGAGTATTATATCAACGAAAGAATCCGTGAAAACGACGGAAAGGCAACGGGTCCGTTTATCCTCGCGTGTATAGAATTACATAAATAAGGATATAAATCCATTACATACATTCTGCAGTCGTGATAATTTTGTAAACTGTAAGAATTAAGTGTATCTCATTATTATTTATGTTATCATGAAAAACTTTTTGATCTCTTTGCTGTGCCTGTTAGGAATGACATTGCACGGCCAGAAAACTCAGGTGCAGTATTTATCCGGAACAGGATTGTTTGAGGAAAAAGAATGGAAATTCTTTTGCAGTGACGGAATGAACAGCAAGCAATGGCTTCCGATTAAAGTCCCCTCACAATGGGAACTTCAGGGTTTTGGTGAATACACTTATGGTCGCTGGTACATAGACAGAACACGTCAGCCATCAATGGAGCACGGTTACTACGAATATACTTTCAATGTACCTGCCGAATGGAAAAACAAGCATATCACCATCGTTTTTGAAGGCGCAATGACCGATACCGAAGTGAAAATCAACGGTAAGCTTGCAGGTGACATCAATCAGGGAGGATTTTATCGGTTTCAATATGATGTAAGTGAACTCATCGTTCCCGGTGCGGATAATAAATTAGAAGTTAAGGTATGGAAACATTCTGCAAATCGTTCGGTTAATGCAGCTGAACGCAGGGCCGACTGGTGGTTATTTGGTGGAATTTATCGCCCTGTTTATCTGGAGGCTCGTCCGCAAAACCACATACAACGCATTGCAGTGGATGCCCGTGCTGACGGACAACTTACCGCCCATGTGTTTACCAATCCGCTTCCTGCCGGATATTCTATTTCGACAGTTATTGAGCCTGTACAGGGTAAAGGACGATTCAGGTCTGTGACAAGTCAGGCAAAAGCCGGTGCCGAAGAACATATCGTTAAGGCAGCATGGAAAAATGTAAATCCATGGTCAACAGAGAGTCCGGCACTATACAATTTAAAAGTAACTTTACTGAACGGTCGTACCGTTGTGCATGAACACAACGAGCGTATTGGCTTCAGAACCGTGGAGTTTCGTCCGCGCGATGGTCTTTATGTGAACGGCACCAAAATCGTGATGAAAGGTATTAATCGCCACTCTTTCCATCCTGATGGAGGAAGAACGACCAACAGAACTATCAGTTTGGAAGATGCCAAACTAATTCGCGAGATGAATATGAATGCCGTTCGTTTTCACTATCCACCGGATAAGCATTTTATTGATATGTGCGACTCGTTAGGAATATTTGTTATCAATGAGCTTGCTGGTTGGCAAAATCCTTATGATACCGAGGTTGGAACAAAGCTGCTCACCTCGATGATGCACCGCGATGTGAACCATCCGTCGATAATAATCTGGAGTAATGGAAACGAAGGTGGCTGGAATTATGACCTCGATGCCTTGTTTGCAGAACTCGACCCGCAAAAACGTCATGTGATACATGCCTGGGCCGATTTCAATGAGTTTGATACCCATCATTATCCTGCATATCAAACAGGAGTTGCCCGCTTTAACAATGGTTATAAGGTGTTTATGCCTGCTGAGTTCATGCATGGAATGTATGATCAGGGTCATGGCGCCGGACTGTACGATTTTTGGCAGAAATACACGCAAAGTCATTTGTTTGCAGGTGGTTTTATGTGGGATTTCTCCGATAATGCAGTGAAACGGGTCGACAAGGGAGGTATTCTCGATTCAGAACAGTTTAATGGTCCTGATGGAATATTAGGTCCATATCGTGAAAAGGAAGCCAGCTACTTCTCGGTGCGTGAAATATGGTCGCCGATTCAGGTTCGTCCGTTCATGATTACTTCATCTTTCAATGGTGACATCTTTGTAACAAATGATTATTTATTCTCGTCGCTCAACAACACCAGGTTGAAGTATCGCTTGTTCCGTGTTGGTTTACCGGGCTCAGTACCTGTTGAAACAGAGGTGGAAAAAGGCGAGATAAGGTTGCCGGCAATTTTCCCCGGGGAGACTGCCCGAGTGAGTATTCCTGTGTCGTCGAAATTCTTTACTGCCGATGTACTTGAACTTGTTGCTGTTGATATGAACGGGGTTGAGATTTGTAACTGGACTTATCCTGTACATACCGCTCCGAAATACTTCGAAAAGTATTCTTTGAAGACCACAACAACAGGCTGTTCTGAACTAATGGAAGAGGAAGAGTCGATAACACTTGCAGCATCAGGCGTAAGAGTGAAATTCAGGAAGAGTGATGGAACCATAGCATCGGTACATAACTCAAAAGGCTTAATCTCTTTTGCTGATGGACCTGTTGCTGTTGGAGTGAGAACCCGTTTCAATACCTATAAATCACGCATGGAAGGTAATGTAGCCGTTGCAACCTTCTTCTATTACGGAGGTGTGGACTCTATTCGATGGGAGATGCATCCCGACGGTAAGCTGTCGATGCATGCAGTAACTCTGACGAGGGCAGTTTTCGGTGGCGGTTTTGACGACTCATTCATGGAAGAAAACATCCCATTGTTTGGTTTTACTTTCAGTTATCCTGAAAAACATTCCAAAGGAATGCAGTGGTTCGGTCGCGGTCCATATCGCGTTTGGAAGAATCGCATACAGGGAACCAATTATGGTTTCTGGGATAAGGAGTATAACAATACGATTACCGGCGAAAGTTTCGAAAGCCTCATTTATCCTGAATTCAAAGGATATCACGCCAACCTATATTGGGCGGTAATGCAAACCCGCGAGTCTGATTTCAAAATTTACAGTGGCAGCGATGGAGTGTTCTTCCGTGTATTTACCCCTGAAGAACCCAAATATCGTCAGGAAGGCAGAAATACCATGCCCGATTTCCCCGAAGGAGATTTATCCTTCCTGTATGAGATACCTGCAATTCGTTGCTTCAAACCAGTTCATCAACACGGCCCGAACAGTCAGCCAAGTTCAATCAGAATCAAGAAAGGCGACGAGGGTGTGAAGATGCAGTTGTATTTCGATTTTAAATAAATAAACTGAAGCATTGCCGGTGATTTCGGTAATGCTTCATTAAACTTATATAGTAATGTTCAGGAAATTTTTCATTGTGGCGATATGCCTTCTATCTTTATCGGTAACAGGTTCGGGACAAGCCTCGTGGCCGGAAGTAACTCCCGAGATGAAGCCGGGAACACGTTGGTGGTGGTTGGGAAGTGCCGTTGACAAGCAAAATTTAACTCGCAATCTTCGTCAATACTCCAGGGCAGGAATGGGCTCGGTTGAGATAACACCCATCTATGGTGTGCAGGGCAATGACTCGGCCAATATCGACTTTTTATCACCCGAATGGATGGAGATTCTTGGTCATACAATACGTGAAGGTAATCGTTTCGGAATCAGAACTGATATGAGTACTGGTACCGGATGGCCTTTCGGTGGTCCGCATGTGAGTAGGGAAGATGCCGCCTCGCGATTGATAGTGCGCCGCTGGAATGTGCAGGGTGGAGAGGTTTTCAATGAAAGAATTCGTCCAGAAGAAAGAAATCAACAGGAAGCTGAATTGTTGCGACTGATGGCTTTTTCAGGAAGAAAAGTGCAAAATATTACCGCCAGGGTTGATGCAGCAGGTAACATTAGCTGGAAAGCGCCCAGGGGAGAATGGGAAGTGATAGCTGCTTTTAACGGAAAGACATTTCAAAAGGTTAAAAGGGCTGCTCCCGGTGGTGAAGGCTTCGTTATTGATCATTTCTCGAAAAGAGCATTGGAAAACTACCTGAAACGTTTTGAAGAAGCTTTCGAAAGCACCAATACGCCATATCCCGGTAATTTCTTTAATGACTCGTATGAGGCGTATGGGGCCGACTGGACAGAAGATTTTTTTGAACAGTTTGAAAAACGCCGCGGTTATAAGCTGGAAAAACACTTTCCCGCATTTTTAGCATCGGAACGTACAGATGAAACTGCGCGACTGGTAGCGGATTACCGCGAAACAATTGCCGAGCTGTTGCTGGAGAATTTCACACAAACATGGACAGCCTGGGCACACTCCAAAGGAAGTAAAACCCGTAATCAGGCTCATGGTTCGCCCGGCAACCTCATAGATTTGTATGCTGCGGTTGATGTGCCGGAGTGTGAAGGATTTGGATTGTCGGATTTTAATATCCCCGGTTTGCGTAAGGATTCGCTAACCAGGAAGAACGATTCCGATTTATCCATGCTGAAATATCCTGCTTCAGCAGCTCATATTGCAGGGAAAAGACTGGTTAGCTCAGAGACTTTCACCTGGCTGACGGAGCATTTCCGCACTTCTTTGTCGCAATGTAAGCCTGATCTCGATCTCATGTTTGTTTCCGGGGTTAATCATATGCTTTTTCACGGAACTCCTTATTCTCCGGCAGAAGCGGAGTGGCCGGGATGGTTGTTTTATGCAACAGTTAATATGTCGCCGACAAACTCCATCTGGAGAGATGCACCTGCCATGTTTTCATACATCACCCGCAGTCAGTCGTTCCTGCAATATGGAGAACCTGATGCCGATTTCCTGATGTACCTTCCTGTTTACGATGCCTGGCATGAGCAAAGCGGTCGCTTCCTGATGTTTGATATTCACAGTATGAAGCGCAGGATGCCCGATTTTATTGAAGCAGTTCATGCTGTGTATGAAAACGGTTATGATGTGGATTATATCTCCGATAACTTTATCATGACAACCAAAGTGACCTCTGATGGTTTGCTGATTACACAGGGTGGAGCAATTTACAAAGCATTGGTATTGCCTGCAGTGAAGATTATGCCTCTGAAGGTGATGGAACAAGTGTTGAAACTTGCTGCGGATGGTGCAACGATTATCTTCTTAGATAAAGCACCACATGATGTTCCGGGAATGCATCGTTTGAAACAAAACAGAAGACGCATGAATTCCATGCTCAGGAAGGCTAAATTGCCTGCGGATTTTTCGCAACCTCAGCTTACAAGCTATGGCAAAGGAACCATCATTACCGGAGCTAACGATGTTAAGACATTAATGAAAGCCGGTGTGAAACCCGAGGATATGATTACCCGCGAAGGACTTCATCTTATCAGAAGAAGGCACGATGAAGGACATCATTATTTTGTGTCGAGTCTGCAGGAGAAAGCAGTTGATGGCTGGGTGAGTCTGGCTGTGAATGCAAAATCTATCCTGTTCTTCGATCCGTTAACCGGAAATATCAGTAAAGCAAAGGTGCGTCAGCAAAACGGAAAGACAGAAGTTTATATGCAGCTTGCCCCGGGCGAGTCGATGATTTTAAAAACCTTTGCCGATAAGGATATTGAACATGCCCCACACCGTTACCTACACAATGCGCAGCAAGTGGCTGTTAATTTTGCCCCCTGGAAGCTCGATTTCGTTCAAAGTGAACCCAAAATCAATAGTTTTCATATACTGAATGTGCTGCAGTCGTGGACCGACCTCGGCGATGAGGAATTGACACGCAATGTGGGTACAGGTGAGTACAGCAGTACTTTTACTATCAACAAGCAAAATGGTGCTACATACATGCTCAGTTTGGGCGATGTGCGCGAGAGTGCGAGGGTGTTTCTCAATAACCGTGAAATACAAACATTGTGGTCGGTGCCCTTCCGTTGCCGAATCGAAGATTATCTGGTTGAAGGGGAGAATTCTATCAGAATTGAAGTGACTAATTTGCCTGCTAACAGGATTGCCCATTACGACAGGGAGAAGATCAACTGGCGGATATTCAATGAGATAAATATGGTTGATATTCGTTACCGTCGTTCCGATTACAGTGGATGGGAACCTGTTCCAAGCGGATTGCTCGGACCAGTAGAGATATGGAAGTTTGAATAATTTTTTAATCATTTTATGAAGTTAAACCATCAAAAAGCACACCGATATGACTCGAATGTGCCGCTATATTTGCGACTGTTTAATACCGGAATACACATGAATAAGTTGATCGTCCCGATCCTTTTCCTGACATTGCTTTTTCAATCTGCTGACCTCAGTGCACGCAGGGGGATACCCAATTTCAAATGGATGAAAGATGTGGGTGCCAAGTCGTTCCCCAAAGCCGGTAAAACTTTTTATGTAAATGATTTCGGAGGTACAGGTGATGCCATCTTCGACAATACCAGCGCCATTCAGAAGACTATCGATGCTTGTGCCGCTGCTGGTGGAGGAACAGTGAGCTTTCATCCGGGGATATATCTTACAGGTTCAGTATTCATCAAGAGCAATGTAATATTCAATGTACCCAAAGGGGTCATGATTGCCGGAAGTCAGAACATCGAAGACTATAAGAAAATCAATACCCGTGTAGCCGGAATAGAAATGAAATGGCCTGCTGCCTTGATTAATATTATCGGGCAAACAAATGCAGCCATTACCGGTGATGGCGTTATTCATGGCCGCGGTAAAGTGTTTTGGGATAAATACTGGACCATGCGCAGGGATTATGAGCCCAGAGGATTAAGATGGATTGTGGATTATGATTGTGAACGTCCGCGGGGAATTCTCATTGCAGAATGCAGGGACGTAACAGTTAAAGATATTGTGCTCTATCAGCCCGGTTTTTGGTCGCTGCACATTTTATATTCAGAACATGTGACAGTGGATAATATCATTATCAGTAATAATATTGAAGGTCGCGGACCAAGCACTGACGGGGTTGATATTGATTCGTCGCGTAAGATTTTGGTTCAAAATAGCTATATCAATTGTAATGATGATAATTTCTGCCTGAAAGCCGGTCGCGATGCCGATGGATTGCGTGTGAACCGCCCAACAGAATATATCGTGATTCGTAATTGTGTGGCTGGTCATGGCGACGGACTTTTTACCCTTGGTAGTGAAACATCCGGAGGTATCAGGAATGTGGTTGCCTACAATTTGAAAGCACACGGAACATCATACGGGATACGATTTAAATCGACCACCCAGCGGGGAGGGGTGATTGAGAATATATATCTCAGCAACATTGTAATGTATGATGTCAGAAATCCTTTTACCGTGGATTTGAACTGGCATCCATCGTACAGCACATCGCTTTTACCTGAGGGATACGACTACGAATCGCTACCGATACATTGGAAAGTAATGCTACAGGAGGTAAGTCCAGAACAGGGAACCCCGAAGTTTCGGAATATCTTTTTGGAGAATGTAAAGGCAACCGGTGCCAGAACTGCTATCAGAACTATCGGGATAGAATCATCAACGTTGGATAATTTTCATTTAAGCAACGTCAGCATTGAAGCCCAGTCGGCCGGAACTATCAATTGGGCGCGCGACTGGAATATCCGTAACCTGGTGATAAAATCAGCCGATGGAAATCCTGTCAGGATTAATAATTCGGAAAATGTAAGACTTTAAATCATAATCACACATTTAACTTATAGCAATTATATGGAGAGTAAGTATTTTTTCGCAGTCGATTTGGGAGCCACAAGTGGCAGAACAATGCTGGGGACAATCAGTAGTGGATCAATCAGGTTGGAAGAAGTTAACCGCTTTGCCAATAATATCATCGAGGTAAACGGTCATTTTTACTGGGATATCCTGGCTTTGTATCAAAATATTATCGACGGACTGAAAATCGTTGCGGATAAAAAAATAGCCATCGAGTCGATTGGTATTGACACCTGGGGAGTTGATTTTGTGTGTTTGGATAGTAATGGTGAGATACTCGCAAATCCGTATAGTTACAGAGATCCTCATACCGTAGGTGCTCAGGAAGAGTTTTTTAAACTTATTCCAAAAGAAAAAATGTATGCTACCACCGGCATCCAGTTTATGAATTTCAATTCTGTATTCCAGCTGTCAGCCATGCGCAGAGCAGGTTCAAGTGCATTAGCCGGTGCCGATAAGGTGCTGTTTATGCCCGATGCGCTTACATACATGCTTACCGGCAACAAGATTACTGAATATACCATCGCTTCAACATCGCAAATGCTTGATGCAAAAACCAGAGAGTTTGATGCTGATATACTGAAGGCTTTGGGTATGACCAGAGATCAGTTTGGAGAAATGGTTTATCCGGGTGCTGTGGCAGGAATTTTAACTGAATCGGTGCAAAAGCTTACCGGACTCGGAGCTGTGCCTGTAATTGCAGTTGCGGGTCACGACACAGGATCGGCGGTAGCTGCTGTTCCTTCACTCGGAAAGAATTTTGCCTACCTGAGCTCTGGAACATGGTCGCTGATGGGTATTGAAGCCGATGAACCGGTGCTTAATGATAAGAGTTACGGGTATAATTTCACTAACGAAGGAGGTTTGGATGGTTCAATTCGCTTCCTGAAAAATATTTGTGGCATGTGGCTGCTTGAAAGATGTCGCTCCGAATGGGGTTCATCAGAAGAAACAGAATATTTCAGATTAATTTCTGATGCCATGGCTGCAAGTCCGTTCGTTTCATTGATTAATCCTGATGATCCTGTTTTTGCTAATCCGGCCTCTATGGTTAAAGCCATTCAGGAGTATTGCCGCAACACAGGACAAGCCGTTCCGGAGAGCAAGGCAGCAATTACGCGTTGTATTTTTGAAAGTCTGGCGCTCCGTTACCGTCAGGTTTATGAGATGTTGCTTGAATTTGCAACCTCAGGCATTGAAAAGCTCCACGTTATCGGTGGTGGTTCGCGAAATAACATGCTCAACCAGTTTACATCCAATGCCCTCGGTATTCCTGTGGTTGCCGGTCCGGATGAAGCAACAGCGATTGGTAATGTGATGGTTCAGGCAAAAGCCGCCGGAATTTACAAAGATGTGCAGGAAATGCGTACAGGTCTTTGCAGTTCAATTGAGCTTGCAACCTTTGAGCCGCAGGAGGTGGAAGCGTGGCAAAAGGCATACGACAAATATCTGAAAATTGTATCCTGAGAATAAGTTATAATCCAAAATATTAATATCAAATAAAGACTAGTATTATGAATGATCAAATTTTAAAGGCATATGAAATAGCAAAAGCACAATATGCCGCTATGGGAGTGGATGTTGAAAAAGCCATTGAACAACTCGACTCACTTTCGATATCGATGCATTGCTGGCAAACCGACGACGTAAAGGGGTTTGAAGGTGATGGTGAACTAACAGGTGGTATTGCTGCAACCGGGAATTATCCGGGAGCTGCCCGCACTATTGAAGAACTTCGTGCTGATATTGAGAAAGTAATTACCCTGATTCCGGGTAAACACAGACTTAACCTTCATGCTATTTACGGCGATTTTCGCGGTCAGTTTGCTGATCGTGATCAGTTGGAGCCAAAACATTTCCAGAGCTGGATTGACTGGGCTAAAGAAGTAGGGTTAATGCTTGATTTCAACTCAACTTTCTTTTCTCATCCAAAATCAGAATCAGGATTTACATTGAGTAGTCCGGACAAAGAAATTCAGGAATTCTGGATGGAGCATCTTCGTCGTTGTCGTATCATTGCTTCTGAAATGGGTCGTCAGCAGGGCTCTCCATGTATTCACAATATTTGGATACCCGATAGTACCAAAGACCGCACTGTTGATCGTTTGGGATACCGTGCCAATTTGAAATATGCACTTGATACCGTTCTTGCAGAGAAAATGAATCCCGAATATATGAAGGATTGCGTTGAATCGAAGCTGTTTGGTATTGGTGGCGAAAGTTATACTGTAGGTTCGCACGAATTCTATTTAGCGTACGGTGCTCAAAATAATATGATTGTTACTTTGGATGCAGGACATTTCCATCCGACTGAAGTTATCTCGGATAAAATCTCTTCATTCCTGTTGTTCCTTCCCGAAGTGATGCTTCATGTGAGTCGTCCGATTCGCTGGGACTCTGATCACGTGGTGATTCTCGACGATGAGTTGCAGCACCTCACCCAGGAGATTGTTCGTTCAGGACAAATGCATCGTGTGAATGTGGGTCTCGACTATTTTGATGCTTCAATCAACCGTATCGGAGCTTATGTGGTTGGTATCCGTGCTACCCAGAAAGCCTTCCTGATGGCCTTGCTTGAGCCAATTGCGAAACTCAGGGAGTATGAAGCAAATGCTCAGAACTTTGAACGTTTGGCATTGCTCGAAGAAGCTAAGGCGCTTCCATGGTCGGCTGTGTATAACTACTACCTTGCATCCAAAGGGGTATCCATCGATTTCATTCCTGAAATTCAGGCTTACGAGAAAGAAGTAACATTGAAACGATAATTCCATGAATACGCTCATCGGACTTCTGATTATTGCTGTGGGAAGTATGGGGCAGAGTAGCTCCTACGTTCCTATACGCAAAGTAAAAAACTGGTCATGGGAAAGTTTCTGGCTGGTTCAGGGCGTTTTTGCCTGGTTGGTATTCCCTTATCTGGGGGCTTTACTTGCTGTGCCTCAGGGCTCGACTTTGGGCGCTTTGTTAAGTGCTGGTGATGGTGCTGCCTGGAAAGCCATATTCTTTGGTGTTCTTTGGGGTGTTGGCGGTTTAACTTTCGGCTTAAGTATGCGCTATCTTGGAATAGCTCTCGGTCAGTCGATTGCCCTCGGAACCTGTTCAGCATTCGGAACGCTCATCCCGGCGCTTATGAAAGGTGATAATCTTTTTAAAGGTGAAGGCCTGATTCTGCTTATCGGTGTAAGCGTTGCTATTGCCGGTATTGCGGTGATTGGGTTTGCGGGAAGTTTGCGTGCTCAGAATATGACTGAGGAGCAGAAAAAAGCAGCAGTGAAAGATTTTGCATTGGGCAAAGGTTTACTGGTTGCACTCCTTGCAGGGGTGATGAGTGCTTGTTTCAGTCTTGGACTCGAAGCTGCCGAACCAATTCGTATTGCAGCCATTGAAATGGGCTCTGATGCTTTGTATGCCGGATTACCTGCTATTCTGATGATTACATTTGGAGGTTTTCTGACCAATGCGGTATATTGCCTTTCTCAGAATGTTAAAAACAAAACTTTGTCCGATTACTTCAAGGTGTCAGGAAAGGTTTGGGCTAATAATTTAATATTTACTGCCCTCGCCGGAATTCTTTGGTATTCGCAGTTCTTTGGATTGACACTTGGAAAAAGTTTCTTTACCGAAGGAAGTGTTATGATGGCGTTCTCCTGGAGTATTCTGATGTCGCTTAATGTGACTTTCAGTAATGTTTGGGGTATTCTGCTTAAAGAGTGGAAAGGCGTTAAGAAAACTACCATCGTGGTGTTGGTTGCCGGTATGCTGATCCTGATTTTCTCTTTGGTTTTACCCGAATTACTAAGATAAAATATAGCATTGAACCATAGCAATATTTCTTGTTGTGGTTCAGTGGTATTATCAGGTGATTCTTTATTTTTCAAATCGTTAAATTATTATATCATGCGTAAATTTGCAGTTTTATCTTTAGTTCTCGTTTTTTCTGCTACTGCCCTGATGAGTCAGGGTAATCGTACCCCTGAGCAAATAGCCAAACAGATTGCCGACAGGATTCTTAGTTCACACAATCATAATTTTGTGAACCGCCAGACGGGTGAAGTTTTTCAGTCGTTACAAGGTGTGCCATTAGACAGAAATGTTCAGGTACAATCTAAATATGCTCAGTGGCACTATACCAATGGGGTAACAAACCTGGCAATGCTTGAGCTTGCTAACAAGCTTAATGAACCGAAGTATGAGCAATTTGTGCTTGATAATATGAACTTTGTGTTCGATCCGGTGAATTACGATTACTACAAAAGACTTTACGAACAAACATTTGCTGAAGGTGGATGGTGGGCAATTCGTCAGCTCAGCTGGCATATGTTGTTCCGCGGAAAACGCCTGGATGACAATGGTCCTATTGGTGCAAGTTTGATAGAAATTCACAAGAAATATCCAAATCCGGCATTTTTGGAGTATATCAATACCACCGCTCATCACATCACCAAAGTGGAACCCCGCCTGAAAGACGGAACCATAGCGCGCATCTGGCCTCATGATAAGTCGATCTGGGCTGATGATGCCTATATGGCGATTTCATTTTTAGCGAGAATGGGACAGTTGACAGGGGATCGTCGCTATTTTACTGATGCTGCTAAACAGATACTTAACTATACCAAGTATCTTTGGTTTCCAAATAAACAATTGTATATTCACTGCTACCATACCGACATTAAACAGCATGGTGTAGCACATTGGAGTCGCGCCAATGGATGGGTGTTTATGGCTCAGGTTGATTTACTTACAGCTATGCCCAAAAATCATCCGCTTCGTAAAAAAGTGATTGAGAATTTCCAAATGCAGGCGACCGGGATATTGAAGTATCAGGGTAAGAACGGATTGTGGCATCAGATTCTTGACAGAGAAGATTCTTATGAAGAAATAACCGGAACAGCCATGTTTGTACTTGGACTGGCTCGTGGAGTAAAAGAAGGATGGTTGCACCCTGATTTTATATATGCTGCACATATGGGATTAAGAGGAATGCTTCGTCAAATCACACCTGAGGGAGACGTGACAAATATTTGCGTGGGTACAGGTATCATGCCTTCGATGCATTATTACTATAATCGTCCGACCCAAACCAACGACCCTATGGGAGAAGGACCTGTGTTGCGTGCTCTCATTGAAATGATTGACGCTCCCCGCTTCTTTGAGGTGAGGGCAGAAGATCAATACGATAAAATCAAATAGTCAAAATGAATTTATAAATAATACACTCCGGATGATGAAGTAAGTAACTTTTATCTCCGGGGTGTTTTTTTTTAGAACCAAATTCTTAAATCATCCAAATTATTCCCAACATTAATTAGGTTTTTAATTCATGCAGGATGATATAGCAAACTAATTTCTTTATATTTGTGGCGGTGTTTTTTATATAAATACATCCAAAGTAAAGCTGTTCAATAATTTCTCAATTGTTAACCGGGAGGTTAGTTGATAACTTTACATTACGACCCTAATAAATTTGATACATATGAACTATAACGACCTGGGAGTTGAATTTAAATATCTCATCGTAAACGAGCGGGATAAAAAGTTCGGCTTATCAGTAAACACAGTCGGATTCCAGAGTATTTTACCAAACACTCCTTATCCTTTGTCTGATCATCCATCAGGTTATTATTTTAATATTCAGAAGGGAAGAATATTGCGGGAGTATCAAATATTATATATTACTAAAGGGAAAGGCCATATCTCTTTTGTTCCAGGAGAGGAACATGAACTCCAGAAAGGTCGAATTTTTATTCTTTTCCCCGGCCAGTGGCACACTTATCATCCCTCTCCTGATTCAGGATGGAACGAATACTATATCGGTTTCGAGGGACAATTGATTGATCGCATACTTGAAAACAATTTCATTTCAAAAGAAAATCAAATTCTGGAGGTTGGCTTCAACGAAGAATTAGTGAATCTTTTTACGCGTGCCATCGAAATTGCTGAAGCTGAAAAAGCCGCATCACAACAGTATCTGGCAGGTATTGTCATGCATATTTTGGGTTTGGTGCTCTCAGTTTCTCAGAACAACCTTTTCGAAGTGAATGAAGTGACACAAAAAATTGAGCAGGCCAAAATCATCATGAATGAGAATCTTTATAAGAATATTGAACCTGAAGTGTTGGCAGAAAAACTCAATATCAGCTATTCCTGGTTCAGGAAAGTTTTTAAAGATTACACCGGGTATGCACCAGCAAAGTATTTTCAGGAGCTTAAACTCAGAAAAGCCAAACAGTTGCTTGTAGGAACTTCCCATAGTGTTAAGGAAATTGCCTATATGCTCGATTATAACTCAACCGAACACTTTTTCTCCCTGTTCAAAAAAATAACAGGATTTACTCCGATGGAGTATCGTGCCTTTGCCCGTGGCACTGATGAAGAATCCGAATAAAGCCTTATCTTTGCGCCTTCTTTTAACAATAATTTCCCTCATGTGTCGTTATTGAGGATATTTGTATGCCATGCGCCAATCGATTATTACCATTATATTATCATTGATTTTTTTACCTCTGGTTTTTGCACAGGGGAATATGCCTGAATTCGACGACAGACCTTTTCGTCTGGGATTCTACCTGGGCTCCAATGTAATGGATCTGGATGTTACTCCTTCCGAAATGGTTCAGGATGGGAAAATCTATTATGCCGATGTATCTAAACTTGTTCCGGGCTTTTCGGTCGGACTGGTAACCGATTTAAGGTTACACCGGTATTTTAATCTCAGGTTTACACCTGCGTTGCTGCTCGGAGAAAGAGATCTGAGTTTCAGGGTATATGATACTGCAACTCAAACCATGAGTGATGATATTACAGTGAATATTTTCTCGTTGCCATTCGATTTACCCCTGATGGTTCGCTATAGTGCCGAGCGTTTTGGTAATTTTCGTCCCTATATTCAGGCAGGTGGTGGTACCTATTTTGATTTGGGAAGAGATGAGCTAAAGGATGTGACGTTAAATCTGGTCGATTTTTATTTTACTGCCGGTTTCGGTATGGATATTTACTTTCGTCTCTTCAAGCTTTCTCCGGAAGTGCGTTTAAATCTGGGATTTACTAACATATTGACCCCCAAGAATCCGACAGGCGATACTGTGATGAATCTTGTTTACACGAATGCTATTTCTAAATTATTATCGAGAATTGTTGTATTTTCGCTGAACATCGAATAATTGCTCTTAATGAAGTCACTGATTAAATATTTACTGCTTTCTTTTGCTGTATTAACTTTACTGAATTCCTGTCAGGATGATTTTCATTTTAATGATGATTCTCCTCTCTCATTTTCAGTGGATACACTCACTTTCGATACTGTATTTACATCGCTTGGAAGTGCTACTTCCCGGATATTGGTTTATAACAGGGGAAGAAATGAGATAAATATTCAGGAACTAAAACTGGCCGGTGGTGCTGGTTCGGTTTTCCGTATTAATGTGGATGGAAGAAGAAATGCTGAACATAATTTCAATAATATAACCATCAGGGGAAGGGATTCGATGTATATTTTTGTAGAAGTCACTATCAATCCCTTTGACTCTGATGCGCCGGTTTTGCAGCAGGATTCTATCGTTTTTGTGCACAATCAAAGATCGCAGCGGGTATTACTGGAGGCATTTGGTCAGGATATGATTATGTTGAACGAGAAGAAAATCCTTAACGATACAACCCTGACAGGAGCGAGGCCATACCTTATTTATGGTTACCTCGAAGTTGATTCAGCCAAAACACTTACACTTGCAGCGGGAACAAGGTTATACTTCCATCACAATGCTAACCTGATTATCCGTGGAAATCTTGTGGTAGAAGGAACTCTCGATCAACCTGTTCAGATGCGTGGCAGTCGACTGGATAAAATCATGTACGACACACCGGTTCCGTATCATCATGTTGCTGGTCAGTGGGGCGGGGTTTACTTGCTTTCGAAAACCGGAGACCACAAAATCAATCACCTGATGCTGAGTAGCGGAGAGGTGGGATTGTATTTTTTTAATTCTGATCGCCGCTATAAACCAAGTCTTGAGATTCATAACAGTCGCATTCATAACTTCTTGTTTTATAATCTTGTGGCAGTCAATGGCGATTTGCTTGTTACAAATTCCGAGATTTCAAATTCTGCAGGTTATACCATCTATCTGAACGGAGGCAATCATCGTTTTGTGCATTGTACCGTGGTGAACTTTTTTGGTATTGGGCCGCGTCAGCCAGCATTCCGTGCGCGACAGCCTGCTGTGATGATTATGGACCTTAATCGTTCGTTGCGAATGAGTACCGTATTTCAAAACTCCGTGATTGCAGGGACTTACTCCAATGAATTAACCATTGCAACCAAATTTCCAGAACAGTACAGGGGCGAATTTGTAAACAGCTATATTCGAAAACCTCAGCAAGATACTGTTGCCGGTAATTTTACGAACGTTCGTTTTTATCAGTTTAACGATACGATTTTTAAAAATGCGAGGAACAATGTCTTTGAAAATCTCTATTACGACTTCAGTCCTGATTCTGTTTCACCCTTACGCGGATTGGCTGACCCTGCCATTGCAGTAGAGTTCCCAATCGACCTCAGGGGGAGAAGTCGCCTGGCAGACGGAAAGCCTGATGCCGGTGCCTACGAATGGCATCCAACTGCTGTTGAGTAATCTGTTTTAAAGCTTCTTTTGAAGCTGATCTGCTTTTTGATGCACCTGTTCGGCTAAATCCTTTTTATACGCAATAATTTTTTCAAGAAGTTCAGGATTGCTTGCTGCAACCACCTGAGCTGCCAGTATGCCTGCATTACGTGCACCATTCAATGCCACGGTAGCCACAGGGACTCCTGAGGGCATTTGCAGTATTGATAAGACTGAGTCCCATCCATCAATTGAGTTCGACGACTTTACAGGAACGCCAATCACCGGCAGGGGAGAAATAGCTGCAACCATTCCGGGTAAATGAGCCGCGCCGCCAGCACCGGCTACAATTACCTGCACACCTCTTTTGTGAGCATCCGAAGCAAACTGAAATAGCTTTTCCGGTGTGCGGTGTGCCGATACGATATCTGCTTCCCACTCAACCCCGAAAAATTCCAGTATTTCTGCTGCCTGCTGCATCACAGGCCAATCGGAATCAGAACCCATTACAATACTTACCTGTTTCATTATATCGATTTTACTTTAATAAGATTCATGATTTTTTCAGCCTTTTCAACTGCCTCTTCCGGGGTCGCTGAAATTACGGTTACATGCCCCATTTTACGGAAAGGGCGGGTGATTTTTTTGCCATATAAATGAACATTCACTCCTTCGATGGCCATGCTTTCGATAAGCCCTTCATACATGACAGGTCCTTCATAGCCTTCTTCACCCAAAAGGTTTAGCATTACTGCGGGCATGATGAGTTTTGTGCTTCCGAGTGGTAGCTTCAGTATGGCCCGCAAATGCTGCTCAAACTGTGAGGTTGTTACGCTTTCTATTGTGTGATGCCCACTGTTGTGCGGACGCGGAGCTACTTCGTTGAGCAGCAGATTTCCTGCTTTGTCGAGGAAGAATTCCACTGCCAGCACGCCCTCCATGTCAAGTATGCCAACCAATCGAGTTGCTATATCCGTGGCTTCATCTGCTTTTTCTTGTGGTAGCGTTGATGGACAAAGCAGTTTTTCAACCAGGTTGGCAACAGGATCAAATACCATTTCAACCAAAGGATAGCAACGCACTTCGCCAATGGCATTGCGTGCCGCAATCACTGCAATTTCCTTGTCAATCTCCACTTTATCTTCCACCACCGATGGAGCATCGAAGAGTTTGTCAATATCTGCGGAAGATTCTATCAGAGAAACACCACGTCCGTCGTAACCACCTTTTCTGATTTTCTGTACAAATGGAAATTTCAGATCACCTGCATCTATTGCTTTCAATATCGACTGTTTGTCGTCAAATAATTCAAATGCAGAAGTAGGAATTTGATTGTCACGGTAGATTTCTTTTTGTAATCCCTTGTCCTGAATAGTTTCAAGCAATGCCGGATCAGGAACAACCCTGATTCCTTCAGCCTTTAATCGTTTTAAAGCCTCAATATTGATGCTCTCAATTTCATAAGTGAGCACATCCACTTGCTTGCCAAACTGATAAACATCGTCGAAATTATGCAGACTTCCCCTGACATGAACATTGGCAATTCCACCTGCCGGACAATCGGGTTCAGCATCAAGTACCCACGTTTCAATATCCCACTTGCTTGCTTCCTGAATCAACATCTTGCCCAGCTGACCTCCGGCAATAATTCCCAATCTTAATTCCGACTTTGTTAGTTTATCCATGTAATGTTTGAACTGTATGATGATATTATCACTTGTGATATGGAGATAATTGTGATTATGTAACTTCGTTTCTCCATCTCAAAACCGACGCAAAATTAATCAAAATCATCCGGTATTTTTCACTCCGCCTGAAATTGCAGTTGTAATAACAAGTAGATTGTTCAGCAACTCTTCAGCCCTTTTGGGTTCTTTCTCCCTGATTCTTCTCCATTCTGATAGTTTGCTTACCTGCAGACTGTGTAGAATCTCCAGGGCGTTTTTACGACGATGTAAGTTTTCAATAACACTAGCACGTCTGTCTTCGATATTGCTTCCGAGCAAAGAGGCAATTTGATCTATACTATCCTTGTGTTCAGAAACAATCGACTGAAGTAATTCCTCGCGTAATGACTCATCTTCAACTAGCGAAGCGTAGGATTTCATGATTTCCGGATCAGCATTCAGCAAGTTTGTTTCAATTTGTATGAGCATATATCTCAGGAAGGGCCACACGTTGGCATATTCACCGAGCTGCTTATACAATTCGGGGTGATTTTTTTGCATCGTGCGTAATCCAAAGCCCACACCATACCATGCTGTAAGATTAAACCGGGATTGATTCCAGCTAAACACCCACGGGATGGCTCTCAAATCAGCCAGGCTTCTTTGGCCTGTTCGGCGTGCAGGACGGGAACCGATTTTACTTTGTTCAACAACATCGATGGGTGTACATTGGCTGTAAAACTCAATGAACCTCGGATGTTTGATTAATTCCTGATAGTGTTGCAGTGAAAGTTTTGCCAAACAATCAAGCGCTTCAAGCGGCGGGTGATATTCTGATTGCGGGTAATGCATCAGACTTGTTTGTAATGCTGTGCCCGACAAAAGCATTTCGAGGTTGTAGGTGGCATTTACAAGGTTGGCAAACTGTTGCGCGATTGCCTCACCCTGTACCGTGAGTTTTATTTCGCCACTCATAGTACCCGGGGGCATGCCATCAAGGAATCGGTGGTATTTTCCACCACCGCGACTGATAGTTCCGCCAATGCCATGGAAGAAACGCAGGCGGATTTTATGTTTTACAGCTACTCTGGTAAGAGCTTTCTCCGCCTGATGGATATTCCAGCGACTCGCAACAATACCTCCGTCTTTATTACTGTCACTGTAACCGAGCATTACTTCCTGAACAATCGTTTTACCCTCGTTTAGTTGCTGAACCAGCGGGTGAGAGAGATATTTGTCGAGTATGAGGTACGACTCATTAAGGTCGTCGATGGTCTCGAACAACGGTACTACCTGTAATTCGTCTAATGCAATGCCAGCTTCACGTAAAAAGAGATATACGGCAAGCAAGTCGCTCAAACCGCGGGTCATACTTACGATTAGCGAGCCTATTCCTTCTTTGCCATATTTTTCAATGTGACTGCGGATAACACGGTAGCATTCCAATACCTGATCGGCTTCAGTTCCGCACGAAATTCCGGAAACAACGAAGGGGCGGTTGCTTTTTAACTCGTTGGTCAGAAAACTAATCTTTTTGTTTTCGTCCCACTGCGAATAATCCCACTCCGGAATTGAAGCAAATTTGAGCATTTGCTCGATGGCTTTATCGTGGTAAGCGCTGTTCTGACGAATATCGAGACGGGCCAAATGAAATCCGAAGCAACGAATCTGACGTTCGATAGGGAATAAATATGTTTGTGAAACTCGTTTCGCACCTACTTTATTAAGGGAGTTCCGCAGGAAACGCATATCATCAAGTAAACTGGCTGCATCAGGATAAAAACGGTCAGGGTTTTCTGTAATTTCATTCTTCGTGTTTGATAATTTCAGAATAACCAGATTCAGAAACTGACGCCAGGGCTCGTGAATATTGCGGTCATACGCTTTACGGCCAGTGCTTCCAAGTTGTTCGCACATCGTATCAATTCGCTCTTTAAACGACTGCGGAACATCATTGCGATAATCCGAGAAACTAAGACATTTTGCCAAATCGATCAGTTGACTTTCAATAATTTCGAGAGCGCACCTACGATGTTCGGCAAGCGTTTCACGCGTCACAAAAGAAGTCACATAAGGATGCCCGTCGCGGTCGCCACCCACCCAGCTGCCAAACGTTAGCATGGGATATACATCGGGGTCGTTGAGCAATTCCGATTTGAAGCCAAATGCCTGCCAGGTGTATTTCAGTCGTTTGTCGCTGAGCGATAAAGCTTCAGGGAAAACCTTGCTGAAATAGTGCATGGCAGAACTGCGTTCAGAGCTTACATCCGGTTTTTCGAGATAAACCTCTCCACTTCTCCACCATCTTTCGAGCATAGCACGGAAGGTTTCATCGATAGCCTGTTTCTCGGTTTCCGACCAGATGGCATTTTCCTTCTTAACAATCAAAAGGTATAATTCGCGGTGCAGTTCAAGAATTGAAACCCGTTTTGCCTCCGTTGGGTGAGCAGTAAGCACCGGCATCACATGTACCTGACGCAGTATGTCGGCCATCTGCTCCTCTGTAAGTCCACTCGATACCCATTTGCGAAAAGTCTCTGCCCACGATCCCCTGATGTTCGGTGCTCCCAGACGATTCTCTACTTTACGACGGAACTGTACAGCAGCATTTTCCTCCACCAGATTCATCAGCTGGAAATAAATACTCAGGGCCTGAACCAGTTTAGCTTCACTGTTTTCGTCGATATTAGGTTTCTGAATTTCTTCTTCGTAAAGGGCAAAAAGCAGGGATGCCACATCATCTTCCTGCAAATCGTGCAACACCTCCCTGAAAAACTGACCCGCCGCGTGCAGGTCGTCGCCGATTTTCTGAAACCCTTCGGCTCCGATTTTTTGTTTTATTTCGGCTATTTCTGTCTGACTAAATTGTCGTTTCATTGGCTTCTGCTTTTAGAATTGTGCTTGTTTAATGCAGTGCAAATATAATGGATAATTTGCTGTTGGCAATGTTAAAATCGGGTTGCACAACAGCAGATTTATCTCTACCTTTGAGACTCATTTGAAAACAAAAAAAATTCTTGATAACATGGATCCGAAAAACCCCAATCAAAACCAACTGAATATTGAACTGACACCGGAAATTGCCGAAGGTATTTATTCAAATTTAGCCATCATTTCTCATTCTACTTCTGAATTTGTAATTGACTTTATCCGTATCATGCCCGGCACACCAAAAGCCAATGTGAAGTCGCGCATAATACTTACACCTGAACATGCTAAGCGACTGCTTTTTGCCTTGCAGGATAATATCGCCAAGTTTGAGAATCAGAACGGTAAAATAAAAATTCCCGATAACAATATGCTGCCCCCTGTACCTATGGGCTTTGGTGGTGGGGAAGCCTGATTAGTTTCATTCCAATATCTTAAAAAACAATCTGAATAGATTTTAAGTCAAAACAGATACTTTAATCTATCTGTCAGGGTTTTATTTTTGCGTGAGTCACGTTAACCTTATGTGATATACCGCTTTTGGCTATTTATTATTGCCAAACTGTATTTATCATTGAGATTAGTTATTATCCTTAAAAATAAAACATCTGATATTCATGAAAAATGTTTATTGCCTTTTTTTGATTGTTTTCTTATCATTTTCCTTTCAATCAAATGCTCAGACCAGTATTGATATTGGTCAGGATTACAATGGTTCCAGTGTTATAAATCCATCATCGGGAGTGCTTTTAGTCGCTAACACAACCAGTTATACTATTCCCGGAGATAACGAAATCAGGGTACATGGTGAGACTGTGATTTCGAGATACGATGATGGTTCGTATGGAGCCAGGGGTGTGAGATATACCTATATCCAGATCAATGCAGGCGGTTATATTGAAGTTGCTTTAACAAACAAGAGCAAAAGCAAGTTAATCAAAGGTTTGAAATTAAATGGGACAAGTGGTAGCACCTCTGTTAATATTTCCTCTTTACCTGTCTTGTTTTCTGATCAATATCCTTTTAATGATAAAAGAATTATCGGGCATGATGCAACAGGTGTTCTGCCTTTTGCGCGTTCAGGAGGTTCCGGCTTTACACTCAACAATATACCCGAGGGATGTAAGTCGTTTCGCATTTACAGGGATGTCAAACTGAAAGAAAATCAGGCGGGTTTCTTTGAAGTTGACCTGATAGATGGTGATATAACACTGGGGCAAACTTCGCAGGTGCCGCGTATTGCCTATATCAGGGTTGATCTTGAAGATGAACCACTGATGATAAAAGAGTTTACGATCAATGGTTACACCGCTTCGATTGATCAAAATCTCAAAACGATTTCATTGGTTCTTCCTGCCGGTACAGATGTTTCAGCACTTATCCCTGAGCTTTCTTTATCAGGTGGCGCAACGCATTACACTCCTACAGGCGAGCAGGATTTTAGTCCGGACACAATTATATACACAGTTTTTGATGCAAATACACAAATTCCTTATAAAGTTGCTGTCGAAGCAAGTGCTGTAGCCGATGCTGTAAATACGATTGCGTCATTAACCATTAACAACAGAGCTGCTGAAATTGATGATGAAGAGAATATTATACGTTGTGTTTTTCCATCATTCTCAGCTCCTTTAGCAGCTTGGCAGGTTGACTTCTCTTTGACTTCCGAATTGTCGTCTGCGAATTTTGTTAGCGGTAGCACCCATGATTTCTCTACGGGTCCGTTGCAACTGACGGTCACAGCACAAAGTGGAGAGGAGCGTGTCTATACGGTGAAAGCAGTTATCTCAGAAAAGGAGAAGTCGATCGCACTATTAACATCCAACGGAAGGATTGCCGATTATGATAGTTTACTTTTGTTGTCGTTTGCCGACTATTTCGTAGATCTTATCCGGCCTGATAATGTAGCTTCGGCGAATGTCAATAGTTTCTTTGCCCAATATGATTTGCTCGTGATTCATTCGAATGTCAGTCATACCAATGCAACAATGGTAGCTTTACGTTCGCAGGTTGGTAAGGTACCGGTTTTAAACCTGAATGCGCAAATGTATGCATCTAATTCCTGGAACTGGGGTACACCCGCAAACGGAGGTCCTTATTCGAATCAAAATTATGATGTTTATGTACATTCATCACTTCAGGATCACCCCATTTTTGCTGATGTTGCGTTACATCAGGATGAGCATGCAACTATCAGAAAGGCAATGAAGTATTATACTGATGCCCAATCTGTAACTGCCAATAACGCGATACAATGTATTGCTGAATTGAATGGAAGTAATTTCACGACTTTAAAATCATCTAGCTACGCTCTTGCTGCCATTGACGGCATGTATGGCGAAGCCGATCAAATTCATGAGGTTAATTTTTCCAATGCTGCAAAATACCTTTTTATTGGACTTGGATTTCAGGGTTACAGCTACTTCAATCAAAATACTGTAAAACTGTTAAAGAATGCAGCTGATTATCTCACCAATCCATCGATAAGCTACGATTATGGCAATAAAGTGCCGGGTGCAACTCCACATCAGTTATTTTCACATAAAGTGCCTGCTTTCCCCGGTGCCGAAGGTGGTGCTATGTTCATTTCAGGAGGAAGGGGAGGAAC
>CAYMDE010000004.1:0-14047 GCA_964389115.1 uncultured Paludibacter sp. | reverse complement strand
CGTTCACGATTGGGAACCGACAGGCGTGCTGAAGACGATGCAATGGAAGCCCGCAACCAAAGAGATATCATGATCGATCATTGCAGTATGAGCTGGTCAATCGACGAATGTACCTCCTTCTATGACAGTCAGAATGTTACCATTCAATGGAGTGTTATCTCTGAAAGTTTACAGGATGCAGGAGTGCATTCCAAAGGCCCACACAGTGCAGGAGGAATTATCGGAGGCAGAAATATCTCATTCCATCATAATATTTTCGCCCACCACTACACCAGAAATCCTCGTTTTAGTGGTAGCCGTTATACGAATAATGCAGCAGTTGAAAGTGTCGATTTAAGAAATAATGTCATTTACAACTGGATTGATAAAAGTGTTTACGGGGGTGAAGGTGGCTCGTATAATATCGTTAACAACTACTTTAAGTATGGTCCGGGTACCAAAGCATCCGTGAGGTATAAAATTGTTGAGCCTTGGGGAGATGATGGTACTAACTCTCAACCTGCAGGAACATATGGTAAATTCTATGTTGATGGAAACTATGTGTTTGGAAGTACTCAGGTTACCAATAATAACTGGGATGGAGTTCTTCCGAGGTATTCTTTCCTCAGTTTTAATAACAAGGAACCCTTTAAATCTGATACGGAGTATGATATGCCACCGGTTTCGACCCATGCTGCCGTTTCTGCCTACGAAAGTGTCTTAACATTTGCAGGAGCAAGTCTTAGAAAAGATACTGTTGACAGAAGAATTGAAAATGAAATCAGGAAGGGAATTGCCACATATGGAAACAACGGACTGATTGATTCTGTTGCTCAAACAGGTGGATATCCGACCTATATTTATGAGCGTGAAAGTGTTGTTACAGATACCGATAGGGATGGTATTCCTGATTATTGGGAAATACAGCACGGGCTTGATCCAAATAACCCGTTAGATGCCAATCAATTGGCCGAAGGAAAGGGCGGTTATACCAACCTGGATATTTATCTGGCAAGCATTGTTGAAAACATAACAGCAGACAAGATTTCCAATGCTGAAAATCCTTTAACCGTTGTTTTGTTTACTCAGCCTGCTAATGGGGTTCTTCAGGTCAAAAAAGAGGAGAATAACCTGATTTCAGGAAGTATTGTAAACAAAGGAGAAATACTCAGGGTAACAGCATCTGCTACAGATGGATATGTGTTAACATCGCTCACTATCAATGGGGTTGAAGTTGAGACCGACCAAGATTATGTGGTTGATGATGAAAGAGAGGTATTTGTAGTTGCCAGATTCGAGTCGGTTGCATCTAGCTCTTCAGTCGGTGAAGATACATTCGTACTTTATCCAAATCCTGTAACTGATGTGTTGAAAATAAAAAGTGCTTCAACTGGTTTTGGCAGAATCGAGGTGTTCAATATTGCTGGTGTGCTTGTGAGTACAGGTGATGTGCTTGGTGGTTATCAGGAGATTGATGTCTCTGCTTTATCGCAGGGGATTTACACACTTCGCATGAGCATTGATAATAAAGTCGAGACGTATAGATTTGTCAAAAAGTAAATCCTACTTTATTTCAAAATATCCGGTGCTTCTGAGGTGCTGACCATCATTGGTATAGCCCTCGGTAAGTATCCGGTATCTTCCTTTTAAACCTGATGTTCGAAAAGGTATTGTTACTGTACCTGATGTAACATCAACATCCGGAATCCACAATAATACATTTCTGAAATCGGGAGTATTTTTGGATTTCTCTTCATCAGCAGAAGTGAAATTTCCTGCTGTGATTATGGGATCTAAACCACGGTAAGCCAGGATGCTTGTATTGTCGTCAATTTTAAATCCTTCCAGATCTTTTTTGTAGGTATTGAAAGAAACAATGCCCTCGAAAAACCTTTCGCCAAAAACGAATTTGTAGGTGTAAACATCGATTTTTTCTATCAGGAACGGATCAAATGCAAGTAACAGGTCGTGATTGAAAACCGGCACATTGTCTATTAGAATTAGTGAATTACCCAAACTGAAGCCATCGGTTTCCTTTGTATTTACAACCATCTTGCGAGCTCCTTCAACTCTTCTGAACCGCACCCCTGCGACAAACTCAACGATTACTTCTTCCATCGTGCTGAAACGCGTATATTCATCAAGCAAATAGCTTCTGTCGGGTCTGAAGTTTGGTTTTAAATCCGGCAAATGTAATGTGTCAGATTGATTGATGTTGAAGATTTCGTTGCTTTGAACTGATAAATGGCGCATAGTAATTTGATCAATCGATGTGCTGTCGATTATGAGCACGGGCGCATCAAACACAGGCAGTTGAGCAAATGGAGACTCTATTTCGATGAAAAAGTTCTTTTCTCTTTCATTATCAGAAACAATTACGATATCCCGGTTTCCTGTTCCAATGCCTGTGTTAAAGCTGATTTTCCCATTTTTCGTTTTTCGACCGTGATAGATATTGGGTCCTTCACCCACCACTGATAAAAACAGCTGCATGTTTTCCATGTTAACCGGCGCTGCAACCGTATTTGATACAAGTCCTAAAGTGATAATATGCCCTTCATATTCAGCCTGAAATCTTTCTTCTGATTTATTAGCCTGATAGTAGTTCATTGGACTAATTCCATGGGACTCAGTTTTTATGTCTTCCGCAGTGATGGTGATGCTCAGTGTTTTAACATTGTCCGGGATGTTACGCAAATTAAGCTCTGCATTTGTCCCGGGAGCATAAGACTGACGATCGGTTCGCACTCCAATTGAGCCTCTGTTAAATGCCGGATTTAATGTTGGTCGGGTTCCGGTTCGTATGTTTCTTGCAGATAAATAATCAGGATTAACAACAGGGACGTACTTTGTCGCAAAACTTTCAACATGCTGATTTCTCATGTAACGTGTGTATGCGGTTATTCGATACCAGCCTGTTCTAAGCGATGATGGAAGTTGCATTGTTCCATAACCGACACCTTGTTTTAAAGGTATCATCAGTTGCATTTCGCTGCCGTTTCCGGAGCTCAAATCAACATATACAACTTTACTGAAGTCAACAGGGACTTGTTGCAAATCAGTAGTAATCACTTTAAAATGAATGATTTCTCCTGTCAGATAGCTATCCTGATCTGTTGTCAGTAAAATTCTTTCTTCAAATTGCTTAGCGAATGATGCAATCGAAATCAGTAATGCGAATATTATCAGATTTATTCTGCTCATAATTTAAAGGTGATTGTTTGGCCAAAAAGAAGGTTTGTCTTTGCTTCCCCCAAGTAGGGTGCAGTCGATACATTCATTGGTCGCATAAATGATCACACCGTCATGCTCGCTGAAGAAATAGGGTAAGGTGCCCGGGACCTGTTCAAAGTAAAGCTCACATCTGGAATTTGGCCTTTCATAAAGCCTGTCGGTACGATAAATATACATGTGGGCCGTTGTGTTTGTGCTTACATCAACAAAGCCGATCACAGGTATGTCGTCCTCCAAACAGTACATGTTACCCCTTGTTTCAGAGGGTATTGGTGCGAAAAGACTTCCCATCTCTTCAGCATTTTTCTGAAGATTACTGAAGTATTCATATGCTTCCTTGCTTATCAGGTGTTGCTTTACTTCAATGTAGTAAAGTTCTGATAAGCGGTTGTTTGTTGGACTTATCTCATGAATTACCTTGTTTCTGATGATGTTGTCTTTCAATCGAGCAGTTGATTCGAGAATCAGAAAGTTTGAAACACCTCTTCTCCAACAATAATACTTTTCATTATAGTGTAAATCATCATCCAGTGGTCCCTCCCGCTCGTCATAAAAAACAAGTACCCCATCAACAAATCCGACATTAGCATAAAGTGGCGATGTGTATTCCCATATTTCATTGAATGTCCAGCGATAAAAATGCGACTGATTCAGTTTGTCGCCCGTATGCACCATGATTTCAACCGGTTGTCCGGTAGCTTGTTTGCGCCAACTCAAACTGTCGATTTGAGGAGTGATGAGCGGACTTGCAAATGTTGAAACGTAGGTGCGGTTGTCGTAGCTAATCCTGATGCGGTACATGCTGTCTGTATTAAGAATAACATTGCTGATAACGTAATTCCCCGGGTCGGTAAGTGTTGCAGCATCAGAAAGTAACCCTCCGGATGTTTCAATATACACAATGGCATCATTAATAAAATTGATGGTAATGCTTATATCGTCCAGACTTTTACTCTCTGAGAGTTTGATGATGGTTTCTCCGTTGGTTATTGTGCCGTCAACAACCAGAATGTTTGGATTCTGTGCTGCATTCTGAGGGATGAAGTCGCTGATGCAGCCCTGAAGAATAAATGTCAGCAGGCCGGTTATCAGTATATATTTGGAGTAATTCATTTTTATCAAAACTTAATATTGTATGAGACATAGGGAATTGCTGCTCCCAAAATTGATAGTTGTTTACCACGAATCCGGCCGTTTTCGGAAACGAAAAAGACTGAATACACGTTGTTTCGTCCCGTGATGTTGTAAATACCTAACGAAATTGTGCTGTGCGTGAGTCGGGCTAAGTGGTGACTGGGTTCAATATTGAATGAAGCATCCATCCTGAAATAATCAGGAATACGATGCTGATTTCGTTCGGAATAATAAACGTATTCGCCTCCCGAAAAACGATACTTGGCTATTGGAATAGTAATAGGTCGGCCGGTACTGTAAAACACATTGCCCGAAATACTGTATCGGTGCGTAAACTTATAATTGCTTACTAACTTAAAATCGTGGGGCTTGTCAAAATCAGCCGGATACCAGTCGCCCCCATTAACCGGATTAATTATCAGCGGGTCGCTTTGCCTGAGCACTGAACGCGAATAGCTGTAGTTTATCCATCCTGAAAGTTTTCCGGTTGGTTTCCTCAACGAAAGTTCGATGCCATAAGCCTGAGCATCAGTATTTACGAGCTCAGTTTCGATATGTTCATTCATAATCAGATTGGCTCCACTGCGATAATCAAGATAATTGTCGGTTGTTTTATAATACATCTCCATGGATGCAATAAGGCTGTTGTTGAAGAAGTTTTTGAATATACCACCGGCTATCTGAATTCCGGTTTGTGGTTTGATATGCATGTCCGACATTTTCCAGGTATCTGTTGGCGACATAACAGTAGCATTTGAAACCTTATGAATATACTGCCTCATGGTGTTGAATCCGGCTTTTACCGACCAGTCATTTCCAAAGAGATACCTTGCTGATAATCTGAATTCGGGACCGTGATAATGCTGAATTGCTCCTTTGGTTGCAGTAATCGTGTCGGTAATCGTATTCAATGCAGGCATAAAATCCGGGTTGTAGGCAAAATATGTTCGCGGTCCCATGAACTGATAAAGACTGTACCTAAGTCCTGCATTGATGGTTAATTCTGAAGTTATTTCCCATTCATCGCCGGCATACATCGCCATTTCAGTGGTTCTTTCTTTCTGTAATTGTTCTGCTAAAACAAGTGAAATATCACCAAAAGGTTCCAAATTGCCTCGCTGAAGATCAGTGCTTTGTACTGAAAACCCGAAATTTACTGTATGGTCATGACGTGGGTACCAATCAAAATCTGCTCTGGCGAATGACTGCGTAATACCTGTTGACAAATGAAATGCGGTGTAGCCGTTTTCATCATTTACTATATTATTCTGGAATCTGTCGTGCCCCACAATATATTTTCCTACAAGCGACTGGCTGATTAATTGCCTCCATTCAGCCGAGAAGTTTGCGTTTTGATACGCATATCTTTCCGATTTATCAAAATAAAAGTGATCCTTACTTGCATAGTGATGTAAACTCAGCGTATTTTGATTGTTAAACTGATGTTTTACTGATACATTAAAGTCGAAGAAACCAGCACTGCCATCGGAATAGCTTTTTTCTTCGGGTATCAGTCGTAACATCCAGTCGGCATAACTCACGCGGGCACCAGCAACAAAAGATGTCTTGCTACCCACAGGTCCCTGCAGCATGATGCGACTTGTGTGGGCACCAATACTGGCCGAGCCTCCCAGCTTTTTGGGGATGTTGTTTTTTGTCTTAACATCCAGTACCGAAGCAATCCGACCGCCATATCTTGCAGGGATATAACTCATAAACAACTCCACATCTTCGGTAATGTCAGGATTAAAAACAGAAAGCAATCCAAAAAGATGTGTTGAATTAAAAATTGTACTGTGATTGAAAAGAATAAGATTTTGGTCAGAAGAACTACCACGTACATTGAACCCATCTGAAACCTCGCCGGCTGAAGTAACCCCGGGAAGAGCTAATACCGCCTTCATCAGGTCGGTTTCACCAAACGCCATCGGAATGTTTTTTATTTCACTTACCCTGAGTCGTTCAATGCCCATGGTGCTTTCACGCATTTTATTCAATCTTGATGAAAGGATGGTCAGTTCGCTGATTTCAAACACTTCCTCTTCAGTTTCAATATCGAGATTTCCCGAGCTGAGCACACGTATTTGTCGTCGGGTATTGATAATCCCAATACCGGATACCTGAAGTTCATGAAAACCTTTGGGCAGTACCATATTAAATCGTCCTTGCTGATCGGTAACAGCTCCTGCTCCCAAATTTAAAACCTGAATGGTAGCTCCCTGAACAATATCACCTGTTTTGAAATGACGAACCTTGCCGCTCACAGTAGCAAGCGAGTCCTTCGACACACCTTCCCTGCCAATATCATAAATGCGATATTCGGATGATGCTGTTACTCCATGGGTTGTGATTTCTGACTGTGATTGAGTTGTTTTTTCATTATCATCAGTCCTGAGCATTGCTGCTACAAAAGGGCTTATTTGCTTGTTTTTCAAAACAAAAACATGATTCTGAAAAACGGATACTCTGAAACTGTCAGCTTCAAGTACTTTTCGAAGTGATTCTATTTCAAATTTGGGAAGGGTATCGCTTTTAAAAAAAACAGGGTCGGTTTCATGCTTTAAGAAATATACATTCAGCTCCGTTTGCTTCCCAATTTCGAGCAGAAAAGCTGTCAGGTTAATGCTGCTGTTATCATTGCAAAAGCCGGGTTTTACTGCGAGAAGACCAATTAAAATTAATATAATACGGAATCTTTTCATCATGCTTGTCTGTTTATTCACTGATTCTGGTCAGAATTGTTTTAACAGACGCCGATATCCCGGCTCTGAAATTAAGTTTATATTCTCTGGCAATCTGGTTTATTTCTAATGCTTTGTCGCTAAACAAACGTGTTAATGAACGTTTATTAGTTATCCTAGTAAAAGCACCGTCAGTCTCAATAAATAACTGACTGCTGAATTCAAAACGTGTGTGTAATTGTCTGTCTTCAACATAGTTTTTGAGCACTGCCTGGTTGAGTTCCAGCAGTCGGAGCTTCCCTTCGAAATGTACAATATAAAAACCTGATTTGATTTTTCTCTTTTCGCATTCGGCAATCCAAATTATCTTATCGTTATGAATTCTGACAGAGTCAATTTTTTGTGTATCGAGAACCACATTAAATGCCGGATTGTTTGATAGCGCAATCATTTCTTGTCTGTGAATATCGTATCGCAGCAACACATCGGGATAGTAAATTCCCATATACCACAATTGAGCCGGTGTATATTCCAACTGAACCCAATAAGGATGATTTCTATAGTTCAAAGGATATTTCAGCTGTTCTTTACCCTGATAAATCAGTGCGTGATTGCCAACATCGCGGATGTAGGAAGAAATAGCTGCTGAAATGTTATCGGATTGGGGTTGAGCGTTCGTAGTCAGTCTTGAAAAACAAAATAGAAATGCAAACAACAATATATAATACTTCATTACTTCTTTTTTTTCGAAGCCCAAAGGTAGTTAACTTTGGTGACATGTAAATATAAAAGTAAATAAATATTAGTTTTTAATGCAATTTTTGTTCATGGCCTATCTTTGGAGAGGTTCTTAAGTATCAGAAGCCGTTTCGATTCAGTCGATAAGCTACAGCCATGTTACAGAATTATTTTTTTTGAGTCTGTGTTTTGTAAATCAAAGAATTATCCTATCTTTGCAGTCCGTTTATTATCCCAGTGTAAAAGTTCGGTTTTAGCGGTCTGAAAGCTCTGATTTTGTGCCGATTAGCCTCATTCAAAATTTGAGAAAGAGATTGCAAAAAAGCGAAAGTTATTAATTTTAAACAGTTTTATTAAAGTGGATACGTTAAGTTATAAAACCATTTCTGCCAATAAGGCAACCGCGCAGAAGGAATGGGTAGTAGTGGATGCTACCGGAATGGTATTGGGACGAATGGGTGCCAAGGTAGCCAAGATTCTTCGCGGAAAGTACAAAACCAATTTTACCCCACACGTTGATTGTGGTGACAATGTTATCATTATCAATGCTGACAAAGTAGTTCTTACCGGTAATAAATGGACAGACCGGATTTATCTTCGTCACACCGGTTATCCCGGAGGACAAAGAGAAGCTACTCCTGCCTCTCTGATGGCAAAAAGTCCGGAAATGTTTATCAAGAAAGTTGTTAAAGGTATGTTACCTAAAAACAAACTGGGCTCACAGATGCTCAGAAATCTGTATGTGTTTGCAGGTCCGGAACACGATAAACAAGCTCAACAACCCAAAACAATCGATTTAAACACACTTAAATAATCAGTATGGAAGTAGTTAATGCCTTAGGAAGAAGAAAAGCTGCAATAGCACGTGTTTTCGTAAGCGAAGGAAGTGGGCAAATCACAATCAACAAGCGTGATTTAAATACCTATTTTCCATCTCCTATTTTACAGTATGTGGTAAAACAACCTCTGAATAAATTGGGTGTTGTTGAGAAATATGATATCAAAGTGAACCTGGATGGCGGTGGTTTCAAAGGACAAGCGGAAGCTTTGCGTCTTGCTATTGCCCGTGCGCTGGTGAAAATTAATCCTGAAGACAAGCCTGCTCTTAAATCAGAAGGCTTTATGACTCGTGACCCACGTGAAGTGGAACGTAAGAAACCGGGACAACCAAAAGCACGTAAGAGATTCCAGTTCTCTAAACGTTAAAACCTCCCCCTCACCCCCCTTCAAAAGAGGGGATTTGTTCTCTCCTTTGGGGAGTTAGAGGGGCAAATGTTTGGTTTAGTATCTAAACAGGCAGGACTCATAGACACTGGATGGCTACCTGCAGGTTGATTTCTATCAAAAGAAGAAAGTAAACAAAATTAAAAACAAAAAAATGTCAAGAACAAATTTTGAACAGTTATTAGAAGCAGGTTGTCACTTCGGTCACCTGAAACGTAAATGGAATCCCGCTATGGCTCCCTACATTTTCATGGAGCGTAACGATATCCACATTATCGATTTACATAAAACAGTTGTGAAAATCGATGAGGCAGCTGCAGCTTTAAAATCAATAGCAAAATCGGGTCGCAAGATTCTTTTTGTAGCAACAAAAAAACAAGCCAAAGATGTGGTAGCTGAAAAAGCTGCTGCTGTTGGTATGCCTTACATTACTGAGCGTTGGGCTGGTGGTATGCTTACCAATTTCCCTACCATTCGTAAGGCAGTTAAGAAAATGTCAACCATCGATAAGATGGCTACTGATGGCACTTTCGACAATATCTCAAAACGTGAGAAACTTCAGATTTCACGTCAGCGTGAGAAACTGGAAAAGAACCTTGGCTCTATCGCTGATCTTACCCGTTTGCCTTCGGCAATCTTCGTTGTTGACGTGATGAAAGAGCAAATTGCTGTTAAAGAAGCTCAGCGTCTGGGTATTCCGGTATTCGGAATCGTGGATACAAACTCTAATCCTAACGGGATCGACTTTATTATTCCTGCCAATGATGATGCAACCAAATCGGTTGACGTGATTCTTTTTGCTATGGCTCAGGCTATTCAGGAAGGTTTGGAAGAACGTAAAGTGGAAAAGATAGACACAGAAGCAACTGAAAATGTTCCTGTTGTTAAGGAAAGAAAGCATCGTGTTGCAAAACGTCCGAGAACTCAGAAAGAGGACGAAGAAGCATTGAATGCTAATGTAGCCAAGAAGTTCATCTCTGAGGAAGAATAAAAACTCATCGAACTGATCGATATGACTACCGGAGAAAGTTTTGGCTTTAGCCGGTAGTTTTTTAAAAACAGATTATTTAACTAATTAATATACAGATATTATGGCAGTAACAATGGCAGATATTTCGAAATTGCGCACCATGACCGGAGCTGGTATGATGGATTGCAAAAATGCTTTGATTGAAGCAGAAAACGATTTCGATAAGGCAATTGAGATTATTCGTAAAAAAGGACAGGCTGTAGCTGCAAAACGCAGCGACCGTGAAGCTTCTGAAGGTTGTGTTCTGGCAGCAGCTCAGGACGGATTTGCAGCTGTTTTGGCTCTGAAATGTGAAACCGACTTCGTGGCGAAAAATGCTGATTTTATCGCCCTTACCAAACAGATTCTTGACGCAGCAATGGCAGCAAAACCTGCTTCTAAAGATGATTTGGCTGCATTGAACATTGATGGTCGTACCATCGCTGAAATGATAACTGACCGTTCAGGTGTTACCGGTGAGAAAATGGAACTTGATATGTACGAGTTTGTAACAGGTGGTTCAACCGTTGCTTACATTCATCCGGGTAACAAACTGGCTACAATTGTTGCATTCGCTCAGGAAAATGTTGAATATAATTTTGCGCGTGGTGTAGCTATGCATATTGCTGCTATGTCGCCTGTGGCTATTGACGAATCGGCAGTACCTCAAAAAGTGAAAGATAATGAACTTGCTGTGGCTATTGAAAAAACCAAAACTGAACTTGTAGCCAAGGAAGTTGAAGTTGCATTGAAAAAAGCCGGAATCAACCCTGCTCACGTTGATAGCGAAGCTCATATTGAATCAAATATGGCAAAAGGATGGATTACTGCTGAAGTGGCTGCAAAGGCACGTGAAATAATTGAAACGGTTACTGCAGAAAAATCAGCCACTTTACCAGAACAGAAAGTAAATAATATTGCTGCCGGACGTATGGCTAAATTTTTCAAAGAATATACGCTCCTGGAACAAAAGTACGAAGGTGGCGGTGATGAGGCTGGTAAAATTACTGTAAAGGAACTGCTTGCTAAAAAGCAATTATCGTGTGTAGCGTTCAAACGCGTTACATTGAATCAAGAGTAAATTTTTGAGCCAAGAGTCAAGAGCCAAGAGTCAAGACAAGATTTTCAAATATCTTGTTTCTTGATTCTTGGCTCTTGATTCTAAAAAGATATTTTCACCCAACGGATCAAACAATCATCCGTAATTAATCAAATGTTTTATCCTCAGGATATAAAAAACCAATGGGAAATATTGTAGCCATTGTGGGACGTCCAAACGTCGGCAAATCCACACTTTTTAATCGCCTGACTAAAAGTCGTAAGGCAATCGTTAATGATCAGGCTGGTACTACACGTGACCGCCAGTATGGTAAATCAGAGTGGAATGGTCGCGAATTCTCCGTTATTGATACCGGCGGATGGGTTGTTAACTCGAATGATATCTTCGAAGAGGAAATCAAAAAACATGTGCTACTTGCTCTTGAAGAGGCTGATGTTATCCTTTTTATGGTTGATATTCAGAACGGTATTACCGACCTCGACATGGAGGTAGCCTCCCTGCTTCGCAGGAATACAAAACCACTTATTCTTATTTCAAACAAAGCTGATACTTTCGAATGGCAGTATCAGGCAGCCGAGTTTTTTAAACTGGGTCTTGGTGAGCCGTTTCTGGTTTCTGCAATCAATGGTTTGGGAACAGGTGACCTGCTCGATAAGGTTGTTGATATGCTCGGACCGGATGAGTCGAAGGATGAACTGGAAGAAGAATTACCACGTATTGCGGTTGTAGGACGACCCAATGCCGGAAAATCATCGATTATCAATGCTTTTATTGGCGAAGATAGAACTATCGTTACTGATATCGCAGGTACCACACGCGATTCAATTTATACACGCTTTAACAAGTTTGGTCACGACTTCTACCTTGTGGATACTGCCGGTATTCGCAAAAAAGCAAAAGTTCACGAGGATTTGGAGTATTATTCTGTAGTGCGTTCAATACGTGCCATTGAGAACTCTGATGTCTGTATTCTTATGATGGATGCAACCCGTGGACTGGAAAGTCAGGATATGAATATCTTTTCATTGATTCAGAAGAACAGGAAAGCGCTGGTTGTTGCGGTAAATAAATGGGACTTAATTGAAAACAAGCAGACTAACGATGTGAAGAAGATGGAAGATGCTATTCGTCAACGTTTGGCTCCATTTGTTGATTTCCCCATTGTTTTCACTTCTGCTGTGACTAAACAACGCATTCTAAAATTGTTGGAAAGTGCTGCGTTGGTTTTTGAAAACAAAAAACGCAAAGTACCCACCGCCAAGTTGAATGAGTATTTATTGCCCATCATCGAGAATTATCCTCCGCCTGCTTTAAAAGGTAAGTATATCAAGATTAAGTATATCACTCAGCTACCCAATACGCAGGTGCCCACGTTTATTTTCTTCGCGAATCTTCCACAGTATGTGAAGGAGCCGTATAAACGTTTCCTTGAAAATAAGATTCGTGCCAAATGGGATTTTACCGGAACACCTATCCAGGTATTTATCCGGCAGAAATAATCTCTCCGCTACCGATACAAAGAGCTTTATCAGCACTATACACTACACCAAACTGTCCGGGGGCTATCCCCTGGAGCTTTTCGGTTGATTGAATGTGGTATCCGTTTGCAGTGCGGGTAATAATTCCTTTGCTAAACTCGGGGGTGTGTCTTATCTTAAATGTGATTTCTGTTTCATCGTTTTTCCACGGATTTTCAGTGATGAAATGAAAATCTTTCATATGAAATGCATTTCCATATGCAGCTTCCACATCATAGCCTTTTGATGCCCAGACGATATTGGCTTCCACATCTTTTTTAATTACATACCATGGTCCGCCCGACAATCCCAGTCCCTTCCGCTGACCAACTGTGTGAAACCAGTAACCTTTGTGTCTCCCTAAAACTTTTCCGGTTTCCAGCTCAACAATAGGGCCTTCTTTCTCCCCAAGATAGCGGCGGATAAAATCGTTGTAGTTCACTTTTCCCAGAAAGCAAATGCCCTGACTGTCTTGTCGTTTGGCGCTGGGAAGTCCTGCTTTTTCAGCAATCTGCCTTACTTCATTTTTCATAAGACCACCCAATGGAAACATGAGTTTAGACACCTGAAGATGATTAATCTGAGCCAGAAAATCAGTTTGGTCTTTAAATGGATCTTTGGCGGTAGCAAGCCAGGTTTTACCATCAATATCAACTGTCGAAGCATAATGCCCCGTAGCGGTTTTGTCGAAATGCTTCCCAACCTTATCTTCAAAAACCCCGAATTTGATCAGCTTATTACACATAACATCGGGATTGGGTGTATAACCCTTGCTAACCTTGTCGATGGTATATGCCACCACATTATCCCAGTAATCCTTATGCAAATCAATCACTTTGAGTTCACAGCCATACTTTCGTGCAATGAGTGAAGCCATTTCAATATCTTCCTCTGAGCTGCAATGCAACAACTCATCATCATCCATCCCGATTTTGATATAAAACAGGGTAGGGTTGTAGCCTGCCTCTTTCAGCAGATGTACCACCACTGAACTATCAACTCCTCCGGAAAGTAAACTTGCTATCGTCATTCTCTGTAATCAAATATAATACTCTGCCATGTCAATCAATCCTGCCCGCATGGCATATTTGGTAGCTTCATAAACGTTATTAACCTCAATTTTCCGGAAGATATTTTTCCGGTGTGTCATTATGGTGTGAATACTCGCGTGTCGTTGATTTGCAATTTCCCGGGTTGATTTTCCGAGTGCCATCTCTCTGAGAATCTCTTTCTCGGTTTGGGTAAGTTTGTTTTCGGAAGTTTGTTCCGATTTTCGCGATTTGGAGGTCTCAAATAAAAGATTACTCACATAGCTACTGATGTATCGTTCTCCTTTGATGCATTGCTTAAGGGCGCTTTGGAGATCTTCTGCCGGACTGTCCTTCATTAGTATGCTGATAGAGTCTGATTCGAAAATCACCTTGCGAATGAGTTCCTCTCGAAGTGAATCAGAGCATAAAATCCAGTTGCC
>CAYMDE010000003.1:67538-106194 GCA_964389115.1 uncultured Paludibacter sp. | reverse complement strand
GGCTGTCCAAATCCTGTTTTAGTAATCTTGACCGCCCTGTCGATGAAACTATCCGGATTCAACTTACTCAATTGAACCATAGAACTTGGTTGCAGCAAACGCATTTCTTCAATTACATCCAGAAGTATGTAACTCATTTCGTTTACTGCATTGGAGCCATCCACTTTTAAACCCCCAAGATTTATCAGACAGAAATCAGTATAAGTACCACTCTCCTGAGCAGTTACGCCAATTTTAGGAGGTGAAGGATGATTGTTGAACTTCACCCAAAACGACTGCAAAAGTTCAATTGCCTGATCTTTTGTAAGCTTTCCGGCCTCCACTTCAGCCTTGTAAAAAGGATATAAATGCTGGTCAAGTCGTCCCGGGTTAAACGAATCCCACGGATTAAGCTCAGTCACCACACCCAAATGAATAAACCAGTAATGCTGCAATACTTCATGAAAAGTAGCGGGAGCGTTGGCGGGAACACGACGACAAACTGTTGCCATCTTTATCAATTCTGCTTTTCTGACGGAATCAAGTTCCTTTTCAGCCAGAAACTCCAGTTTCTCAGCATGACGTTCAGCAAAACGCATAATTGCTTTAGCAGCTATCTCCATGGCTTTCAGCTCCTCCAGCTTCTCTGTTGCTTCAGGGTCAGTTACACGATTAATAGTCCTTCTGCTCTCATTAATATCCTCAATGATATCGAGCATCCCTTTCTGAAACACCTTATAACCCGCAACCGTATGTCCGGGTGCCCTTTGCTCCATGAATTCAGTAAAAACACCGGCTTCATAGGCATTGTGCCATGCTGCAGTCATAGAGTCCATCACCCTGTCGCGATTCGTCTTGCCCTTCCAAAAAGGAATAATCACATCCCTAAACGCAGTTTTAGTCTCCTCATCAACCCGAAACCATACCTTTGGACGGGTATTCAGCACTTCTAAATCCTCCAGTGTATGCACAGTAATCTCCGGGTAGGTAGGCGTGGCCTTGGGCGCAGGACCTCTTTCGCCAACGATAAGTTCCAAATCATTGATACAAAGGGACTTATTATCCAAAAGATAATAAAGTGATTTCGCCCTTTGAACTGGTATTGAATCGCCAAACGCCATATGATCACGGTAAAACTGTGTCATCAGCAGGCCTCGTTCAGCCGAAATGCGGTATTCAGCATTCAGACTTTGATCCCGAAGTTGTTGTATTCTTGGAGTCATAACAATAGTGATGTAGATACAGTGGGCAAAGTTAATAAAAAAAGCGGTAAGCAGTAAGAGGTATACATTCAGGTTGTGATTTCGCGACTGCAGGTTACTTACCGCAAGCTGTGCTTGCTTGTACCCTGAGGTCGCTCAATTCACAACCCGAATGTAGAAAAGTATTTCAAACGGATATGTGCTATAAAATCTTTTGAAACAGAAGGAATCCCTGCAAACTCATTGCTACGTTGCAGGCGCTCATATTTATGTTGAGCTGTTGCGTGATAAGGAAGTAAATCTACTTTATCGAAAGAGAGTTTGAGTCTTTTGAGATAATCAGCAAGATGCTGCAAGTTTTCGTGAGTTGCAGTTACATCAGTTAATATCGGTATCCTTACCCTGACCTGATAATTATTCGCAAGAAGCCATTCCAGATTCTTGAGAATGAGTACATTCGACACACCTGTATATCGTTGATGCAGGTCATCATCCATCAGCTTAAGGTCGTATAAAAACAAATCCGTGAGTGGAGCAATCCTTTCAATTACAAGAGCTGAAGCATATCCTGAAGTATCAACCACAGTATGTAAACCAGCATCACGACACTTATTCAAAATCTGATATAAAAACTCGGGCTGCATCAAAGGTTCGCCCCCTGAAAAGGTTACTCCCCCATCCGATTCCTCCATAAAAACGCGATCTTTGAGAACTTCTGCAAACAATTCATCAACAGAAATCTCATATCCAACCTGCTCACAATCAGCAACAATAACATCACCTACTCTACGCTCACGTGGCATTAACTCTATATTCGTTTTAATACTTTCCGGATTATGACACCAGGCACACTTCAGCGGACAACCTTTGAAGAAGACCGTGGTTCTAACACCGGGACCATCGTGAATTGCAAAACGTTTGATGTCGAAAACGACTCCCATAACCTTAATAAAAAAACAATTAATCTGAATATCGAATTACACGCCCTTCAATTATAAATCATCGGACAACTATGAACAAAGGTACAAAATTATGTGCTTTCTCATGACGAATGATAAACTATTATCAAAATTGGCAAGAGTCGCACCGGAGCTTGAGAAAACCCCAAAGGAAGTTGGTGTTACGCCCGTTAGAAATTGGTGCATCAACCCTTAAGAACTGGTGCAACAACCCTTATGAATTGATGTCGAGCCTACTCGTTGTATGGCATCGAGCCTACTTGCATTACGGTGTCGAGCCTACTTGTTGTATGGCGTCGAGCCTACTTGCTCGACATTGGGCGTGAAAAGTAGTGGCAGAAAGCGTTTCAGCTTAGTTTGAAGCTCAAATTGGTGTAAAAGAGGCGAAAACTATGTGGAGAAGAAAATACGCTTTGCTGTGGGAATACATTGGGGTGTTTTGAAGTAATGAGGCCACGAATCTAATAAAAGTTTCTGATATAAAGGGGACAAATAATCACCAATGTGTGACATATTGTGTCGGATGTGTGACAATCTTTTGCAGGGGAAATAACCGGAAAACAACTGAGGAACCTTTTTTTTCTTTGTAAAGAATCATAAAACAACATATTTTTAAACAGTATTTTTTTGTAAATTTGCGGGCTAAATTCGTGACTTACAAAAACAATGAAGGCATTTAAGGAACATAAACAGCTGAATCTTTCGGACATCAACAAGGATATCCTGAAATACTGGAACGAACATGATATTTTCCACCAAAGTGTAAGTAGCAGAGAAGGCAAACCTTCTTTCGTTTTTTATGAGGGACCGCCTTCAGCCAATGGTATGCCGGGAATTCACCACGTAATGGCACGTGCTATCAAGGATATTTTCTGTCGATATAAAACCATGCAGGGATTTCAGGTGAAACGTAAAGCCGGATGGGACACCCATGGTCTGCCTGTAGAACTGGGCGTGGAGAAATCATTGGGAATCACCAAAGAAGATATCGGCAAAAAGATTACGGTGGATGAATACAATGCTGCCTGTCGCCACGATGTCATGAAATATACCCGAGAGTGGGAAGACCTTACAACAAAAATGGGATACTGGGTGGATATGAACGACCCTTACATCACCTACGACAACCGATATATCGAAACTTTGTGGTGGCTGCTTAAACAACTCTACAACAAAGGCTTGCTATACAAAGGCTACACCATACAACCTTATTCCCCGGCTGCGGGAACAGGATTGAGTACGCACGAGTTGAATCAGCCGGGGTGCTACCGCGATGTGAAAGACACAACATGCGTGGCACAGTTTAAGGTGAAAGATGCTAATGCGCTTCCTTTCGATGTGAATATTCAAAATACTTGCTATATTTTGGCATGGACCACTACTCCATGGACTTTACCTTCGAATACAGCTTTGTGCGTTGGGCCCGACATCGATTATGTGCTTGTAAACACTTACAATCCTTACAATCATGAGCCTGTGTCCCTGATTCTTGCGAAGGAGTTGGTGGCTGCTCATTTTAATCCGAAGAATGCTGTTTTGAAGATTTCGGATTATCAACAGGGCGATAAAAACATCCCTTATGAAATAGCAGGAACATGCAAAGGCCGTGATCTGGCAGGAACTGAATACGAACAATTGATTTCCTGGGTAAATCCGGGCGAAAATGCGTTCAAAGTAATCACAGGAGATTTCGTAACCACAGAAGATGGTACAGGTATCGTGCATATTGCTCCAACTTTTGGTGCCGACGACGACCGTGTAGCAAAACAAAACGGGGTGCCCGCACTTCTTATGATTGATAAAGATGGTAACCGTCAGCCAATGGTTGACCGCAGTGGAAAATTCTTCAGAATAGAAGATCTTGATGTTGATTTTGTTGCCACTAAAGTCAATGTGGAACTTTACCGCGAATTTGCCGGAAGTTATGTGAAGAATGCTTATAGTGATGAACTCAAAGACAGTGAAACATCGCTCGATATTGACATTTGTGTAATGCTCAAACAACAGGGACTCGCATTCAAAATCGAGAAGCATGTGCACAATTACCCACACTGCTGGCGTACCGATAAACCGGTGTTGTATTATCCGCTCGATAGTTGGTTCATCAAAACTACAGCTTGCAGGGAAGAGATGATTGCGCTCAATGACACCATCAACTGGAAACCGCAATCGACCGGCATAGGGCGCTTTGGCAAATGGTTGGAGAACCTGCAGGACTGGAACCTTAGTCGCAGTCGCTACTGGGGAACTCCACTACCTATCTGGCGCACGGAAGACGGCACGGAAGAAATTTGCATTGGATCTGCCGAAGAGCTGATATCAGAAATCGAAAAATCAATTCAGGCCGGCTTCATGACTGAAAATCCGTTTAAGAATTTCAGTCCGGGCGTTTATACCGCTGAAAATTACGCTGTTGAAAACATCGACCTCCACCGCCCATATGTGGATAATATCACTTTGGTTTCGGCATCAGGTAAACCGATGAAACGCGAACTCGACCTCATCGATGTATGGTTCGATTCAGGTGCAATGCCTTACGCACAGGTGCATTATCCGTTTGGGACGACCGACCTCAACGAAGTCGGGGGCTTTCCCGCTGATTTCATTTCCGAAGGTGTGGATCAAACACGCGGATGGTTCTTCACGCTGCATGCCATCAGCACGATGGTGCGAGGATCGGTGGCCTTCAAAAGTGTGATTTCGAATGGATTGGTGCTGGATAAGAATGGAAACAAAATGTCGAAACGACTCGGCAATGCCGTGGATCCATTCATCACAATTGAAAAATATGGTTCTGACCCGTTGCGCTGGTACATGATGACCAATGCATCGCCCTGGGACAACCTGAAATTCGATATTGAAGGTATTGAAGAAGTGCGCCGCAAATTCTTCGGAACGCTTTACAACACATATTCTTTCTTTGCTTTATACGCCAATGTTGATCGGTTTACTTTTGCCGAAGATGAAATCCCGCTGGAGAAAAGACCCGAAATTGACCGGTGGATAATTTCATTGCTGAATACGCTCGTCAGGGATGTGACAAGCTATTACGACAATTACGAACCAACCAGGGCCGGGCGGGCTATTGCTGATTTTGTGGGCGAAAACCTGAGCAACTGGTACGTTCGTCTGAATCGTAAACGCTTCTGGGGTGGCGAATACAACGAAGACAAACTGGCTGCATATCAAACACTATACACTTGTCTGGATACCGTTGCCCGTTTGATGGCTCCCATAGCACCTTTCTTTGCTGAACAGCTTTTCCTCGATTTGAACGCAGTAACCGGAAAAGAAGAATCACCATCGGTGCATCTCACCCTTTTCCCTGAATATCAGGAGGAGGTGATAGACGCCAATCTTGAAACCTGCATGGAACTGGCTCAGCAAATTTCATCAATGATATTGGCTATCAGAAAGAAAGCCGATAAGAAAGTACGCCAACCCTTATCAAAAGCGGTGGTTCCTGCCATTGATGAAACTACATACAACCAAATTAAGTATGTGGCAGCACTTATCCAATCGGAGGTAAACATCAAGGAACTCGAAATTATTCCTCCGGGAACCGAGATGGACAATGTGGTGAAGAAAGTGAAACCCAACTTCAAAACGCTGGGTAAGAAATATGGCAAGCTGATGAAAGAACTTGCAGTGATTATTGCATCATTCGATAAAGAGCAAATCAGAACACTTGAAAACAAGGGACACTATACCCTGGAATTAGGTGCTGAAACTGTGGAAATTTTGGCCGAAGATGTGGAAATCATCACCGAAGATATGCCCGGTTGGATGGTTGCGAATGATGGAAAAATTACGGTTGCGCTCGACATTACAGTTTCCGATGAATTACAGAAGGAAGGTATTGCCCGTGAATTGGTAAATCGCATCCAAAATCTTCGGAAATCTGCCGGATTTGAAATAACCGACCGCATTAAAGTTGAAATTCAACCGGCTACCGAGATTAATGAAGCCATCGAGGAGCATAAACAATACATTTGCACTCAGACACTTTGCGATGAAATCAGCTTCGCAGAACTAATGGTTTACGAAGCACTCGATTTCGAGGATTTTGAAGTGAGGGTGAAAATTCAGAAAGTATAAACTACCGAAAGGGAAGCCTCAAAAACTTCCCTTTTATTTTAAAATTATCATACAATGAATATCATTTTCTTCATCATCATACTGGTTATTGTTGTTGGGTTTACTATACTTGTTGTAGTCTTGAACTTCCTTCGCAATATCTTTCGTTTTGGCAGGAGGCAAGGCAGAAGGGAGCCGGACCCTTTCTCAGAAGAAAACAGGACTGACTTTAACCAAGCTAAGCAAAACAACAAAATCATTGAAAAAACCGAGGGAGAATATGTTGATTTTGAAGAAATTGACGAATAGTGACAAGCTGTAATTACAACACAAACTCCACTTCTTTGAAGTAGAAACCGGCTTTGCTGCCATCCTTTTTTTCAATGATAAGTCTGCCATCTTTCTCTACGCCGGCAATGCGTGCTTCAAACACTTCCTCGTCAGCCCGGTAAAGATGAAAACCCTCTTTTCTGAATATTCTTTCCATATAATGCCTGCGAACAAGCTCAGGAGATTCTGCTTCATAGTAATAATCGATTTGAGTAATCAGCTTCTCAAACACATCATCTAAAAGATGTTGCATCCCCGAAATCTGACAAAGCGATATCGGGTTGGGGGCATCAGACTCAAAAACTTCCTGATTAATATTCAGTCCGACACCCACTACAGATGATGCAATCTTTGCACCCATCCAGGTATTCTCAATCAGGATGCCGGCTATTTTCTTTTGATTCCAGTAAATATCGTTGGGCCATTTTATACTGAATGCATCAGATGCATCCGGAACAATTTCACTTAACGCAGCAACAATCCCGAGGGATACAATCTGCGAAATCAGGAACTGTTCATCGATTGCAATATGTGCAGGTCGTAACAGCAAACTGAACAGCAAATTCTGATCACGTGCAGACTCCCAATGATTTGCGCCTTGTCCGCGACCCGCCACTTGAAAACCGGCCTGCACAACAAAACCCTCCGGAAGATTTTCCTGAGAGAGCATGTTTTTCATCAACTGATTGGTCGATGCTGTTTCTTCAATATATTGATATAATATTTCCATATTAATAAGGATCTACGTCCGATTGAATTCTGACACTTCTGTAATCGCTTTGAGATAAAATCTGCTTTATCGACTTCTCAACCAATTCACGGGTAGTAATATGAGAAGCTTCTGTTTCAATTTTTACAACTATCTGACGGATAAACATATTCTGAATACGACTGATAGCTGGAACAACCGGACCGAAGACCCTGTTGCCCAAATATTTCGTAAGTTCGCCGGAAAGCAATGATGCTGCCCGCTGCAACAACTGAGGATCACGGTGTTTAATCGTTAAACGAATCATCCGGAAATACGGTGGATAACGAAACAGCTTTCTTTCCTCACTCTGAAGTCGATACATCGATTGATAATCATAATTCAGAACCTGCCTGATAACAGGATGTTCCGGATCAAAAGTTTGAAGTACGACCAATCCGCGACCATGTTTCCGACCAGCCCTGCCACTCACCTGAGCCATCATCTGAAATGCTCTTTCGTGCGCTCTGAAATCGGGGTAATTGAGCATATTATCAGCATTAAGTATGCCTACAAGACTAACATTGCCAAAGTCGAGACCCTTGGTAACCATCTGTGTTCCAATCAAGATATCAGCTTTGCCCGATTCCACTTCAGTAATAATCTGCTGAAATGATTTTCGGGTGCGCGTTGTATCCAAATCCATGCGCAACACCCGGGCATCAGGGAAAAATTGTCTTATTTCATCCTCAACCTTTTCAGTCCCAAAGCCCTTATGTTGCAGGGTTGATGCTGAACACGAAGGACATTTGGTTGGGATCCTTTCAACATATCCGCAATAGTGACAATTTAATGTATTAAAAGCAGCGTGAAACGTCAGACTCACATCACAATGTCGGCATTTGGGCACGTACGCACAAGATTTACATTCGAGTACAGGTGCATATCCACGTCGGTTTTGAAAAAGAATAACCTGTTCTTTTCGATTTAATGCTTCTTTGACTTCTTCAAGCAAATCGTCGGAAAAATGTCCGCTAAACTGCTTTTTCCGATAAGCTTCTTTCATGTTAACCACCTTAATTCTTGGCAGTTCTAGTTCAAGATGTCGGTCGTTCAGCTCAGTCAACGCATACTTCCCCTGCTGGGCATTGTAGTAACTCTCAACCGATGGAGTAGCAGAACCAAGTAGCGTTTTGGCTCCATGCATTTTAGCCAGCACAATGGCTGCATTGCGGGCATGATACCGGGGAGCAGGATCTTGCTGCTTATAGCTTTGCTCATGTTCTTCATCCACAATCACCAATCCTATTTGCCGGAAAGGCAAAAATATGGAGGAACGCACACCAAGAATCAGGTCGTAACAATCATCCTGAAGCATCCTGTTCCATATCTCAACCCTCTCAGCATCAGAAAAGCGGGAATGATAAACACCCATCCTGTTACCGAAAACCTTAGCAAGGCGATTTGTCAATTGCGTTGTTAATGCAATTTCGGGAACCAGATACAATACCTGCTTTTTCTCTGCAATGGTTTTCTCTATCAGCTTTATATATATTTCAGTTTTACCGCTTGAAGTAACTCCATGCAACAACACTACCGGCTTATTAATAAACTGCTCATGAATGCTTTGCAGCGCTTGCTCCTGAACCTTGCTCAGTGTAATCTCAGCTTTTTTCGGTTCTTTTATTTCGCTTAACCTCGACACTTCACGCTGATAAAGTTCAATGACTCCGCGCGTGACAAGTCCGTTCAACGCTGAAACTCCGGAGCCCGACTTCGCTAACAAATCTTTTTTAGCAACTATCTCAGCCTTTTTCAGGGTGAGGCATTTCGACAAATCAATATAATACATCAGCAGAGAAAGCTGTGCTGGAGCCCTTTTAAGTTGATCAAACAACGATCTTAACAGCTCTTCATCCTGATATTGCGTGGTAAGTCTGACACAACTTTCAGTTTTGGGCTTAACTTTCTGACGAAGCGACTCGTTGAGTTCAACAGCTCCCTTATCCATGAGTTTACGCACAACAGTCATGAGATTGCCGCAACTCAGCTTCCTTTCCAAATCAACAATTTTAACCGGCTCACCATCGTAAAGGGCATCCAGTATTTGCTGCTCACGTTTCGACAAAAGTTCATCAGCCTCAAAATCATCATTGATTATTATCTCTGTTTCGCTTTCGAGTTTAAGTCCTGCCGGAACAGCCGCCTGATAAACCTCGCCCAAATGTGCCATGTAATAGTCGGATATCCATTCCCAAAACTTCATTTGCGGATACCGCAACACAGGAGAACCATCAGGAATGGCAACAATTTCTTTAATACCCGATTGCTTTGGAGGGAAAGTATGAATCATTTGAATGATGCCTGTATAAAGCTTCCGATTGCCTAAAGGCACCACAACACGCATACCGGGACGCAGTTCCTGACTAAACGCTTCGGGTACTGCATAAGTAAATGTGCCACTTAAAGGCAGGGGAAGAATAACCTCGATATACTTCATACTTGAATTTGGTGGCACAAATATAAAAAAAGATTTGCCCGTCTGAAAGCGAATTAACCCTCTCACAGTTTTAGAGGAATAAATGTGTAAATTTGCACAGTTAATCAAAAATGATTTTTCATTGCCTTATGAATCCATACGATTTGCTTGCTAAATACTACGATACCCGGTCGGAATTATACTATATCCTGATTAAGCATAGTGAACAAGTACGTGACAAAGCGCTTGAGGTAGCAAAGAAACATCCTGAATTAAATGCGGACCTGAAGTTTATTGCCGAAGCGGCTTTACTACATGATATCGGGATTTTTCAGTGTAATGCGCCCAGAATATATTGTCTTGGCAGCAGAGAGTATATTGAGCATGGATATCTCGGGGCAGAAATCCTGGTTAAAGAAGACTTTGCCCAGCACGCATTGGTATGCGAAAGACATACAGGCACCGGGATATCACTTGATAAGATTATTGAAAGAAACCTTCCCCTACCGCATCGGGATATGCGTCCGGTTTCGATAGAAGAGAAAATTATCTGCTACGCGGATAAGTTTTACTCTAAATCAGAATTGCACAGAACAATCGAAATCAACAGGATAAGACTCCAACTGAGTCGCCATGGAGCCGAAAATGTGGCAACATTCGATGAATGGCACAAGCTTTTCGGATAAAAAAACTAATCAGTGCTATAACAACCTGTACGACAGTCCGAATGTCAGCAACTGTTTAAACTGTAATTTGGCCTTTTCCCCGGCAGCTATATAAACAGTATTGTCATAACGTGGGTTAAGCGAAATCCTGGTGGATAAATAGCGGTTAATTATGAAGTTACCTGTAATCTCCAAATCTACCTCAAATCGCTCATAGTTAGTATAAAACCAAAGCTTGGAATTAATTTGAATATCACGATAGGTACTATGAGTAAACTCAGCCCTGAAGGAACTACCCAACTGGCTCAGCACTTTTTCTCCCACAGGAATACCGAATGACCGCTGATTAATTTTTACTGTGTCGTTCGCATAAATAAACCTGTAGCTGACAGGAGCAAGCATCAGAGAAAAAGTTCGTTTATACTTGTAATCCATACCCACACCGACACTCAGACGAACAGGTGTAAGGAAAGTAGTTCGCAATACCGTTGAATTTATCGCCCTGTAACTATTGAAGAACTGTGTCTGAAAATCAACAGATCCACTATAAAACCAGTTACCACCTGCCTTGATACCAATCTTACTGTTGGCACGCAAAATATCATCGTTCGTATTCAGGAATCGCAATGTATCACCCTCAACCGAGTTAAAACCTAAACGGGATTCAATGAAGTTTTCCCATTGTAAGCCTTTTTTATTATCATAGTTGAATCTGCCGTTCAATATCCCCAGAATCGCCATATTGTCGCTACCACCCTGATACCAGTTGTCGGATATATAGTTCTGTGAAAATTGCAGCATGGCATTCGAGCGTTTTGTCCAGGGGCTAACCTTCACCTTTTCCCGCTCAATCCTGCGAAACACTTCGTTGGCTGTACCGGGAGTAAGCATTACCGCTCTGTTAATCGGGAGTGCATCTATTCTCAAAGTCATCAAATCAGAAACATCCGGAAGCTTATCTACATTGAAGGCAATAAAATGAGGATGGTATGCAACCATCCGACGAATCGTTTTTTCGCGAAGCTGACGGATGTTATTGTCAAGTTTAAAGTATGGTGCAGGGAAGAAATAATCAGGAACCAAAACATCCTTCTTCCTTTGTAAGAAATAATTCTCCATGGTTACTGGCCTGAACATATCTTCCACAGAAGAAAAACCCTTAAAACGAATATCGGAGAAAAATGGATTTGTATATAGATAATAATCGTTCAGATAAGTTGCCTGGGGAGGATGAAAAAGTGGTGGCATTCGAGCTATAACTTCTTCCAGATTAACTGGTTGATATACCCTGGGTAAATCAGGAATAACGACTTCTGTCAATACAACCGGTTGTGAAATTTCTTTTATTTCCACCGCCGTTACAGTGTCATAGATTTGTATAGGTTGATTTCGAAACAAGTGTTCAATCAAACTATCCACCCTCAATGGAGGCGTTACAACAACTGTGTCGGTTTGCATACGAGCCGACACATTAAATACCATCAAACTTAAAAATACAATTACTGTAATTTTACTCCTCATCTTCAAAAACTTATACCGAGATTCTCAATCGAACAAGGTGGGTGCATCTTCATCAAATTTTTTAAGGATGGTTGTCATAATCGACTCCCTGATGAATTTTGATTTATTGCTCACCTTATATTTTTCAAGAAACCTGTTTAACATCTTTTCCTCAGCATCGTTCAGAACAAACATGTGTTTATGAACACGAAGACTTTCGCGCTTAAACCTGATGTTTTTTTCTTTACCTGCCATAACTTTTACAGAATTTCTAATACAAAAGTAATATTATCCTTCATGATTTTAACACTACATGCAAAAATTCTGTATTTTTGCGGCTGTTAAACAAAAAACGTACCTTAATTTATGGCAGAACACAACAATCTGGGGCAAAAAGGAGAAGAACGTGCCCGCATTTATCTGGAATCCAAAGGATTTATAATTCGACACACCAACTACAGGGTTGGAAAACTCGAATTAGACATAGTGGCTGAAAAAGACGGATGGTTAGTGATCGTGGAGGTTCGTACCAGATCGAATGACACTTTCATTGCCCCTGAAGAAACAATCGACTTGAGAAAGATTAAAAACCTTGTTAATGCTGCCGGAGGTTACATCCGGTATCATAACTGGCAGGGAGAAACCCGCTTCGACATCGTAACAGTAATGCCTCAAAGCGGTGGAACCTATAAAATCGAACACATCGAAGACGCTTTCCTGCCTCCTGTTTACTAAAAAAATAAGTATTTCAATACGGGTGAAAAATGTTTAAAAATATATTTTCAGGGTTTTGCAGGTGAAATTGTTTACCTACTTTTGCGCTACAATTGAATGCCCCGGCAGTGACATTTCAATTTATTACCAATTCTCTAAATTTCAATCATTTGCATTATGAAACTCGTAGAAAAACAAGTTGCAGACAAGCTGCTCAAAATAAAAGCGGTTAAACTTCAGCCCCACAACCCATTTACATGGGCATCGGGATGGAAATCGCCCATCTATTGCGACAACCGCAAAACGCTTTCGTATCCACAAATCAGAACATATATTAAAACCCAACTTTGCCGTACTATCCAGGAGCAACACCCTGATGTTGAAGTAATCGCAGGTGTAGCTACCGGCGCTATTGCTCAGGGAGTTCTTGTTGCCAATGAATTGGGACTTCCGTTCATCTATGTTCGTCCTACCCCAAAAGATCATGGTTTGGAAAACCTGATTGAAGGCGACTTGAAACCAAAACAAAAAGTGGTGGTGGTTGAAGATTTAATTTCGACCGGAGGAAGCAGTCTGAAAGCAGTTGAAGCAATTCGCAACAATGGCGCAGAAGTATTGGGTATGGTTGCCATATTCTCTTACGGTTTCCCGGTTGCAGAGGAGAAATTCAAAGCCTCTAAAGTCAAACTGAATGTTCTGTGTGATTATGATGCAGTATTAACGGAAGCACTCACTACTAAATACATCAATGAGGAAGACATCGACACTTTGAAGGAATGGAGAACAAATCCTTCAGAATGGCGCACTGACTCCAAATAACATAAGATGACTAAGTATCAGAGTGAGAAAGCGGAAATTACTGCAAATCAAAAGCTCGTATTTGAGGTTCTTTCCAGTCCTGCTAAAATCAAAACGTTGATCGACAATGCAGGATTTGCAGAAAAAATGAGTGGTTTCAATACAACTAACGATACAATAGTATTATCTGCTCCCGGCGTGGGAAATATCACATTTCTTTTGGGCGAATCCGAACCATTCAGCTCAGTAGTTTATGTGACTCAAAATTCTCCGCTAAAGATGGAACTATTGATTCATCTCGATAAAATCTCTGATGAGACTACGGAACTTCAACTAAAACTAACAGCCGACCTGCCTCCTGTTATCAAAATGATGCTTGGGACTAAGGTGCAGGAGGCTTTGGATAAGTTAGCCAAATATATTGCACTGGCTTTTAATAAATAAGTCAGGAATGAACTAAAATCACTACCACATGAAATCAAAAATCTGGGAAAAAAACATTCAGGTAAATCAGGAAATTGAAAATTTCACTGTTGGCAGAGATCGTGAAATGGATTTATTCCTGGCTAAGGCTGATGTAACAGGGTCTATGGCTCACATCACCATGCTTGAGTCGGTTGGTTTGCTCACGAAAGATGAATTGAAAGCGCTGCTTAGTGAGCTCAAAAAGATTTATCAGAAAATCAGTGAGGGAGATTTTTGCATTGAGGATGGCGTTGAAGATGTTCATTCGCAGGTAGAATTGATGCTCACCCGCGAACTGGGCGACATCGGCAAGAAGATTCACAGTGGGCGTTCGCGGAATGATCAGGTGTTGGTCGATTTAAAGCTTTTCACACGCGATGAATTGATGCAAATTGTAGAACTTACTGCAGAACTATCGGATTTGCTCCTCATAAAAAGCGATGAATATGCCGATGTGCTCCTTCCCGGCTACACACATTTGCAAATTGCAATGCCTTCGTCGTTCGGATTGTGGTTCGGGGCTTATGCCGAGAGTTTGGCCGACGATTTACAACTTTTGCTTTCGGCATGGAAAATTACCAATCGTAATCCACTGGGTTCGGCTGCCGGCTATGGTTCTTCTTTTCCGCTTAACAGACAAATGACTACCGACCTGCTTGGTTTCGACAGCATGAATTACAATGTGGTTTATGCACAAATGGGTCGCGGTAAAATGGAAAGAATCGTAAGTTCGGCCATGGCATCAGTGGCTGCTACCCTTTCACGCCTGGCTTTTGATGCTTGTTTGTATAACTCGCAGAACTTTGGGTTTATTAGACTGCCCGACGAATTTACGACCGGTTCGAGCATCATGCCTCACAAAAAGAATCCGGATGTTTTTGAACTTACCCGTGCAAAATGCAATAAGCTACAAGCAATCCCTCAACAAATTACGTTGATGACCAACAACCTGCCATCAGGATATTTCAGGGATATGCAGCTGGTCAAAGAGGTTTTTATTCCTGCTTTCAAAGATTTGACGGATTGTTTGAAAATGACAATCCTGATGATGCGTGAGATAGAAATCAATAGAAATATATTGGACGACCCAAAATACGACTATCTTTTCAGCGTGGAAGTGGTTAATAATCTCACCTTGCAGGGAGTTCCTTTCAGAGATGCTTACAAACAAGTGGGACTGGCTATTGAAGCAAACGAATTTGCACCTGAAAAGAACATCAACCACACGCATGAAGGTAGCATCGGAAATCTTTGTAATAATCAAATCAGGGATTATAAAGACGGCATCCTACAGCAGTTTGATTTCGGGAAGGTGCAAACTGCCATCAGGAATCTTGTTGGGTTTTAATGCCTGAACGCTTTAATCGCAGAGCATTCATCACAACAGTTACAGAGCTGATACTCATGGCTGCAGCTGCAAACATCGGACTGAGCGTCCATCCAAACAAAGGATAAAACAGCCCTGCGGCAAGGGGTATCCCCAATACATTGTAAAAGAATGCCCAGAAGAGATTCTGCCGGATATTGCGCATCACAGCCCTGCTGAGTTGCAGGAAGCGGGTTATCCCCGAAAGTTGATGTCCCATCAAAACCACACCGGCCGATTCGATGGCGATATCTGTGCCCGCTCCTATGGCGATTCCCAAATCTGCATTCATCAATGCCGGGGCATCGTTGATCCCATCGCCTACCATGGCTACCCGTGCCCCGGATGCTTTCAGACGAGCAATTTCTTCTGATTTCTGCGCAGGCAATAATCCCGCAACAACCCTGTCAATTCCGATTTTCTGACCGATGGCATTGGCTGCTGTTTCATGATCTCCACTGAGCACAACGGTTGTTATCTTCATCGATTTAAGTTGACTAATCAGTGACCCACTATCAGACTTCAACACATCAGCGACACCGATAACCCCCTGAACTTCTGTTGAATTCGCCACGAACAATGGCACTATCCCTTCTGCAATCATCGTCTCAGCAACTGAAATAAAGCGCTCGGTTTTCAGCTGATATTTCTCCATCAACTTCATGTTACCAACATAATAGGGTCTTTGATTTATTTCCGCTTTAATGCCTAATCCCGGCTCATTGACAAATCCGGCAGCATCGGAAAGAGCCAGTTCTCGGAATGCTGCTTCTTCGAGCACAGCCCCTGCAAGAGGATGTTCCGACAACTTCTCTAATGAGGCTGCAAGCGACAATAATTTATCTTCGCTTAAAAAACGGTTCGATACGACTCTCACCACCACAGGTTTCCCTTCAGTCAAAGTGCCGGTTTTGTCAAAAACCACCGTATTAACAGCAGATGCAATTTCAAAACTCTCTGCCGACTTCACAAGCATTCCCTGTGTTGCAGCCCTTCCTGTACCAACCATCACTGCCACCGGAGTTGCCAGTCCGAGTGCACACGGACAAGAAATTACCAAAACCGAAATGCCGATGGAAAGCGCAAACTCGAAAGAATGACCAGTTAACAGCCAAATCACCGTTGCCAACACCGCAATTACAATTACAATAGGAACGAAAATGGCGCTTATCTTATCCGCAAGTTGAGAAATTGGCGCTTTCGACGAAGCAGCTTCTTCAACCAGTCGGATAATTTGAGCAATGGTCGTATTCTCACCTACCTGTTCAGCCCTGAAAGTCAGATATCCCGATTTATTAATGGTACCAGCCATCACCTTATCGCCTGCTTCCCTGAAAACAGGGATGCTTTCTCCTGTAAGAGCTGATTCATCAAGCGTTGCATTACCCGAAATAATAATCCCATCAACCGGAACACGTGCTCCTGATTTCAGCACAACAACATCGCCCTTAGACACTTGCTCAACAGGGACTTCCAATTCTTCTCCATCACGTAAAACCACAGCTGTAGCAGGCGACAAATCCATCAACTTTGTAATTGCTTCCGAGGTTTTGCTTTTAGATCGTGCTTCGAGGTATTTTCCTAGTGTTATCAGCGTTAAAATTGTAGCGCCGGATTCGAAATACAACTGATGAGCATAATGCATCAACATAGCTTCATCGTGGTGCGAAAGTGCAAACGCGATACGGAACATGGCAAATACTCCATAAACCATCGCTGCCGACGCACCAACAGCAATCAGCGAATCCATATTCGGTGAGCGTTGCAATAAACTACTGAATCCACGACTGAAATAAGACTTGTTAATCAGGTAGATGGGAAGTGTAAGCATAAATTGCAACAGCACAAAAACCATCGCGTTATCATGACCTTTGATCCACGATGGCACAGGAAGATGCATCATCTCACCCATTGCTACATACATCAGTGGTATAAGAAAGAACAATGACCACTGCCAGCGTTTCTTCATCGCATCATGCTCCGGAGCTTGCTTAGCTGATGATTTTGCCGATAAATCCCGGTTTATTGATTCAGACGAATCAGACTTCTTTCTCGAATTGGCTTTATAGCCCGATTTTTCGATGGCAGAAATAATGTCATCAACCGAGAGCACAGAATCATCGAATCGGGCATGCATCGAATTTGTGAGCAAGTTAACTCTGACGGCATACATTCCCTGCAGTTTCGACACCGTCTTTTCCACCTTTGCCGAGCAAGCAGAACATGTCATGCCTTCAATCTCAAAAACTTCTTTTGTCATCTTATACGTATATTTTTGTCATCTAAAAGTAGTAATACAACAAATAAAAGCGGGAAATGTGATTTTTTTTCATTTTTTTTGCATCTGCTAAATCCAAATCAGGTTTTGATTACGTCAAACCAATAAATATAAACAATTTAAAAACTGAAGTCATGAAAAAAATGCTTTTATTGGTATTGAGCTTAGTATTGCTTACCCCGGGTATGATACTAAATGCACAGGAAACACAAAACACTGATACTGTAGAAACAACAGTCAGCAAACCTGTAAAAAAGTCCTTCACTAAGGCAGAGAAAGATTCCATCCTATTCGACAGACTTAGCGCAGAACAGCTGCTTCAACTACGCAAGGAAGAGATGGAAGTTGAGAGAAGAAGAATTGAAGCCAACAATGAAATTCCTTTGGGAAGCGTTGCGATTGTTCTGATTGTGATGTCGCCATTTATCTTTGTCGTAATCCTGGTTTTACTTTCAATCAGGCATAAAAACAAGGAGTCGCAACGCAAGTATGAGTTATATCTGAAGTCACTGGAAATGGGTCAAACCATTCCCGATAACTTTTTTGCAGAACCAAAGCAGCAAAAAAAATCGAACTTGCAAAAGGGCATTATCCTGTTGATGGTTGGTTTAGCTTTCGCTGTAGCAGTTATCATCCTTAAAAAAGTTACTACCGTATTTTTGCTTGCGGCCATCATTCCTTCATTTATCGGAATAGGATACTTACTGATCCATTTCCTGGAGAAAAAGAACGAAACAGACGCAACTGCAATCAAAGAGAATGAGCAAAGCTGAAGATTTGATGCTGGTGTCGAGAGTGACCTTACTGGGCGATAAAACAGCCTTCGATCACCTCACCCGCAAATATCAGTCGCCCGTCCGAAGATTTCTGCAGAATCTGACGATGGGAGACGTCCAGCTCAGTGACGACCTGGCTCAGGAAACCTTTATAAAGGCTTACCTGAACCTCAGAAGTTTTCAGGGGATGTCAGGTTTTTCGACCTGGTTGTTCCGAATCGCGTACAATGTTCATTACGATTTCCTTCGGTCGAAGAAAATAACAAGCGATATCGATGAGTCGGAAGTAAACAGGAAGTATAGTGAGGAAAACGAATTTTCAGCAGAAAAAACAGACATTCATCAAGCGTTAAAATATCTTAGAAGAGAGGAAAGAACTGCCATTTTATTGTTCTATATGGAAGACAAAACCCAACAGGAAATCGCGAAAATCATGCAATGCCCTGTGAGAACTGTAAAAACATACCTCCTGAAAGGAAAAGAAAATTTGGGTAATTATTTTAAAAAAGCAGGTTATGGAAACTGACAATAACGACATATTAATCCGTGCATTTATGCAGGAAAACAAGCGTGAAATCCCTGACTTTCACTTCAGCAACAAAGTGATGGCACGCATACCGGGCAAGAAGCAGTACGACTGGATACTGATTGTTGCGACCGGACTTGGATGTTTGCTTTCGTTGTTATTGGTATGGAACAGCAAAATCCCCGGAATCGTGATTAGTCTTCCGGGTGATATCAATTTATGGTACCTGATAGGTGCGGGCTTTTCGTTTCCGTTGGTTATCGGAGCTTTGTACGCATTATCGCAGAGTCGCAGAATCAGTATATTCTGACTTTGCGGGGCGTTTTCCGGGGCATTCCTTCATACTGTTCCGAAAAGTCGAAATGAGGTAAATGATATTCAAACCTGCCTTTAAGTTCTTTACCATCATTGAGTGTGAATGCGCAAACTATCAATGTTTTTTCCCCTATATGATAAACAGTCATTTTTCCATCAGTGATATATTTCACTTTGGATAATGCACTGTTTTTCTCTATATAGTAAATCATTGCACCAACATCAAACTTTTGTCCGTCATACTCCAATTGTTCTCCCGGCGCAATAGTGAAAGCCTCTCCTGAATCATCAATCCGGTACTCTCCCTCAGGAAGAATTGTGTCATTTGGACTTATAAAAACATCTTCCAGATAAAGATACTGACCGAAACCTGCTAATGAATTTTCAACAGTAATATCAAGCGAGTCGGTAAACAAACTCACGCTCAACACATGATTATTGTTGTAATAATCGGCATAATACGCACCCCAAAACTCGGCATAACCCCAGGTGTATTTAGGATTCGATTCATAGACATATTCGGGAACCTCGGGTGTTTCGCATGAGATAAAACTCATGGCTACAAGCATAATTAAGATAAAACGGAGCTTCATATTGTAAAAAAGTTTTAATGTATTTCTAAATAGTGGGTTTATTTTTCGAGTCAATATACTTTACAGGATACCAGGCAGCCAGGAATCCCATGATAATCACTGTGATAAAAACTAAAATAACATCCGAAAATTGTGTGACTGCGGGATAATTATCAACAATAAATCCCTGACCGAGTTTGAATATGCCAAAGTGCTCCTGAGAAAGAGCGATGGCGCCACCAATGATAATACCGATGGTTGCTCCCACAATGGAAATCATCCAGCCCTCGAGCAGAAAAATCATGCGAATCATTTTTTGGTCGGCACCCAAATTACGTAGGGTGTAGATATCATTTTTTTTATCCAGAATCAACATCGAAAGAGAGCCGATAATATTAAAACTGGCAATCAGCAATATGAAGCTCAAAATCAAATAAGTTATCCATTTTTCGATGCGCATAATCCTGAAATAGCTTTCCTGTTGCTCGAAGCGGTTCTTCACTTCATAATCAATTCCAAGAATATCCCTGAGTTCCTGTTGAACTCTTTTGGCATTTGCAGTCGGGCTTAGTTTCAACTCAACAGATGTCACCTGATCATCATCATATTCGAAAAGCTCCTGTGCCAAAGCCAGTGAAACCAACACCAACTGATCGTCGTAATCGGTTTGTTGCACCGAGAAAATGCCCGACACAAAAGTGGCCGACTGGTTGAAACTTTGTTCCGGACGTAACAGGTTTATCCGCGATGTGCGTTTGGGCGCATAAATAAACAACGGATCAATAAAATGAGCACCCAGTCCCAACCCTGAAGCGACACCCAAACCGGGCACAGCATGTTCGAAAGCGCCATCGAAAAGCACGAAACTGCCATCAATCAGCACACTTTCTATTTGGGTCATTGCTTTAAACTCGTCAGAAACACCCTTGATCAATCCGGGCATCTGTTTGTCTTTAAACCTCAACAAAGCATTTTCTTCAACCACTGCTGTAAAAACTTCGACACCTGCATGATTCTTCACCTGCATAACTTCCTCGCTCTCCAGACTGAAAACTTTCCCTTCAACCAGAGTAATCTTCAGGTCGGGGTCGAAAGCAGAAAATAATTTGGTGAACAAATCCTCGAAACCATTGAAAACCGATAACACTATAACAAGAGCCATTGTGCCAACGGCAACACCGGCAGACGAGATTCCTGAAATCACATTGATGGCATTATGCGATTTCTTTGAAAAAAGGTACCTCCGTGCTATCCTGAAAGTAAATTTCAACCGGGCACCAAAATCGGGTGATGTTAGTTTTCTGCTCAAAGTTCTTCTTCGGTTACCGGTGAAGGCGGATCACTTTTCAGTAAATTGTCGATATTCTCGATATAATCCAATGTATCATCAAGATGAAAATGTAACTCGGGGATAATACGCATTTGATTTCTCACCCTTGTTCCAAGTTCATAACGAATCGATTTGGTATCAGCAATAACCTGCTCGAGCACACTATCCGACTTATCTGTCGGGAAGATGCTCAAATTACAATGCGATATACTCAAATCCGGACTTATCCGAACACTGGTTACACTAATGAGGGTTCCCTGCATTTTTTTTGCATAAAGCATGAATATCTCACCCATCTCCTTTTGGAGCATCCGGGCTATCTTTTGTTGTCTTTTTGTTTCCATATATTATTCTAATTTATTAAATATCACAGAGGCATCAATATATCAAGCTTGAGCTCCTGTTCCAGAAGCGAATATCCCCGAAATTACAACTTCCACTCAAAGCCATCCTTGGTATCTTTTATTTCGAAGCCAAGGGCAGTAAGTTCGTTGCGTATTTTATCGCTGGTTGCCCAATCTTTATTTTTTTTAGCTTCGAGTCTGATGCTTAGTAACAAATCGATAGCTTTTTGATAAGCATCGGTACCGGAAATGCCTTCATTTTGTCCCGACAGACCCAACAAATCTTCAAGATATAGTTGAAAAACTGATTTAAGTTCTTCGAGATCGGCCTCTCCGATTTGCTCTTTTCCATCATGAACCAAATTGATAAACCGCAGCGAATCAAACAATGCTGATATTACCATCGGCGTATTAATATCGTCGGCCAAAGCGTCCTCGCATTTCTTTCGCAGTCCAGCCACATCCATGGTTGACTGACCGGCAGGCTTCAGTTTTTTCAGTCGGGCATATCCTTCCATCAGTCTTTCAAGACCCTTTTCAGATGCCTCAAGAGCCTCACTGCTAAAATCGACAGTACTGCGGTAATGAGCCTGAAGTATGAAGAAACGAATGGTCATCGGACTAAATGCTTTGCTCAACAAAGGATGATTGCCGGTGAAAAACTGTTCAAGCGTGATGAAATTGCCGAGTGACTTGCCCATTTTTTGACCGTTGATGGTAATCATGTTGTTATGCATCCAGTACTTCACGGTGTCTTTCCCCAATGCAGCTTTCGATTGAGCGATTTCGCACTCGTGGTGTGGAAACATTAGATCCATGCCTCCGCCATGAATATCGAATTCCTCTCCAAGATACTTCGTACCCATCGCTGAACATTCCATGTGCCAACCCGGGAATCCTTCGCTCCAGGGAGCATTCCAGCGCATGATATGCTCGGGAGAAGCTTTCTTCCAAAGTGCAAAATCCACACTGCGGCGTTTCTCGCTTTGTCCGTCGAGATCACGCGTAGTTTCAAGCATTTCATCGATATTTCTTCCCGAAAGTTTTCCGTACTGATGAGCCTGATTGTACTTTTCAACATCAAAATACACAGAACCTTCACTTTCGTAGGCATATCCGGCATCAAGAATTTTCTGTGTAAATTCTATTTGCTCCATGATGTGACCTGAGGCATGAGGTTCAATGCTGGGTGGCAACACCTGCAACATTTCCATGGCTTTGCGGTAGCGATTCAAATAATACTGCACTACCTCCATAGGTTCGAGTTGATCAATGCGTGCCTTTTTAGCAATTTTATCTTCCCCGGCATCCGCATCGTTTTCAAGATGTCCCACATCAGTAACATTACGCACATACCTTACCTTGTAGCCCAGATGTTGCAAATACCTGTACAGGATATCAAATGTGATAGCAGGTCGTGCATGTCCCAAATGCGGATCGCCATATACCGTGGGACCGCACACATACATGCCAACATTCGTCTCATGTATTGGAATGAACTGTTCCTTCCTGCGTGATAATGTGTTATAAATGTATAGTTTGTGCTCCATATGTTTCAAAAGTGATAAACCTCTAATTTGATTTAAATTTTAAAATAATGTTCCTGTTTCTCCTAACTTGATCTTTCCAAGATGTTTATATGCGAGTTCGGTAACCTCTCTCCCGCGGGGAGTTCGTTTCATGAAGCCCTCTTTGATAAGGAATGGCTCATAGACTTCTTCGAGCGTACCCGGATCTTCTCCCAACGCCGTGGCAATGGTTGTTAGTCCGACCGGCCCCCCACGAAACTTATCAATAATCGTATTCAGAATCTTGTTGTCAATCTCATCCAAACCATACTTATCGATATTCAGCGCTTCGAGTGCATAACACGATATCCCGAAATCAATTTTTCCTGTGCCTTTTACTTGTGCAAAATCACGAACCCTGCGGAGTAATGCGTTGGCAATCCTCGGTGTTCCTCGACTTCTTCCCGCGATTTCAACCGCTGCTTTATCTTCGATTGGCACATTCAGCAATCGCGCCGATCTTCTGATGATACCTGTAATCACCTCAGTATCATAATACTCAAAGTGACAGTTGATCCCGAAACGCGCCCTTAGTGGAGCTGTCAGCAACCCACTACGGGTGGTAGCTCCAATCAGCGTAAACGGATTCAGTTCAAGTTGAATTGACCTTGCTGACGGACCCTTATCAATCATGATATCAATTCGATAATCTTCCATGGCTGAATATAAATACTCTTCAACCACGGGGCTCAATCGGTGAATCTCGTCAATAAATAACACATCATTTGAATCAAGGCTCGTTAGCAATCCTGCCAAATCGCCGGGCTTGTCGAGCACCGGACCCGAAGTAATTTTAAACCCTACATTCAGTTCGTTGGCAATAATGTTCGACAAAGTAGTTTTTCCCAGTCCGGGAGGTCCATGCAATAAAACATGATCGAGCGACTCACCACGCATGCGGGCTGCCTGCACGAAGATGCGTAAATTATCAACAATCTTCGACTGTCCGTTGAAGTCATCGAAACTCAGCGGACGAAGGGCATTCTCAAATTCCCTTTCAACCTGACGATTATTCCTTATATCAAAATGCTCCTGTTCCATTGAAAAAACTATCTCTTATTTGGTCAGATTTCTGAAAACACCCTCCATATCGTTCTCCACAGGCTTCATCAGTCTAATCTTATTATTGGTTGCAACTGCAAAGTCAAAAAGTTCTGCTGATACATCCTTTGATGCCGTTAAAAGGAAACTATTTGTGCCATTAGCCTCAACTGTAATAACATGATTCAGCTTTTCCAATTCCGTTATGCTTACCACATTTACAAATTCGAGCTGAATACTAAATCGATTCTCGTTCTGAATACCCACCCGGCTGATATCATCATAATCAGCTACAATTTCACCTTTACTGATAATCACAACCCTGTTACATACAGCTTCAACTTCCTGCATGATATGCGTACTCAGGATTACCGCCTTTTCTTTTCCTATTTCCTTTATCAGCGAGCGAATCTCAACCAGTTGATTGGGATCTAATCCCGTTGTTGGCTCATCCAGAATCAACACCTGAGGATCGTGAATCAATGCCTGAGCGATTCCTACCCGCTGACGGTAACCTTTCGAAAGCTGACCAATCAATTTATGCGCTTCGGGAACTAAACCGGTTTTAACGATTAGCTCTTCTATCCTTTCCCCGGGATTTGCAACGCCGTACATCTCTGCAACATAAGCCAGATACTCTCTTACAAACATATCGTTATAAAGAGGGTTATGTTCAGGCAAGTAACCGATAATCCTGTTTATTTCCTTCCTGTAATCAGCAGCTTCAAGTCCGTTTACCTTAACCGATCCTGAATCATAAGCCAAAATACCCGTAATAATACGCATGGTTGTAGTCTTTCCCGCCCCGTTAGGCCCGAGAAATCCGGTTATCTCTCCAGGCGATACACTAAAAGAAACATCTTTTAGAACCTGCTGACTTCCAAATCTTTTACAAACTTCTGCGAGTACGACAGACATACTTTTTCTGATTTGCTGCAAAAATACATAATAAAGCCCGTTTTTTAAAATGATAAAAGAAAACCTGCAAGTACAAGCTCAAATGTTAAAACCCGGAGTTTCCTCATGAGCTTAATTACAGAATATAAGGAAACGAAAGTCAAATGCTTAACAAATGCCACATAAATCGAATGTAAAATTTCATTATGACACATCATTAAATCTTTTTATATGTGTTTGATTTATTTTTCAAACATATATTATCATATTGATTATTTTTGTCGCGTTTTATAACCATTTTGAAAAACACTCTCAAACAATAACACTAACGATTAAAAAAATGAAAGACAAAGTTGCTCTTAAATACAGGATACCCTTCCTGTTGCTTGCTGCTATTGCCCTGATTTCTCTAATTCCTGTTTCGTACGAAACGCTTATTCCTGCAGGAATTGAAATCCCCGAAATTAATCATGCTGATACTTCCTGGCTTCTTATGGCCTCGGCATTGGTTTTATTAATGACTCCCGGTCTTGCCTTCTTTTATGGAGGGATGGTACGTTACAAAAACCTGGTTTCCACACTTCTGCAAAGTTTTATTGCATTGGGAGTAATCAGTGTATTATGGATTGTAGTTGGCTTCAGTGTTGCTTTTGGCGATTCGCTCGGAGGAATTATCGGAAATCCAACCACTTTCTTTCTGTTTAAAAATGTGGGATTAACGCCACATCCCGATTTTGGACCAACTATTCCCTTTGCTCTCTTTGCAATGTTTCAATTGAAATTCGCAATCATCACTCCTGCATTAATCACAGGTGGTTTGGCAGAAAGGGTTAGATTCACTTCTTTGCTGTTGTTCATCATCATGTTCTCATTGTTTATATATGCTCCTTTGGCTCACTGGACATGGCATCCTGAAGGTTTCCTTCACAAGTGGGGTATTCTCGACTTCGCAGGGGGAACTGTTGTACATATTTCTGCAGGTTTTGCAGCATTGAGCGGTGCCATATTCTTAGGCAAAAGAAAAGGTGTCAACGGAGAATCAAAACCAACCAACATCCCCTATATTTTGCTGGGAACCGGACTGTTATGGTTTGGATGGTTTGGGTTCAACGCAGGTTCATCTTTAGCTGCTGATGATCTGGCAGTTCGTGCATTCGTTAACACCAACATTTCATCTGCAACTGCCATGCTAACCTGGCTTTTGGCTGATAGCGCCATGGGCAAAAAGCGTTCAGCTGCCGGAGCTGCTATCGGAGCTGTGGTAGGATTGGTTGCAATAACTCCCGCCGCTGGTTTTGTTACTGTCGGACAAAGTATTTTCTTTGGATTCATTGCATCTGTAATTAGCTATACTGCAGTACAATTGAAATCGAAAAGCAATATTGACGATACACTCGACGTATTTCCTTGTCACGGACTTGGTGGTATAGTCGGCATGTTGCTAACAGGCGTGTTCGCCGTTGATGGAGGCGAAGGTGTTGGCCTGATTCATGGCAATGTTGGTCAGTTCATGATGTATCTGGTTGCACTGGTATTGGTTTCAGCATTTACTTTCGGAGGCTCATATCTTCTTTACAAAATAACCAATCTGATAGTGCCTATGCGTGTAACTGCAGAACAGGAAGCTGAAGGTCTTGACCTGACGCAACATGGCGAAGAAGCATATGATTTGCCATCGAAATAAGATATTTTCATAATTAGTTTTTTAAGGTGATTGTTTTGGCTCACCCCCCGCACTGCGAAGTACGGGGGGTGAGTAGTTTGTATGAATTAAAAAAAACATTTTTCAATCTTTATTTGCATCCGATTCTGAATAAAATACCGTATTTTTGCGTGTTATAGAAAATCGCATCATTACATTTCATGAAAGTTAAAATAGTAAACCACTCTCACCATCCGCTTCCGGCATATTCAACAGTACACTCGGCAGGTATGGACATCAGGGCTAACCTGAATGAAAGCATCGTTTTAAAGCCTCTTGAAAGAAAACTTATCCCCACAGGTTTATTCATTGAATTGCCTGAAGGATATGAAGCTCAGATTCGTCCGAGAAGCGGACTTGCACTTAAAAAAGGGATTACTGTACTCAATTCTCCCGGAACAATCGATGCTGATTACCGCGGTGAAATAGGCATCATTCTAATTAATTTGTCGAACGAAGATTTCGTTATAGAAGATGGAGAGCGAATATGCCAAATGGTTATATCATCGCACGTACAGGCCGAATGGGATTTGGTTGAAGTACTTGGCGAGACCATCAGAGGCGCGGGCGGATTTGGGCACACAGGTGTATGAGATTTAATATCCTGATCATACTCATTTTTACGCTGACGGTTTCGTGCCAGACAAGCAGAAAAGCAAGTCAGAGAAATGTTCCTCAAAGTACACTTACTGAAGATGAACGTCGCACTTTCTATGGCCATTTTTACGATGCACTTCAACTGAAGGAAGAAGGCAAATGGGCTGAAGCATACGAAAAGTTATTAGCTGCGGCTGCCATTGACTCAATCAACAGCGGATTGTTGTTCGAAATGGCACAGGTTGAGTTACGCCTCAACAAACCGGAACTGGCACTACAGCACCTAAAAAAAGCACATCTGCTTGAACCAAAAAACTGGTGGTACAGTACGCAGTTAATCGGACTACATGTTGCCATCAAGGATTATCCGGCCGCTATAAAGATTGCGCAACAACTGAAAAAAGATTATCCCGGAAAAGAAGCATCCTACAACGTACTTATCGCTTTGTACCGCCAAACAAATCAAATTCAAAAAGCAATTGGCATATACCAGGAGCTTGAAAAAATTACCGGCGTAAACGAGCGTATCGTTTTTGACAAATTACAATTGCTGCTTCAGTCAAACCAGCTAAAAAAAGCTCTCAGTGAAATTGACCGATTGATAGCTAAGTATCCTTACGAGAGCAAGTACAAACTACTGAAAGGTGACATTTTACTGGAACAGGGACAAGCCCTGAAAGCACTCGAACTTTACAACTGGGTGTTGCAGAACGACCCGGAAAGTCCGTTCGTGTATTTGTCGCTCTCCGAATACTACAACAGACAGGGGGATCAAGAGACTGCGATGAATTTTACTATCCTGGCATTGAAAAATCCTCAGCTGGCATTAGATACAAAGCTAGAGTTGTTGGGACAGTACATCGAACGCCTGCTGAAATCTGATCAGAAAATTGAGAATATTGAATCTTTGTTCGTTTTACTTATCGAACACTACCCTCTTGAAGAGGCTGTACACAGCTATTATGCTGCATATCTTCAATATATCGACAGAGCAGATGAAGCAGCTTCAGTGTATGAATCAATGTTGGCGATAAACCCATCCAATTCTCAAACCTGGGTCAATCTGATGCAGGTCTATTTTGGCAAACGCGATCATGAACAGGCAATACTAATTGCCGACAGGGCTATTGATGCAATTGAAGAAAACCTTAGTTTCAAGTACTTTAAAAGTATCTCGCTGCAAATACTCGAAAGAAATGAAGAAGCACTAAAACTACTCAAAGCTACTGTTAATGAATTTACTGATAAAGACAATCGCAATTTGAGAAGCGACATGTTCGCGCAACTTGGAGATTTGTATCAAAAGATAGGCGATAGCGAGGCTGCCTATCAGGCATATGAAGAATCACTGAAACTCAATCCTGAGAATATTCACACCTTGAACAATTATGCCTATTATCTTTCGCTTGAAAAACGGGATTTATCGAAGGCAGAAAAGATGAGTGCAAAAACCATTGAAAAAGAGCCGAGAAACAGTACTTATCTCGACACCTATGCATGGATTTTTTATCAGCAGGGTAATTATTCTTTGGCCAAGTTTTATATTGAAAGAGCGATAAATAATCTCAAAGACGAGCAGGATCCGGGTGTAATTCTGGATCATTATGGCGATATTCTGTGGATGAACAATGAAGATGAAAAGGCTTTAGAGGCCTGGAAGAAAGCACTTAAATCGGGCCTCGAATCAGAAGAGTTAATACAAAAGATTGAAAATCATGGTTGGGACAGGACAAAAAAAGAGGATTAATTTTCGTTGGTTGCTGATATTCGCATTTGCTGTTTCTCTGGTTGGTTGTAAAACTGCCAGAAAAGCTGAAGCTGTTTTTGTTGAAGGCGAAAACAATGTTGTTCTTTTGAACAAAATCAAAGATGCCACTCCCTGGTTTCATAGTATGGACATCAAAAGAGCTAACCTTGCCGTTCGTATGAATGGTAACAATTACAACAGTCCGGCTTCCTGCAAATTGATTCGTGACTCAGTGATTCACCTGAGCATTACACCTTTTTTTGGCGTTGAAATGTTTATTGTGAGAATTACCCGTCAGGATATCCTGGTGGTTGACAAAATGAGGAATGTATTTTATCAGTCGGATTACCGAAGTTTGCAGAACTACCTCGGTTTTAGACTTGATTTTCAAACCTTGCAGGCTGTTTTCACAAACACTGCATTTATCGTGGGAGAATATGAGATCAGTCCTGACATGTTCCGACAAAAAAGGATGAACGAAACCGTGATTATGCATAGCGCCAGAAGTGGCCTTACACAGGAAACTACCCTAACCGATAATTTCAGGGTAAGTAAAACTGAAATCGCCAATCAGTCAGCCAGATTTGAAGCATCTTATCAGGATTTTAAAACTCAGGATGATGTTCTGTTTCCTTTTGGCGTAAACTTCAGTTTTAATGCCGGAAACTCGGCATTGTCCATTCAAATGAATATCAACAGAATTGGCTTTAATGAACAATTCAATATCCCTGCTATTCAGCTTAACAACTACCGCAGAGGTTCTATTGAACAATTAATGAGATAAAAAATGAAACGCCTGCTGACATTGACATATTTTATTCTCGCACTGCTTGTCGTTCTACACGGGCAAACGGTGAAAGAGTTGGAGGAACAGCGCAAGAATGCTTTGAGAATGCTGGAAACTACATCGAGGATTCTCAACGAGACTCAGCGTAATCAGCGTGCTTCGACCAACAAACTCAATATCATCAACAGTAATATTCAGGAAAGAACCCGCCTGATTCGCAATATTGACCGTGAAATTTCCGCTTTGGATCGTGAAATGAACAAGTTGGCTCAGGAAACCCGTCGCCTGGAACAGCAACTTGCCAACCTTCGGGCCGAATATGCCCGCATGGTTCAGGAGGCTCACATCAACCGAAGTGTTTATGCGAAAATCATGTTTGTATTATCAGCAGAAAATTTCGACCAGTCGCTTCGTCGATTGCGATACCTGCAGGAATATACTGCCTACAGAAAGATGCAGGTGGAACAAATTGAAAAAACGAGAAAAGAGATTGAACTGAGGACAAAAACCCTGGCGCAACACAGGCAAACTCAGATTGAAATAAAAGAGAAACAAGAAGCTGAGGCGAAAAAGCTTTCAGAAGATCAGAAAAGGGAAAGTCAGATTGCCAACGAATTGAGAGGTCGTGAAAGGACTCTTCGAACTCAACTGCAACGCCAGCAAAGAACGGCTGACGAATTAAATCGCCGCATCGAGTTGCTTATCGCTGAAGAAATCAGGAAAGCTGAAGAAAGAAAAAGAGCTGCTGAACGAACTGATAGCAGGACTACAACACCAAGGCCATCAGGCGAAAGTGCTGTTGAGAGACTTACTAAAGAGCAGGCGCTGATTTCAGGAAACTTTGCTGCCAATGTTGGTCGGTTGCCCTGGCCCGTGGAAAGGGGTTTCATCAGCGGTAAATATGGCGTACAACCGCACCCGGTACTCAGGCATGTAACCACAAACAATCGTGGAATATATATCCAGACTCCCGCTCGAAGCAGTGCAAGGGCTGTTTTCGAAGGCGTTGTAACTCAGCGTTTTTCAGTTCCGGGAAGCAACAATGGCGTTATTATACAACACGGACAATACAGAACGGTTTATGCCAATCTTACTGAAATATATGTCAGGGTAGGACAAAAAGTAGATGCCCGGCAGAATATCGGCAGGATATATACCGATACTGAGAATGACAATAAAACAGAACTATTCTTCCAGATTTGGAGAGACAGAACAATTCTGAACCCTGAAAGCTGGATAGCAAGATAAAACTTATAAATTAACCGTCAGGAAATTAAAGCTATATGAACGAACTGAATACTGTAACTGCAGTGGATTATGGCGATAGCAACATTATCACCCTCGAAGGTCTCGAACATGTGCGTCGCCGACCCGGTATGTATATCGGAAAACTGGGCGACGGAACACATGCTGATGATGGAGTTTATGTACTTTTAAAGGAAGTGCTCGACAACTGTGTTGATGAATATCGCATGGGCGAAGGGAAACAGATTAATATCACAGTGCGTGATGGCATTGTGGAAGTAAGAGATTATGGCAGGGGAATTCCACTGGGAAAAATGATTGAAGCAGTTTCGATTATGAACACCGGGGGAAAATATGATTCCAAAGCATTCAAAAAATCGGTGGGACTTAACGGAGTTGGTAGCAAGGCTGTGAATGCCTTATCCACGAAATTTACAGTACAAAGTTTCCGTGAAGGTCAAACCCGTCGCGCCGAATTCTCGCAGGGTAAAATCCTTACCGACAGTGGTATCATGGAGGGAAACAACATGGAAAGGGGAACCTATGTTTGTTTTGAACCCGACGACACACTTTTCGAAAACTATCGGTATATAGATGAGTATATTGAAACAATGCTCCGCAACTATGCTTATCTGAATACCGGACTGACATTCAATTATAACGGCAAAAAGATTATCTCGAAGAATGGTTTGATTGATTTGCTCAATGAAAACATCACTTCCGAGATACTTTACCCCATCATACATCTCAAAGGTGAAGATATTGAAATTGCTTTTACTCATACGGGGCAATACGGCGAAGAGTATTACTCGTTTGTAAACGGACAACACACCACACAGGGAGGTACACATCAAAGTGCTTTCAGAGAAGCAGTGGCACGTACCATTAAAGAGTTCTATGCTAAAAATATGGAACTTACTGATATCAGGAACGGGATTGTTGCGGCGGTGGCTATCAGTGTTGAAGAACCTGTTTTTGAGTCGCAAACAAAAACCAAACTGGGCTCACGCGATGTTTCTAAGGGAGGAATCTCTATCAACAAATTTATTTCCGATTTCCTGAAGAAGGAACTGGACAACTACCTCCACCGCAACATGGAAACAGCCAATGTGATGTTGCAGAAGATTCAGGAGTCGGAGAAAGAGCGCAAAGCAATTGCCGGTGTTACGAAGCTGGCGCGCGAAAGAGCCAAGAAGGTAAACCTGCACAATAAGAAACTGCGCGATTGCAGAGTGCATTATAATGATAACAAAGGTGATACCGATAGCTCAAGTATTTTCATCACCGAGGGTGATTCGGCGAGTGGATCCATCACTAAAAGCCGCGATGTGAATACGCAGGCTGTTTTCAGTTTGCGCGGTAAGCCGTTGAATTGCTACGGACTCACCAAAAAAATCGTTTACGAGAACGAAGAGTTTAACCTGCTGCAGGCGGCACTTAATATTGAAGATGGTATCGACGGACTTCGGTATAACAAGGTGATTGTTGCCACCGATGCCGATGTTGACGGAATGCATATTCGCTTGCTGCTCATCACTTTCTTCCTGCAATTCTTCCCCGACCTTATCAAAAAAGGGCATGTTCATATTTTACAGACACCGCTTTTCAGGGTAAGAAACAAGAAAGAAACCATCTATTGTTATTCTGAGGAAGAAAGAATAAATGCCCTGACCAAACTGGGCTCCAATGCAGAAATAACCCGCTTTAAAGGATTGGGAGAAATCTCGCCTGATGAGTTCAAACATTTTATCGGGAAAGATATGCGACTCGATCAGGTTACGCTCAAGAAAGAGGATGCTGTGGCTGATTTGCTGTCGTTCTACATGGGAAAAAACACTTCCGAACGTCAGAATTTCATCATTGATAACCTGGTGGTTGAAGAAGATGTATAATTGTCCGGAAAGCGCGGAAAAATACAAGACTTTAATTCGTACAGAAGGAATTAAATATGCGGGATCAAAACTAAAAATCATCCCGCAGATTATTGCTGTTATTCAGGATTTGAAAGATGTTAAAACGGTACTCGATGGCTTTAGTGGCACAACACGGGTATCGCAAGCTTTCGCACAATCGGGTTACCAAACATCTTCAAACGATATCTCCTGTTGGTCGGAGGTTTTTGCCAATTGCTATTTAATCTCCGAGAAAAGCGACACTTATTATCAGGAAATTATCGACCATTTAAATGGACTTTCGGGTACCGAAGGATGGTTTACACATCAATTCTCTATCCTTTCGCCGGATAAAAAGAAGCCATTTCAGCCACATAACCTGATGAAATTAGATGCAGTCAGACAGGAGATTCACAAACTCAATCTGAATTTCATCGACGAAAGTGTATTGCTGACAAGTCTGATTTTGGCCCTCGACAAAGTGGATAACACCATGGGGCATTTCGCCTCATACCTCTCGGAGTGGTCGCCGCGATCATACCGTGAAATGAAACTACAACTCCCCACACGTTTTCAGCATACCGGTCAGAACAAAGTATTTCGGAAAGATGTATTTGAAACCATTGAAAACAACGAATTCGATTTCGTGTATTTCGACCCTCCTTACGGATCAAATAACGGAAAGATGCCGGCAAGCAGGGTGAGGTATGCATCTTATTATCATCTTTGGACTACCATCATTCTCAACGATCAGCCTGAACTTTTCGGCAAAGTAAATCGCCGCACTGACAGTCGTGATACCCATGCCATATCTGTATTTGAAGAGTTCCGAAAAAACGAGAACGGGCAATTCATCGCGATGGACGCATTAGCAAGGCTGATTAAAAAAACGAAAGCCCACTATATCCTGTTATCGTATAGTTCGGGAGGCAGGGCAACCCGCGAAGAGCTGCACGATATCATTCATGCATCAGGAAAGCTGTTGAAAGCCATAGAGATTGATTATCGCAGAAATGTGATGAGCAGCATGCGATGGACCAACGAATGGATTAACAGTGATGGGAAATACCTGGAATACCTTTTCCTGATGGAAAAATTTTAGTAGTTTTACGGCACTTGACTGACAGCATGTTATCCGACGAATATTATATGAAACAAGCGCTTTCGGAAGCTCAAAAGGCTTTTGAGAGAGATGAGGTGCCCGTTGGGTGTGTCGTGGTTTGCAACGATCGTATCATCGCTCGTGGCCACAACCTGACCGAAACACTCACCGACGTAACGGCACATGCCGAAATGCAAACCATCACCGCTGCTACCAATTTCCTCGGAGGTAAATATCTCACGGACTGCACACTTTATGTAACCGTAGAACCTTGTGTGATGTGTGCCGGCGCAATCGGCTGGTCGCAAGTCAGCAGGGTGGTTTTTGGCACCCGCGACGAAAAAAGGGGTTACCAGCGTTTTGCACCACTGGCTTTGCATCCACGAACTGTGGTTACCGAAGGTGTAATGGCCGAAGAATGCAGTAACTTAATGAAGATTTTCTTTCAGCGTAAGAGATAAGAAACTATGATAAAAGTCTATCACGCTTCGGCAGGTTCGGGTAAAACATTTCAGCTTACCAAAGAATATATCAGACTCCTTTTCGAAGCAGGAAAGAAAGGCAGTCACCGCAACATATTGGCCGTAACTTTTACCAACAAGGCTACCGAAGAAATGAAGTTCCGTATCCTGGAAGAACTTCACAGTCTGGCTACAGGCCAAAACTCGCCATATCGCGGTGATTTAATGAAGGATCTAGGTTTGACCGAATCACAGGTTAACTCGATGGCTCAGGATTTTCTGATTCATATTCTACACGATTACAGCGCATTTTCTATCAGTACCATCGACAAGTTTTTTCAGCAAATTATCCGTGCTTTTGCACGCGATATCGGGGTAAATGGCAGTTATGCCCTCGAACTAAACAGCAGTGATGTACTAGAACAGGCAATCGATAACCTTTTCAGCGAACTGTCCGACAAAGAAAACAGGCTTCTGCTTGAATGGCTGACACAATACGCTGAAGAAAGTATCGAGGAAACAGGTCAATGGAATCTGAGAGGTTCTATCGTAAATCTTGGTAGAGAGATATTCAAGGAAAACTATCAGCATCGGGCCGAAGAAACGAACCGGAAGCTGCACGACCGGGAGTTTCTGAAAGCGTACAGAGAGGAATTACACAAGATAATTCAGAACTTTAGCCGAAGAATAGAAACCCATGCAAAAGAAGCACTCAGATTGATTGATGAAAGCGGCCTTACGCCTGAAAGTTTCAGGGGAGGTTCGAAGAGCGGCATGAAAAGTCTGCATAAATTCCTTGCAGAAGACTATAAAATGACGGCCACTTTCATCAAAATGACTGAAGATGAAAATGAATGCTATAAAAAAGGGAGTCCTGATGCTGCTACCATTATCGCAGTGTACAACTCGGGCTTACAACTTGAACTTCAATCGATAAGAAGAATCATTGAGGAGGACATCGTACCATACAACACGGCAAAGATTGTCAGAAAACACCTGAATACTTTGGGTATTATCTCTGATATCGCCATGCAAATCCGCAAACTTACCACCGACCAAAACATCATGCTTATTGCTGATGCAAACCTGATGCTGAACAAGATTATTGACGATAGCGATTCGCCATTCATATACGAAAAAACGGGTAATTTCATCCGTCATTTTATGATTGATGAATTTCAGGATACGTCTGTTTTGCAATGGAAAAATTTCCTGCCTTTGTTGAAAAACAGTATTGCATCGGGCGACTTCAACCTTGTTGTGGGCGATGTGAAGCAAAGTATCTATCGTTGGCGAAACTCTGACTGGAAATTGCTTGAAAGTCAGGTTTACAAAGATTTTCATGAAGAGGAACTGGGCGAAGAAACCCTGGGTACCAACTGGCGAAGCGATCAGAATATCGTGCAGTTTAACAATGAATTGTTCCATGCGGCATCTGGCAAACTGCAACAATTACTTAATGATAATCTTGCTGAAGGAAATCCCGGTGAAGCACTTGTACAAGAGCTTGAACATAAAATCAGCAACGCTTATGCTGATGTAAACCAGCAAATTAAGAAGAATGCCAATGAGGGCTGTGTTCGCTTCCATTTCATGGACACTGAAGATTCCGAAGATGAAGAAAACTGGAAATCGATGACACTCAAAGAAATTCCTGCTTTGCTGGAAGATTTTCAGGATAGAGGATACAAGCCATGTGATGTGGCAATACTGGTGCGAAAAAATGTTGAAGTAACGCAAATTGTAAATACTTTACTCGATTATAAAAACAGTGAAAATGCGCGGGAGGATGTTAGCTACGACATCATGGGATCAGAAGGTTTACTGCTGACAAGTTCGCCTGCCATTCGGTTTATCATCGGCATTATGCAGCTGATGATTCAGCCTGACAATCAAATTCAGCAGGTAATCAGCACATACGAATATGCGCGGGCATGTCTGGGCATGACCGAAACAGAGGCTATCCGTGCTTCATTCGATGTAAAAAGCGACAATTGGTTTTCGTCGTCCTTGTTTTCCCAAGAAGAGAAAACCCTGTTCACGAAAATCAGGTTTATCTCATTGTATGAAATGACTATCCGGCTGATTGAATTCTTCCGGCTGGATCAATGGCATGGCGACAGCATCTTCATACAGGCTTTTCTAGATCAGATACATCAGTTTAGTACGGGAAAAACGACCGACCTGAACTCTTTTCTTGAATGGTGGGAACGCAGTGGCTCAAAGCAAAGCATCTCGACACCCGAAAACGAACAGGCATTTAAAATCATGACCATTCACAAATCGAAGGGACTGGATTTTAAGGCTGTAATTATTCCTTTTTGCGATTGGGATCTCGATAGTAAAATGAAAAATATCGTGTGGTGCAGCAGTTCGGTTGAGCCTTTCAATCAAATTCCGCTCATGCCTGTTGATTACAGCTCAAAACTTGGCAATACCGTTTTCGCATCACAATACTATCTTGAAAAGATGCACAATTACATCGACAATCTCAATTTAGCTTACGTGGCATTTACGCGTGCCAGGCATGAAATGGTGATTTTCAGCAGTAAACCCAAAAGAAACAAACAAGGCAGTTATAGCATCAACAGCATTGGCAAACTGATTTATGCTTGTCTTGAAGATAATAGCAGCGAATGGCTGGCGACCCATTTTAGCGATGACCAAAAAAGTTTTCTATGTGGAAACTTCACCAAGGCACCAGAAATAAATAAGGAAAGTTTTGTCAATGTTATTCGCCTGACTGATATTCCTTCAGCAGCGCCGGGAAACCGATTGAAAGTGAAGCATCAGATAGGAAGACTGACGCGAGAAGAAAAGCAAATCAACGAAAACCCGATTGATTATGGTAATATCATGCATGAACTCCTCTACAGAATAAATAAACCTGCTGATGAAAAAGAGGTGATTGCTGAATTAATGCGGGAAGGTCGGATAAACAGCGCGGAAGCTGCAATCATCGAAAAGGAAATGGCGGTATTCTGGAGTATTCCTGAAACAGCTGCTTGGTTTGCTGACGATGTTAAGGCTCTAAACGAAACAACGATTCTCACACAGGAAGGAGAACAATATCGTCCCGACCGCATTTTGATTGATGGCAATAAGGCAACTGTTATTGACTACAAATTCGGTCAAAACGAACTGGCATCGCACCAGCGACAAATCACTAAATACAAAGAACTTTTACAGCAGATGGGATACACAACAAGTGCACATCTGTGTTATGTTAAATTACAAAAAGTAACCTCATTTAATTAATTGTTTTGAAGAAAAAGAAACTGATCATTTTTGATCTCGACGGCACATTGCTCGACACCATAGAAGATTTGGCAATGGCAGTAAACCACGCTTTACAGCAGTTCAACTTCCCAACACATCCAACCGACAGCTACCGGTTCATGGTAGGAAACGGCATCAACAGACTCCTTGAACGGGCAATGCCCGCAGAACATCGCAACATGGACATGATTCAAATGGTTCGGATTGAATTTATCAAGTACTATTTTAAAAATGCTGATGCCTTTACACGACCTTACGAAGGAATTCCTGAGCTACTAACAGCACTCGACAGTCAGGGTTATATGCTTGGGGTGGCATCAAACAAGATTCACGAAGCAACTGTCGAACTTGTTGAACGATTTTTTCCAAACATCAAATTCCTACTTGTTCTGGGACAAAGAGAAGGTATTCCTGTGAAACCATCACCGGATATATTACATGAAATCATTGCAAAAGCAGGAACTGAAAAACATGAAACCCTATACATCGGAGATTCAGGAGTAGATGCTTCAACTGCCATCAATGCGGGAGTCGATTTCGTGGGAGTGCTTTGGGGATTCAGACCGCAATCGGAACTGGAAGCTGCAGGAGCAAGAGTTTTTGCGGGGGAAGCAGAAGATATACTAAAAATGCTTGAATAACAATATAAACCGGATTTAAAAGGCTCAATCAGAACCTTTTAAATCCAATAATTTCTCTTACTTCGTTTACTGTTTTTGCAGCACTTTCTCTGGCTTTTTCACGTCCCATAGCGGCAACGCGTGATATTTGAGCCTCATCGCTCAACAGTTCTTTAATTCTATCGCGGAAAGGTGCTGTGAAATCAATCATATCCACGGCAAGTTGCTTCTTCATATCACCATACCTGATCTGGCAACTGTTATACATCTCGTCGAAATAAGCAATGGTATCCGGTTTTGAAACCACACTCATTAACTGGAAAAGATTTTGAATCACTTCGGGTTTTTCCTGGTT
>CAYMDE010000003.1:45737-67438 GCA_964389115.1 uncultured Paludibacter sp. | reverse complement strand
TTCACATTCTGAGGTTGCTGACGAAGTTTATCTTTGAAAGAAGTGCATCGTTCCAATTCACCCACATACGCATTCATATTGAGAAACAAATAAAGTTCAGCCGTTTCGGGAACATCACTCTGGACATATAAAGTTGCCTTCTCGGGATCAAGTCCGGCAGCCAGATACTCAACCAGCACCTGACGTACATTCCCGTGCAGATCGCCCGGAGTTGGGTGTGTCGTGAGAGAATGATAATCGGCGATAAAGAAAAAACAACGATGTTGTTCCTGCATCTGAATAAAATTTTTCAATGCGCCGAAATAATTTCCAAGATGCAGATTACCTGTGGGACGAATGCCACTAACTACAGTTTCCATACTGTGTAAATGAGTTGCGTATTAATAAAAACACAAGTAACATATAATCAACTTATATGTTACTCATGCTATGAAATAATATTGGACATACTTATTCGATGGGAATCGTACGTCGTATTCGCTGATCAAGCGAGGTAAGCGTTTCTGTTGAGGCCACTCCGGGAATCTCCTGAATTTTTCCATTCAGCAATTCCATCAGATGTTCATCATTTCTTGCGTACAATTTAATCAGAATTGTATAGTGACCGAGTGTATATTGTGACTCCACAACTTCTGGAATTTTCTCCAGTTCCTGTACTACCTGTTTATACATTGAGCCCTTTTCGAGGGTAATCCCGATATACACACAAATATGGAATCCAAGCATTTTGGGATTCACGGTATAACCCGATCCTGTTATCACGTCGGCATCAATCAACCTTTGTACACGTTGGTGAATGGCTGCACGCGATACGCCGCATTCTTCAGCAACATCCTTGAAAGGCATGCGGGCATTCTGTGTGATTATACGCAGAATTTTGCGGTCTAACTGATCAATCTTTTCCATACGCAGAAACGCTTTGCCGAAAATCGGTAGGTTTTACTTAAGAATTTCTAATAACTCAACTTCGAAAATGAGTGTTGAGAAAGGTTGAATTGTTCCTGTATTTTGCGCTCCATAGGCCAGTTCCTGAGGAATGTAGAATACATATTTTGCACCCACAGGCATTAACTGCAAACCTTCGGTCCAGCCTCTGATAACCTGATTCAGGAAAAACTCAGCAGGAACACCACGAAGCACTGAACTATCGAAAACAGTTCCGTCAATCAAAGTACCATGATAATGCACTTTTACTCTGTCTTCAGCAGTTGGTTTGGGACCTCTTACATTTCCTGCAGTTAATACTTTATATTGCAGACCTGATTCAGTAGTAACCACGCCTTCGGCTGTTGCATTTTCCGCAAGGAAAGCGATACCTTCAGCCTTATTTTCAGCAAATTCCTGTTCAACCGAACGGGTTTGAATTGCCTGCATAGTGTTGTTAAAATACTCTTGTGCCTGGTCAACAGACATGTTTCCTTCGAAACCACTGATACCATTAATCAAGCCCTGACGAATCAGTTTCATATCAACAGAAAGTGACGGGTCACCATAAAAATCTTCAACAGTTCTTAATTGGGTTCCGATTGCTTTACCCATTTCTACTACTTCTTCTGATCCTTCAACGGCTTTTTTATCAGCTTTAAGTCCTTCTTCAATACCCTTCATGAAAGATTTAAAATCTTCTCCTGTTGAGTCGTTTCTCAAATGGTAGTCTTTCAGAATTTTACCGTTGCTAAAACCGAAAGCATAATTCAGGCTATCAATTTCATTTTTCAGGTTTACTGATTTAGCTTTATATTCGTTACATGAAGTAAAAGCTACAGCAAGCAGAATAATCAGGCTCCACAAAATATTTACTCGTTTCATACTATTATATGTTCAAAAATGTGTGTTAATAATTAGTTTTCAGGGAATCCGAATTGTCTTTGATTTACCCGCATTTGAACTGTCTGAACAACTGAGTCAGCTTCAGTGCTGGTCATTACTTCCTGATAATCCTTGATTGCGTTAATCATACCGGCAATGATCAATTTCTGATTTCCGGTCAGAGTAGAATCGCCAAAGAAACCGTTTTCAGTATAATTTTTAAAGTAGCGGCCTACATTTAAACCGAGTTCATACATTTCGTTTGGTTCCTTTTTGCTTGCATACGCTTCATCAAGTGCTGCAATAAATGCTTTCAGCATTTTTCCGTCTTCATCTTCGGCGAAGTATTGTTTGCCGAAAATATCACCCTGCCACAATCCGAGGGTATAATTGATACTATCGTTCAGATTCGCCAATGATACTTCTTTAGGCTTAATATCAGAACAAGAGCTGAAAGAGATGACAGCAATAACCACGGCTGCTGTCAGGATTTGACTGATTTTTTTCATTTCAATTTAAATTATTTAATTTCTAATGGTTGTATTTGATTCAGGATATTTCCCGGATTAATTTCAATTAGTTCAACTGTAAAGATGAGTGTTGCATATGGAGGGATTACTCCGCCGGCACCTGCTTCACCATAACCCAAATGGTAAGGAATGAAGAATTTATATTTGGCTCCGGGCGACATTAGCATAACGCCTTCGGTCCATCCTCTGATAACCTGATTGAGGGTAAATTCAATTGGATCACCACGATCGTATGAACTGTCGAATTTTGTTCCATCAACCAAAGTTCCTTCATAATGTACCTTTACCCTATCGGTTTCAACCGGTTTAGGTCCTTGAGCATCACGTAACACAATGTATTGCAAGCCGCTTGCTGTTTTCTGAACTGCCGGGTTCTTGGCATTATCTTCCAAAAACTTTTCGCCTTCACTTCTTTGTTGCTTAGTTGCTTTCTCCTGTGCAGCTGTAAAAAACTCCTGTAGAAAATCGTTCGAGTCTTCATTGGTCATTAACGCCGAATCACCTCTTAAAACAGTATTAAAACCTTTCAGAAAAATCTCGGTATTATACTCACCGCCGGGCAATGTTTGCAAGTTTCGCATCAAATCATAAGCGATATTGACTCCAAGTGCATAACTCATAGAATCAATCTCGTTTTTCATTTCAACTGATATATTGCTTACAACTTCTGTTGTTTGTTTGTTTTTCTTGCCAAACCATAGGAATCTGGATTGGGCGTCAGCACCGGTGATTGTAACCAGCGTAATGAGCAGTAAAATAATTTTTCTCATTGTATCTTTATCTTGACTTAAATAATTTCCAGTAGTTCAACTTCGAAAACGAGGGTGGTATGTGGTGCAATCGACTGACCGGCACCTTGTGCTCCATAAGCTAAATCGGAAGGGATGTAGAGTTTCCATTTTGAACCAACAGGCATAAGCTGAAGTGCTTCAACCCACCCACTAATCACTTGTGTCACTCCAAAAGTCGCGGGTTCGCCTCGCTGTACCGAGCTGTCAAAAACCTGTCCGTCGATCAATGTTCCATGGTAATGCACTTTAACTTGATCAGATGCTGAGGGAGTTGTACCATTACCTGCCTGAATCACTTCGTATTGCAATCCGCTTGCTGTTGTTACAACACCTTCACGCTTTGCATTTTCTGCTAGAAAATTCTTTCCTTCTGAGATATTCTTTTCAAAAGCTTTATCCTGCAATTCTTTGAAATATTCGTTCAAAATTGCTTGAGCTTCCTGTGCAGTCATTGCTGTTTTAGCTCCTTCCATCAGGTCACTCATACCCTGTACAAGATCTTGATAGTTTAACCCCGAAAAACCGTTGTTTTTCAGATTGCTCCCAAGGCTTAAACCCAGGGCATAACTGATTTTATCCATGTAACTTTTTTCTATTTAATACAAACGAGTGCAAAGATAGCTGATAAATCGGATTTTTGGTGTTAATTTATTCAAAATTATTGGGATGAGACAACTACCGGCAGCTTATAAACACTTCTTTCACCGGAGGTTGGATGATAAATTTGTATCAAAATGACATAAATACCCTGCTGAGTCAGTTTTCCTGTCAATAATCTTCCATCCCATACGAAATGACCCTCGGTGGCCATAATCTGTACTTCGGGAAACCTTTGAACAACAACACCATTTGGGTTTAATATCTGAATGGTAGCAGCATAGCCTGAATTGATGAGCTGATAACGGATTATACATACATCATTATCTCCATGATTATCGGGTGAAAAGTGGGTTTTATCAAGCCAAAAAGATTGTTTCATTTCTACCTTTTCGGCCAAATCTCGAAACTGTGAGTTTTGATATCCCGGCGTACCAAAACCACTTCCTGATGATGCCGAGTGCCAGTTCGATGCATCCTGCGTATCCCCTTCCGGCATAATACGTTCAAGCGCGACTCCTTTAGCATTTTTAATCAGCACATGATGCATGTTTACATGATAAGTGAATTCATCGACTACAGACTCCCTGTCGGAACTCAGCAGGACTAAAGTCGAAGTTGTATTATTGAGAGCACTCCAACCGGTTTTTATAACCTTTAGAGATTCAGATAATTGATGATAGGTATATATTAATTCAGGATCGTTTGTCAAACATAGATACTCTCCCGGTGCAAGTAGGGTTTGTGCAGGAATCACGTGCCCGGTGTTTAACGATCCATCCTGGCGGCGGGTTGTAATAACCATCCCTGACAAATCAATGAGTTCCGATGAGCGATTATATAATTCTATATACTCTGCAGATGTATCCGGATTGTGAAACATCACCTCATTAAATATTATATCACCGGGGTCCGGTTGCCGAATATCGCCTTCATCATATCCGGGAGGAAGTACGACAGTGACTGGACGCCCCAGAACCAACACATCATCAAAACAGTAAGCATTTCCTGTAGTGGATGTATTGGTGTACGAAAGTCCAAAATAGGATGATTTTGCAAGCATGGTATGTTCGACCGAACCTTCAAAATAAAATTCCTTTTCTGAGCTAAGTTTCGAGAATAGATTAAAAACACCCAGACTATCGCGGGTAACCCTGACAATAATATTAACAGGCCTTCCATCCGTTCTTTTATCAGTGCCATCAATGATTTTTGTTCTTTTGGTTCCATCCAGATAAAAGAGAGACACTTCATCACCGATACCTCCCACCATCACGTAATATGCTTTAATATCGGCATCTAACGAAGGAATGTTTGACATGATATACATGCACGCGAAATTGGACCCCGATGTTGGATAATCAATGATGAAATGACATTCCCAAAATGCATTTTCGACAGCTTCAGAAGGAGTAAACAGGAAGGATGTGGATGCACCCGGGGCACGTGACTGAAGTTGAAACAATTCATTTACCCGAAAATTATTGACTGTACCCACCCATTCGGGATTAGATGTAAAATCTCCATCGGAAAATGAATCCTTTAATTGTGGGTATAAATTAATGAAAGCAAAAAGGGTAAAAAACAAAACAGATGTTCTCATAAGGTTGTTAAATCTATAAAAATGAATTACTTTTGCACTCGCTGTAAACAAACGTTCCGCCAAACATTTTTGACGTATGACGCGGTTTCAAAAGTAGCGGAATGAGCAAACAATAAAAATAAAAAATCATTCAAAATTAGTTAAAAAATGAAAGTAGCGATTGTAGGTGCCAGTGGTGCTGTGGGTCAGGAATTTCTGCGAGTTCTCGAAGAGAGAAATTTTCCGTTAACTGAGTTGTCATTGTTTGGTTCCTCACGTAGTGCGGGGAAAGTTTATCAATATAAAAATCAAAAGCTTACGGTAAAGGAACTGAAACACGGAGATGATTTCAAAGGATTTGACATCGTGTTTACCTCTGCCGGCGCATCTATTTCGAAAGAATACGCTGCTGACATAACCAAATTTGGCGCAGTGATGATTGACAATTCGAGTGCTTTCCGCATGGAGAATGACATACCTTTGGTTGTTCCGGAAGTTAATGCTGCCGACGCCAAAGATCGCCCAAGAGGTATTATTGCAAATCCGAACTGCACGACCATTCAGATGGTGGTTGCGCTCAAAGCGCTGGAAGATATTTCACACATCAAAAGGGTACATGTTGCAACTTATCAGGCTGCTTCAGGTGCCGGTGCAGCAGCAATGGACGAACTGGAATTGCAATACAAACAAGTGCTCGCGGGCGAAACTGTCACTGTTAGCAAATTTGCCTATCAACTGGCGTACAACCTGATTCCTCAGATTGATGTTTTCACGGAAAACGGATATACCAAAGAAGAGATGAAGATGTATCACGAGACAAGGAAAATCATGCATTCTGATGTAGAGGTGAGCGCTACTTGTGTTCGTGTTCCGGCTTTGCGTGCACATTCCGAAAGTGTGTGGGTTGAAACAGAAAAACCCATCAGCGTAGAAGAAGCACGTGCAGCTTTTGAATCGGCACCCGGCGTAGCTGTAATTGACAATCCGGCTGAAAAACAATATCCAATGCCATTGTTCTTGTCAGGAAAAGACCCTGTGCATGTTGGCAGAATCAGAAAAGACCTGGCTAATCCCAATGGTATTACCTTCTGGTGTGTAAGCGATCAAATTAAAAAAGGAGCTGCACTGAATGCAGTACAAATCGCTGAATACCTGATTGCAGAAGGAGACATCAAATAACACCTATGTGTAAAATTTGACGGAAAATCTGTTCAAATTGATAATTCGAAAGAAGCCATGTAAATACACGGCTTCTTTTTTTTATTTTTGCAATCAAACGTTTAATTTATTGATGATGAACAAATTAGTATTAGCCTTATTAATCGTGTTGACTTTGAGTCCGACACCAGTTGAAGCCAGAAGAAAATCAAGCGATCCCTGGAAAGAAATGAATCAGGTGTTGAAAAAGATTAAAGAACCAAAATTCAAAAACAAGAAGTATTATATCACTGATTTCGGAGCAAAAGAAGGCGTTGAAGACTATTACAACAATGCAATTAACAAAGCGATTGATCATTGCCATGCCAAAGGCGGCGGAATGGTCATTGTTCCCAAAGGGGTTTTCTATACAGGCCCCATAACCCTTAAAAGCAATGTAAACCTTCATCTCGAAGAAGGTTCAATTCTTAAATTCTCGACCAATCCCGAAGATTATCTTCCGGGTGTTTATTCCCGATGGGAAGGATGGGACTGTATTAATCTGCGTCCACTGATTTACGCTTACAAGCAAAAAAATATCGCCATCACAGGAAAAGGTATTCTTGACGGACAGGCCGACAGGACCAACTGGTGGCCATGGAAAGGCCGTGTTAACTTTGGATGGACTGAAGGAACTATCTCGCAGGAGTGGAATGGTACAACTGAGAACGGTGGCAGAAACAGACTGTCGAGGATGGAGCAGGAAAACGTACCATGGCAGGAGCGAATTATGACTATTGAGGACAGATTGAGACCTGCATTTATCGAACCTCAAAAATGTAAAAATGTTTTATTCGAAGGCTTTACTGTAAACAACGCTCCGTTTTGGTTAATCCACCCGCTGATGTGCGAAAACGTAATTGTAAGAGGACTTACACTCGAAAGTAAAGGTCCCAACAACGATGGATGTAATCCTGAATCGAGCCGTTATGTTCTTATCGAAGACTGCTTTTTCAATACCGGTGATGATTGTATCGCTATCAAATCAGGAAAAAACAATGATGGTCGCAGATGGAATCTTCCATCAGAATACATTATTGTACGCAACTGTACCATGAGAGATGGTCATGGAGGCGTTGTACTTGGCAGTGAAATTTCAGGCAATGTACGTAATGTGTGGGTTGAGAACTGCAATATGGACAGCCCAAATCTCCAGAGAGTTATTCGTATCAAATCGAACCCAATCAGAGGTGGAATCCTTGAAAACTTCTACATCCGGAATATCACAGTAGGCGAATGTCGCGAGGCAATTTTCAGGGTAGAAATGAAATACGAACGTGTATTTGAAGGCCCGAACCTACCTTTGGTAAATAATTTCCTGATGGAAAATGTGACCAGCCAAAAAAGTCGCTTCGGCATTTTTATCGATGGACTTGAGAACACAGAAAGAGCGCAGGTTAAAAATGTTACGATAAGAAATTGCAACTTCAATAACGTAGAAATTCCTTTGAGAATTGTTGGAGCCGAAAATATTGTCATGGAAAATGTGACTATCAATGGCGAGAAAGTTACAGAATTTCCTCCTAAATAACACTGGAAAGCAAATTCTCCATATATGACAATATTGTCATACTTCAAATCCAGAGTCTATTAGTACATTTGTCGCATTAAATATATATTAGTGCGACAAATGAAACTTAATTACATTTTTCTTTTAACAGCGTTCTTGGTGCTATCACTTGGCACAAGCGCACAAGGTTTGGCTTCAACAACCAGAGTAGGTCCTACTTTTCCTTCGCTTTCGGCTTTTGTCATGGGCACCGGCGAACAACTTTCCGGTCAGCAATTTCAAACCGACGGAATTATCACATACAAAGGATATCAGTACACAGTTTACTACAACCTGAATCGTAACGTATGTATTGCCCGTCGGAAAATGCCTGTAGGAGCATGGGAGGAAGTGGTGTTACCTTACAGAAACACTGTGAATGATGCTCACAACACCATTTCAATCGGCATCAGTCATAAAGACGGACGAATTCACTTGTCGTACGACCACCACAACGACCCGCTACGCTATTGTTATTCAATTATTGGCAGTGCCAACGATCCCGAAAACATGCCCTGGGAAGCTGCTTCGTTTTCTCCTACCACCGATATAATGGATAAGGCCGTACCCAATGTTACTTATCCCCGCTTTATCTCCATGCCCAATGGCAATCTTTTATTCGAATGCCGCTTCCGCTGGAGTGGATTTGGCGATAGTTATTTACGTGAATACGATGCAGAGACTCAAACATGGTCGCTTGTAGGCAGATACATTCAGGGAGAAGATTTCACTCCAGATGCCTGTGCATACATCAATGGTATGAGCTATGACCATCTTGGCAGACTGCACATTACCTGGTGCTGGCGCGATGATTTTGGCGGAAGTAGCAACCATGACTTTTATTATGCTTACAGCGAAGATCATGGTCGCACCTGGAAAGACACCCATGGTGACGCCAAGGCAACTACCGACGTCATGGATCCGGTGCTCGACAGGGTTACACGAGGAGCGCTAGGGCAGACCAAAAGAAGCTATATGGTAGAAGCAATTCCTTTGAACAGAGGCTATATCAATCAGGAAACTCAGGATATTGACACACGCGGAAGAATCCATGCTATTAACTCGCACATTCCTGATGGTCAGGCAAGTGATTCCAACTGGGGATCAGCCCGAAACAAAGCCAGATTACATCATCGATTCAGAAAAGAGGACGGAACCTGGGTGAAACGACTGGTAACTGTAAATGGTGTTTCAGTTAATTCTATTCGCAGGGTACACCTGGCAATCGACAGCTTCGACAATGCATATATCATGGCAAACAACGTGGGAGTGCTGATGGCATCACCTGACGATGATTATGCCAACTGGACGTTAATCTCGGAAGATGGGAAGTCAGGATTCCTTTCTGAACCATTGGCCGACAAACCTCTGCTGCGCGAAAACGGAGTGCTTTCATTTGTATATCTGAGCACAGACAACAGAATTGTAGTTTATGACCATCTTACAAAAAACCCGAACACACCGAATGGAACCGGTCTGACTGCCGAGTATTTTTACAATGATAACCTTACCGGTTTGATCAGTTCCGAAGTAGTGGCGAACCCGAATGCAGGAACAATTCCTGCTGAGACAAAAAGCATCAGATGGTCGGGAACTTTTGAAACATTGCTGGGTGAGAAATACAATATTTATTTAAACACGTCTTCGAAAGCCAATGTATATATCAATGACAAATTGCAAAAGGTGATTCTCGAAAACTCCGGCTCACAGGAACATGAGATAAATTACGACATCATCCCATCACACAAAAACAATATTGTAATTGAACTTACAGGTAATAACCCTGCAACACTGTCGTGGTCGAGTCAGAGCACAGTAAAAGAATTAATTCCTTCCAGTTCTTTGTATCCGGTGAAAGCGAACGACAAACCCGGAACACTAACCCCTCCTGTTCTTCCTGTCAGATCAGAATTGGATAATATTTTAATGGAATCGAAGTTGACTATCAATACAACTGACAGACAAGTTGTGGAATTAACACAATTTGATCCTCCTGCTGAATACAGCGTTGAGGTCAAAGCACGAATCAACAGTGTTACCGGACGAGGACTCGATATTGAATCACGGGCGAAAACCGGAAAAGGAATGAGAGTTTCACTTGACAGAACGAGCATTAACTGGACCAGTCCACTAAACGATGCAAACGAAATTTCAGCGGTTGATAATTCTGTGGAGCAAATCTATCGTTTTGCCGTTAAAGACGATAAAGTGTATATTTATCAGGGACAGGAGTATATTGGGTCACGAAATACCGATTTCATCAGAGATATTCTCCCGAACGGAGAAGAATCGGCAACTGCCGGAACTTATGGGCCTGAGATTATTGGCAACTGGGCAGGACCATCCGGTACTGGAACTGCTGCACCAACCGCATACGGATGGGATGCTACCGGAGCAACAGTGCCGTGGAACACAGCGAATAGCGGCTCCGGAGTAAGGTACCTCGATATCACTTCGGCCTCCAATCCGCAACATTTACTCAATGGGGCTGTCTACACCGGCCGTTTGCTTACTGTAAGATGGGATGGAAGTCTTGGGTCCAACGTATATTACTACCCGGTTACACTTGAAGCTAATACAACATACGAATTCTCTATGGTTTACGAACACTGGAATAACGGTCCTATCGGAGCCCCTATTTCAGTGGGAATAAGTCAATCGAAAACCCAGGCAGGAATATATGCCTCAGATTCATATCCTACGATTGATAAAAACAGACTGCAGACTGCAAAATTCAGATTTTCAAGCCGTGAAGCTGGTCAGTATTTCATCACTTTCACAGGCACATCAGGAACAATGTATGGCATTGGTGATTTAAGCTTGAAGAGTCTTTCGTTCGATAATAAATTAATGATTGGTAAAAACTACGAAGGCGGCAATGCCGATATGGAAATTTTCTACGTCAGCTACCAGGAAGGTGCATTTGCTCCGGGCGAAACGGTCATTGCTGTACCTGACCTGCCGTTGAAAGCAGTACTTCCTACCGAAATTCAATCAGCAATAACTTTAAATGCAGTGAGCGGTTCTAAAGATATCCGCAGCCATAGTTTTGACCCTCAGGATGATTATTCTGTAGAAGTATCAGTAAGTGTAGATAATTCAGAAGGCAGAGGAATGGACTTGGAAGTTCGCGATGGAAACGGCACTGGCTTCAGAACTGCATTATCATCGGAATCTCTGCGCTGGGCAGCACCGTTCTCTGCCATCAGACAAATTACAGCTTCTGAAAACAGCACCCAAATTATCCGATATGCAGTTCAGGGCGAAAAGGTACATATTTACCGCAATGGCAAGTTTAGCGAAACTTTCAACCTGACCCAAATCGGCGATATGAACGAAGCTGGTACAGCGGAGCTTAACCTAAGCGTTGTAAAACCATCCGACTTATATGATGGAGTAAATCTGATATCTAATGCTGATTTCAGGAATGATGCGCATAATGCAGCTCCGGCTGGCTGGACTTCAGATGTAACAATGGGTGGCTCGCCCAACCCCAGAATTCAGGAGAAAAGTCAGACCACTGAATTGAGCGCATATCCCGACGGAAAGAAAGCATTTATGTTCCGCTTCGATGCCAACGGTGGCAATTACTATGCATATCAGGTAAACCTGAAAACGAACAATTGGCATGAATTGTCATTCGACCTGATAACCTGGGGCGAAAACCAAAATGCAGAATTTGATGTGATTATTGCGACTAACGCAGCAGGAACAAGCGGCATCGTCAGCAGTCAGAGAGTCAAAACTCCCGCAGTAAGAGCAACAGCCGAGAGACAAATGATTCGATTCAGGACATCAACAATGGCAACAGTACCCAACATGAATTATTTCATTGTATTGAGGAAAGTCGGCACTGTTGGAACGATGGCAATCACCGATTTATATCTCAAAGAAGGCGGAATCAACCAGATTCTTTTTGGCAAAAACTATACTGGAGGCGGTGCTACAATCAAAGTTGATTATCTCCATGTTGACTACTCAGGTGCTTTTGCTCCTGAAACCATCACCTCGGATCAATCACCTTCACTAAGCAGCACGAGTCCAATCATTATTGGCAGAGAAAAAGAACTATTTATCACGAATCTGAAATCAGAAACTGCAGTTACAGTTTTCGATTTAATGGGAAGACGCGTGTTACACAGCATAACAAATTCCAACACTTTTTCAGCAACATTGCAAAGTGGTGTTTATATTGTGAAAGCTAATAGTCAGGTACAGATGGTCATAATAAAATAGCTCTAAGGACTTTATCTTTAAGCAAACCCCTGCCGAAAAAAGTTTTTAATTCCGGCAGGGGTTTTTTATTTGCAATGCTTGTTGATTTATGCAATTATTATAACTTTGCCAACAACAATTCAACTTCAAACTAAATGAACAAAAAAATTATCTTTCTCTTAGTTGCAGGATTTACAATCAGGTTGTTTTTTAGTTGCTGCAGAACAGTTTACGAACACAAAATTCCTTTTAATCTGAATTTGTTGACAGTTAACAAACTTGACAACAGCTCTCCCACCGGACACATAAGTTTTTTGGAATCCGACACGATGCTAAGTAAAGCAATTGCTTTTCAGGTGATACTTACGGATACAGCCTATATAGATGATCATTGGCTTTACACTTCAAATATTGGATTTGTGAGTACCCATGCTTTAAGCTGTCCCGAGTTTTATAATTTCATCATTTCCTCAACAGTTAAGTCAATTCATATTTATTCGCTTTACGATCTGACTGAAACAATCAAGGAAAATGATGATGCCACAGAACTTTTCCTGGCACTACCGTCAGACAATTCTCTATACAAAACAATTGAAGATTTGTACCCATTGATTAATTCCAAAAGCTTACATCAACCGGGACTTACTCTCTCTTTTTATTGTAAAGAAGACATTCAACGAGACAGTGTCAATTTTGATATCAGAATTCAACTTTCCGACGACAAAGTGCTTACAGGGAGTACAGGGCGAATTTATCTTAAACCATCAAACAACCCATGAAAAAGTTTACACTCATCTGTTTGTTAGCACTTTGGATAAGCGCTACAACAGAAGCCCAAAACAAAAAACTTGCTACCAAAGTTGATTTATGGTTTGGTTGGCGATACTTTCACCAACCTGCACTTGGCGAGTCGGAAGAATTGAATTTCTTTGATTACTACATAAAGGATAACGAGGAAACACAAAATTACGAAGCTACATATGAATACCTGGGTTTTGGTTGGAATAAAAGATGGAATCTTAATTGGGAATCTGACATCCGAATTACATTAAATTCGGCTCTGGAACTGAATAGTCTTTTTATGCGTGCGATATACTTTCCAAAAGGCAAACTGGGTTACTTCCTGAGCTATTACAACTATTCGCAATTAATGAACAGCTTTACGCCTTACTACGATCAGAAATATCCGGGATATCTTTCAGTAATTGACGACCACAATTGGTGGCAATGGGAAATGATGGATCGAACTTTTTCCGCAGGAATAACACTTCCCCTTGAATTTGGGGTTATCCAAATAAGACCAGCTCTTTCGGCGGGCTTTATAGTTGGCCCCGAGTTTAATAAATCTGTAGATTTAAAAGAAGTCAAATCAAATTACCGGCAAAGAATCGATTATGAATTCATCAGGAAACCTCATTTCTATATCAACCCTGAGATTCAGCTCAATTTGGAGCTCTGTAAAAAAGAGCGCTCTTCATTTGGATTGCAATTCAAGGCAGATCTGGTTGTGAGCATGAGGTCGATAGACTATCAAATGACCTCATATGAATGGACAATGGATTCACCTCAAAAAGCAAACATTCCGGGAATAGATCACTATTTCTTTAAAAGAGAATTTGATTTGGGGATTTACTACAAGTGGTAAAGTGCACTAGAAGTTTATATCTTGTTGAGAATTGGGGATTTAATTGTATCTTTGCCGCCGACAAAAAGATGTTTAAAAAAGAAAATGTAATTTTTTTATGAATGTAGTTACAAAAACCATCGCATTGGGTGATGGAAGAGAAATTACTCTCGAAACGGGAAAATTGGCAAAACAAGCCGATGGATCCGTGATGCTAAAGATGGGCAGCACCATGTTGCTTGCCACAGTTTGTTCAGCCAAAGATGCTGCTCCAGGAACTGATTTCATGCCGTTATCAGTTGATTACAAAGAAAAATTTGCCGCATTTGGTCGCTTCCCCGGAGGTTTTCTTCGTCGCGAAGGTCGTGCGTCAGATTATGAAATCCTTGTATCACGCTTGGTTGACCGTGCGCTTCGTCCATTATTTCCGGATGATTATCACGCTGAAACTTTCGTTAATGTAATGCTTTGCTCCGCAGATGGCGAAGATATGCCGGATGCACTTGCCGGACTTGCAGCCTCAGCAGCTATTGCTGTTTCTGATATTCCGTTCAACGGTCCTATTTCTGAAGTTCGCGTTGCCCGTATCAACGGAAAATTCGTTCTGAATCCTACTTTTGCTCAACTCGAAACAGCCGACATGGACATCATCGTTGCTGCAACGCTCGAAAACATCATGATGGTGGAAGGCGAAATGAAAGAAGTTAGCGAAGATGAATTACTTGAAGCGATGAAAATTGCTCATGATGCTATCAAAATTCACTGTCAGGCTCAAATTGAACTGATGGAAGCGGCAGGAAAAACAAAAAAACGCGAATACTGCCACGAAGAAAATGATGAAGATCTGAAAAAAGATATCTGGGCAAAAACTTACGATAAGGTTTACGCTGTTGCTTCATCATGCAATACTGATAAACATTCACGTATTGAGAACTTCGAAGCTGTAAAGGCTGAATATATCGCTTCATTGGAAGCTGAAGTTGCGGAACAAAAGAAAGGTTTGATTAACAAATACTATCATGATGTTGAAAAAGAGGCCATGCGCCGCTCTATCCTCGATGAAGGAAAACGTCTTGATGGTCGTAAAACAACCGAAATTCGTCCTATTTGGTCAGAAGTTGATTACCTTCCCGGTGCACACGGTTCAGCTGTGTTTACCCGCGGTGAAACCCAATCGCTTACAACAGTAACGCTGGGAACTAAACAAGACGAGAAAATTGTTGACGAAGCGCTTAATCAGGGCAAAGAGAGATTTCTGCTCCACTATAACTTCCCTCCATTCTCTACCGGCGAGGCTCGCCCATCAAGAGGAACCGGTCGTCGTGAAATTGGACACGGAAACCTTGCTTTCAGAGCGTTGAAACCGATGCTTCCTGACAACTATCCATATGTAGTGCGTGTTGTTTCAGACATTTTAGAATCTAACGGCTCATCATCTATGGCAACGGTTTGTGCCGGAACTCTGGCTTTAATGGATGCAGGTGTAACCATCAAAAAACCTGTATCAGGTATTGCGATGGGACTGATTTCTGAAAATAAAGGAAAAAACTTCGCAGTACTTTCTGATATCCTGGGCGATGAAGATCATCTGGGCGATATGGACTTCAAAGTAACCGGAACAAAAGATGGTATTACTGCAACGCAGATGGATATCAAAGTGGACGGTTTATCTTATGAAATTCTGGAAACTGCACTTCGTCAGGCCAAAGAAGGTCGCTTGCACATTCTTGGGAAAATGACAGAAACACTGGCTGAGCCACGTGATGATATGAAGCCACATGCTCCACGTATCGTAGTGATGTTTATCCCTAAAGAGATGATTGGCGCGGTAATCGGACCTGGTGGAAAAATTATTCAGGGAATGCAGGCTGAAACAGGAGCTGTAATTTCTATCGAAGAAATAGGAGATCAGGGTCGCGTTGAAATCGCTGCAAACAACAAAGCCGCCATCGATGCAGCTGTTGCAAAAATCAAAGGGATTATCTCTATTCCTGAGGTTGGCGAAATCTACCCTGCGAAAGTAAAATCAATCATGCCATACGGTTGTTTCGTAGAATTTATGCCCGGAAAAGAAGGATTACTTCACATTTCGGAAATCGACTGGAAACGTATCGAAAAGATTGAAGACGCAGGCATCAAGGAAAACGACATGCTTGAAGTGAAGCTTCTCGATATTGACGCTAAAACCGGCAAATTTAAACTTTCGCGCAAGGCTCTTTTACCAAGACCTCCGAAAGAAGAAAAAAACTAATTCTTCATGATTAGATAAACAGACTGCAATCTCATTACGGGGTTGCAGTTTTTTTATACACAATTATGAAAGATATATTCATGCCCTTAAATTCACATAAATGAATTATATTTGTGCATCACAAAAAATTTCAACCCATTATGAAGAAACCTTTCTCAGTCATTATTGCTGTTCTATTTTCATTTTTCCTTCAATCACAGAATCCTGTAGATAGTTTTGTTAATCACCCCGTTTTTAAAAGTGCCAATATCAGCATTTTGGTAAGAGACTTAAAAACCGGACGTGAGATATATTCACATCGTCCGACCCATGCCACCATTCCGGCTTCAACAATGAAAGTTGTTACCACAGCCACAGCTTTAGAAATATTTGGGGCGGATTATCGGTACGAAACCAAAATTGAACATGATGGAAGTATCAGTCAGGAAGGCGTACTCAACGGCAATATTTACATCGTTGGAAGCGGCGATCCTACGCTGGGTTCTACTAAAATGGGCGATAAGGATTTTCTGACGAAATGGACTGATGCAATCCGTCAAGCAGGAATTACACGTATCAACGGTAGCATTATTGCCGATGAAAGCAGGTTCGACAATGAAGGGTCAAACCCTAAATGGACCTGGGATGACATTGGAAATTACTATGCGCCCGGTATCTATGCGCTGGCCTATCTCGATAATACCCTGAGAGTTACTTTTAAGTCGGGCGCAATTGGCACAACTCCTGAAATCATCGGTTTATCACCTGCGGTGGAAGGGCTTGAGATTGAGAATAACCTTCGAAGCAGCAGAATAACTTTTGATAGCGCATATTTTTATGGTGCTCCACGACATTTTGCCCGCTCGGTAAGAGGTGAAATCCCGGCAAACAGACCAACATTCGTGGTGAGAGCCGAACTTCCCGATCCCGGTTTACAGCTGGCACGGGACCTGAGTCAATTACTTTCGCAAAACGGCGTAATCATTTCAGGCACAGCAGGAAGCACTCACCAAACGACTCCAATAACATTTCCGGTTTTAAGAACCAGAGTTGCGATTCATAGTCACTTTTCCCCTCCCTTGAGAGACATCGTGAAGGAAGCGAACGAAAAAAGCAATAACTTCTACACCGAACAGATATTTAAGTCGCTTGCATTGAGCCGGCATCCGGTTGCAACCAATAACTTGTCGAAACAAATCGTACGTAATTTCTGGCGTTCCAAAGGTTTAGATGTTAGTCAGCTTTTTATAGAAGACGGTTCAGGCTTAACACCTACAAACGCAGTTTCGGCGCAGTTTTTTGTTGATCTTATGCAGTATATGTCGCAAAAAAGTGTAAACAAAGACGTTTTTCTTCAAAGTTTGGCAATAGCTGGCAAGACAGGCACGCTGGCAGGTATCCTGAGAAACACTCCGCTTGATGGCAGGATAAGGGCAAAAAGCGGAACTATTTCAAGGGTTCGTTGCTACACGGGATATATGCTGCACAATAATAACGAATGGGCTTTCGCTATCATGGTCAACAATTCGGGAACAAACTCCTGGCAAACACTCAGCAGAATAGAATCACTGCTTTTAGAAATGGCCAAATAACAAAAACATTTCAAATTGAAATTTTTCTTGCTGAAAAAGTAAAATAATTATATCTTTGTCAGCGAAAGACTTTGAATTAAAAAGACTTAGAGTGGTTTTTTTATACAGAGTGCTTGTTAATCAGGCACTCATTTTTTTGACTAAAAATCAAACAATTATTAATACTTAATTTACTACCATTATCATGCAGGAAATTAAATTTTTCAGCGGGGAACAAATCCCCTTAGAGTTGCACAAAACACGTATAGTTCAAAAACTTCATCTTGTTCAGATAGAGAGAAGACTTGAGGCTCTTTACGAAGGAGGTTTCAACACTTTCCAACTTAGCACTAGAGACGTATTTCTGGACATGCTTACCGATTCGGGCACCAATGCCATGAGCGACAATCAGTTGGCAGCAATGATGCAGGCCGATGATGCTTATGCCGGATCACAAAGTTATGTTCGCCTAGAGCAAGCAGTTAAAGATGTGCTTGGCAAACAGCTATTACTTCCTGTTCACCAGGGACGTGCAGCAGAAAATATAATCTCAATCGCTTATGTCAGAAAAGGCAGTTTGGTTCCCATGAACTACCATTTTACAACTGCAATGGCCCACATTACCGACAAAGGTGGTCAGATTGCTGAGTTATTATATGACGAAGCTTATGTAATTAATTCAGATCATCCTTTCAAAGGCAACATGAATCTTGAAAAACTGGAAGAAGTTATCAATCAACATGGAGCTAAAAACATCCCATTTATCAGGATGGAAGCATCGACAAACCTGATTGGTGGACAACCATTCTCTGTGCAGAATCTTCGTGATGTTCGTGCCATTGCCAACAAGTATGGTATTCGTTTGGTACTCGATTGTAGTTTAATCGGCGAAAACGCGTATTTGGTGCTACAACGCGAAGAAGAATTCAAGGGCTCTGACATGAAAACTGTGATTCATGCAATGACTTCACTCGCTGACTTGTGTTATTTCTCAGCGCGTAAACTGAGTTCTTCACGTGGGGGTGGTATGTGTACCGACAGTATGGATATTTTCAAAGAACTTGAGGCTCTTGTGCCACTTTACGAAGGTTTTATGACTTACGGTGGTATGTCAATTCGCGAAGTTGAAGCTATGGCAGTTGGTTTGTACGAAACCCTCGATGAAACCATGATCAGCCAAAGTCCGACATTTATTAAATATCTTGTTGGCGAGCTTGACAAAAAAGGAATTCCGGTAATTAAACCTGCAGGCGTTTTAGGTGTTCACCTCGATGCAATGCAAATTTGCGCACATATTCCACAAACTCAATATCCAGCCGGAGCATTGGCATCTGCCTTATTCCTGATTTCAGGCGTTCGTGGCATGGAGCGTGGCTCTATCTCGAACCAACGCGATGAATATGGCAATGAGACATACGCAGACATGGAATTGCTTCGACTTGCAGTACCACGGAGGGTTTTCACCTTATCGCAAATTAAATTTGTGGAAGACCGCGTGAATTGGCTCTACGAAAACCGCGAACTAATCGGTGGTTTGAAATTTATCTATGAGCCTCCGGTACTTCGTTTCTTCATGGGTAAACTTGAGCCTGTAAACGACTGGCCGCAAAAACTGGTTGCCAAGTTTAAAGCCGACTTTGGAGAAAGCTTGTAATCGGAAAATTGATTCACAGCATATTAAATTCAAAGGCAGAGATTAGGAAAACCTTTTCTCTGCCTTTTTTATGACTTCTCACCATCTGTCTTATAAACCGCACTATTTAATATAATCAGACGATATAGCACAATTTCTTTTTCCGCCAAAAAACCTTACATTTGCAGCCGATTAAAGCAACACATGGAAACTAACAATATTCTTTTTGCTTTTGGACTTACACTCTTCGCCGGACTTGCTACCGGAGTGGGGAGTATCATTGGGTTTTTACATAAAAAATTCAACCCTAAGTTCTTAGCTGCATCGCTTGGATTTTCAGCCGGTGTAATGATTTATGTGTCGTTGGTTGAAATTTTTTTCAAGGCCAAAGAATCTCTTACCGAAGAGTTTGGAGAAAAAACAGGCTATTGGTACACGATCCTTGGTTTTTTTGCAGGCATTGCACTCATTGGTATCATCGATAAGTTGATTCCGTCAGGTGAAAACCCCCACGAAATCAAAAAAACAAGAGATTACGATAAACCCGGCAAAAAAGATAAGAGTCGCCTGATGCGGATGGGACTTTTTTCGGCCTTAGCCATTGCAATTCACAACTTTCCTGAGGGACTGGCAACATTCATGGCTGCCATGACTGATCAAACATTAGGTATAAGCATCGCCGTTGCAATCGCTATTCATAATATTCCTGAAGGACTGGCAATCTCGGCTCCCATCTACTATGCTACAGGAAGCAAGAAAAAAGCATTCATTTTATCATTTTTATCCGGATTAGCTGAACCTATTGGTGCTTTAATCGGTTACTTGTTCTTAAGTTGGTTTTTCACAGATGCCACATTCGGTTTTATCTTTGCAGGAGTTGCAGGTATAATGATTTACATCTCATTAGACGAGCTACTGCCAACTGCCGAAGAATATGGAGAGCATCACGTTGCCATTTATGGTTTAATTGCCGGCATGGCTGTGATGGCGCTTAGTCTGGTTTTAATGATTTAAGAACATGGTTTATACTCCAAAACAAACAGGATATATCAAGCTTAATGATATTCCTTTAGAACAGATTATCCCTTTCATTCACTGGACTTTCTTTTTCATGGCATGGCGCTTGAATGGGAAATATGACGGAATAGAGCAAGTCTGTGAATGTGGTTCCTGCAAAACAAGCTGGTTGAAACAATTTGATTTGAAAGATCAACCCAAGGCAGAAGAAGCACTGAAACTTTACAAGGACGCTCAGGAAATGCTGCGAGACTTCCGCGACAATAAAACCATCAGCATCAATGCAGGCATAGGCCTTTTTCCGGCTCACTCTGATGGTGAAGACATCATCATTAAAACTGATGACAAACAAGTAGTTATCCCGACACTCAGACAACAAACACCTTCTACAGATGGATTTTGTTACTCATTGGCAGATTTTCTACATCACGAAGAAGATTATATCGGTGTTTTTGCAACCACAATAACAGGAGCGGAAGAATTAGCTGATGAATACGAGAAAAAAGAAGACATTTACAGCTCTATTCTGATTAAAACCCTTTCGGATCGTTTGGCAGAAGCTGCAGCAGAATGGTTGCATTACGAAGTCAGAACTCGCTATTGGGGATATTGCCCCGATGAGCCCCTGAATATCCCGGAAATGTGGAAAGTGCATTATCAGGGAATTCGTCCGGCCATTGGTTATCCGTCCTTACCCGATCAATCAATCATTTTCGATCTTGATCCACTCATAAGATTCAAAGAAATAGGCATAGAATTAACTGAGAACGGGGCTATGTATCCCAATGCTTCAGTCAGCGGATTATACTTTGCACATCCAAAATCGAAGTACTTTAATATCGGTAAAATCGACGAAGAGCAACTAAACGACTATGCAAGCAGGAAGAAACGCAAACCTGAAGAAATAAGAAAATGGCTGGCAGCCAACCTTTGATTACATTGAATTTTGTACCTTTGCGGATATTTTTCGTAAATCATGAGAATCGATATTATTTCAGCTGTTCCCGAATTACTGCATAGTCCGTTAAACCATTCCATTTTAAAAAGAGCTCAGGAGAAAGGATTGGCAGAAATAGTCGTGCATAATTTACGCGATTACGCAATCGGCAAACACAGGCATGTTGATGATTATGCATACGGATTCGGCGCAGGCATGGTATTGATGATCGAACCCGTTGATCGCATTATTTCCAAACTGAAATCTGAGAGAACATACGATGAAATCATATATACCTCTCCTGATGGTGAAACATTCAATCAACCATTGGCGAATAAGTTTTCTCTCTTCGAAAACCTGATTATACTTTGCGGCCACTATAAAGGAATTGATCACAGAATCAGAGAGCATCTAATCAC
>CAYMDE010000003.1:18702-45637 GCA_964389115.1 uncultured Paludibacter sp. | reverse complement strand
TGGATGCATGAGCAATCGGTGGAACGGACGCGTTTACTACGTCCCGATTTATTAGACAACAAAAAGTAAAAAAAATACATCATGATTAAAGTTGGCGTAATTGGCGGTGCAGGTTATACAGCCGGTGAATTATTGAGAATTCTGATACATCACCCTGAGGTGGAAATTGTATTCGTTAACAGCAGTAGCAATGCAGGCAATGCAATAACGAAGGTTCACAGCGGACTAATCGGTGAAACCGAACTAATTTTCACATCGGAACTGCCATTTGATACAGTTGATACATTGTTTTTATGTTCTGCACATGGCGACAGTAAAAAGTTCATGGACGAAAATTCAGTGCCAGCTGAGCTGAAAATTATCGATCTTTCAACTGACTACCGTGCTAAAAGTGACGATCACGACTTTGTATATGGCTTGCCTGAATTAAACAAAGAAGAAATTAAGAAAGCAAGTCGCATTGCCAATCCCGGATGTTTCGCAACTGCGATTCAACTCGCTTTATTGCCGCTTGCATCGGAAGGTTTATTGACCGATGAAGTACACATCAATGCTATAACAGGCTCAACCGGCGCAGGCGTTAAGCCATCTTCAACCTCACATTTCAGCTGGAGAAACAACAATATCTCCATTTACAAAGCATTTAACCATCAACATTTACAGGAAATAAGTCAATCAATAAAGCAACTGCAGACAGATTTCAGTAAATCGCTTAACTTTATTCCTGTCAGAGGAAACTTTACCCGCGGTATTTATGTCACAAGCTACACACATTGTGAACTTTCAATCGAACAGGCCATTGAACTTTATCGTAATTATTACATAAATGCTGCTTTTACATTTATCACAGATCAAAACCCTGATTTGAAGCAAGTTGTTAACACAAACAAAGCAATTATCTATCTCGAAAAGCACGGCGATAAACTTCTGATCGTATCCATGATTGATAATTTACTTAAGGGCGCTTCCGGACAGGCTGTCCAGAACATGAACCTGATGTTTGGATTGGATGAGAAAGCCGGATTGGGATTAAAGTCGATAGGGTTCTAGCAGCAATCCACTTTCCTGTTCACCTCCATGCACTCCTGTTTGCAATCTTCACCAGGGCGAGCATCACGGGGACTTCGACCAGCACGCCAACCACAGTAACGAGGGTTGCGCCGGAATTGAGTCCAAACAACACAATAGCCACAGCAACAGCCAACTCGAAAAAGTTGCTTGCACCAATCAGAGAAGCGGGAGCTGCGATATTGTGTGGCAGCTTCCATTTCTTTGCCCATCCGTAAGCAATGAAGAAAATCAGGAAGGTCTGAATAATCAATGGCACTGCAATCAGCACTATATGCAATGGATTCTTAAGAATTACATCGCCCTGAAACGAGAAGATGATGATCAATGTGAGCAAGAGTCCACTGATAGTAATCCCGGTAAACCGTTTCAGAAAAACATTTTCGAAGAAGTCTTTACCACGGCTTCTGATGATGGCGTTTCTGACAATATATGCCGCAGCTAAAGGAATAACTACAAACAACACCACCGACATAATCAAGGTATTCCACGGGATGAATATCCCCGAAACACCCAGCAGCAAAGTCACAATGGGAATGAATGCCACAATAATTATCAAATCGTTGATGGCTACCTGTACCAGCGTATATGCAGGATTTCCTTTGGTGAGGTGACTCCAGACAAACACCATGGCTGTACAGGGAGCTGCTCCGAGTAATACCGCACCTGCCAGATATTCTTTGGCCAGGTCAGCGGGAATAAACAACTTATAAATCACAAAGAAGAACAGCCAGGCTATTCCAAACATGGTAAATGGCTTTATGAGCCAGTTAACCACCAATGTAACCGTAAGTCCTTTCGGCATTTTCACAGCATCGACAACACTTTTGAAATCAATTTTCAGCATCATCGGGAAAATCATGATCCAGATGAGAATCGCGATGGGAATTGACACATTGGCATATTCGAGCTTTCCAAGTACTTCAGGTATTGCAGGCAAAAACTTACCTACTGCAATGCCTGCAACGATGCACAAAGCGACCCAAATGGATAAGTATCGGTCGAAAAACGACATTTTTTTTGATTCAGTGCTCATAAACGGGGTTCGATTTCATCTAAATATAATTTGTAAAAACCTTCTTTGATTTCATCTCTAACACGAATAAACTCGCTCCAGATAAATTCTTCGGTTCCAACGGAATGACTTGGATCATCGAAACCGATATGCAGTCGTGTTTTTACTTTCCCAAGGAAAGCCGGACATGCCTCGTTGGCACCACCACAAACAGTAATCACATAGTCCCACTCCTCGCCAAGGTACTTCTGCACCGAATCGGATGTGTGGTGACTGATATCAATGCCTGCTTCGCCCATAGCCTTTACTGCTTTCTGATTTAGCTTGCCACTTGCCTCTGTTCCGGCAGAGCAAACGGTAATACGCGAATCGAAAGATTGTAAAAAACCGTGTGCCATTTGGCTGCGACAGGAGTTTCCTGTACAAAGAATTAAAACTTTCATTTTTATTATTTTAATGTTAATACTATTAGTGTTAATACCGCAAGTCTTTTGTCACTTACATGTTGTGGTTTCACAAACAGTTGATGCTGACTTAATATTTTGGAAGAAAGCATCGAACATAAGGAGTTTCTCCTCAATATTTGTTTTACACAAACAATAGTTGATTTTTAATCCATCTATCTCGCCATGAATCAAACCCATGTCACGCAACTCTTTCAAATGTTGCGAAACCGTTGTTCTGCTTAACGGGAGATAATCAGAAATATCTCCTGAGATACAAGTCTTTGTATCTGCAAGATACTTCAATATCGCCAATCTGGCCGGATGTGAAATTACCTTGGCAAATGAGGCCAACTCCTGCAATTCACTGTCGAAAATATTAGTCTTAATCATAGGTTATGTTTTATGTCGCAAACATACGACATTACAATAAATCAAACAAATAAACCGAATGAAAGTTTTGTTACAATTTGACTTTTCATGTTACATCACTTTTATTTACCTTTGCGGCCTTTAAAAGTTTTTTTTCAACTAGAGAATAGTCATTTACATGAATCAGTACATACGAATCTTTGATTCGATTAAACAAATAAATTATAAAACTGAGATTCTTGCAGGTATTACCGTTTCCATAGCCATGGTACCTGAGTCTATTGCTTTCGCATTAGTTGCAGGATTATCACCACTTACCGGATTATATGCGGCATTTACAGTTGGTTTGATTACTTCAATTTTTGGTGGTAGGCCCGGCATGATTTCAGGTGCTGCTGGCGCTACTGCAGTTGTAATAATTGCACTTGCTAAAACACATGGTGTTGAATATGTTTTTGCAACAACAATTCTGGCAGGTACAATTCAATTAGTTGTAGGAATTTTAAAACTGGGGAAACTTATCCGTTTAGTTCCACAGCCTGTAATGTACGGGTTTGTTAACGGTCTGGCTATCGTGATATTTATGTCGCAACTTGACCAATTTAAAACCATTGATAGTCTAGGTTTAACTCAATGGATGAGAGGCACTGAACTTTTCTTCATGCTGTCGTTGGTAGCGCTCACAATGCTCATAATTTGGCTATTACCACGGTTTACAAAATCAATTCCTGCTCCATTAGTAGCAATACTGGTAGTTTCAGCTATAGTCATTAGCACAGGTGTCGATACGAAAAATGTCGGTGATATCGCATCAATCAATGGGAAATTTCCACCTTTTCATATCCCATCAATTCCATTTAACTTAGAAACGCTTAAAACAATATTCCCTTATGCTGTTATTGTTGCGGGCGTAGGACTTGTAGAAAGCTTACTGACATTGAATCTTGTTGATGAAATAACTGACACAAGAGGTTGGGGAAACAAAGAGTGTGTAGCCCAGGGAAGTGCAAATATTTTCTCCGGGTTTTTCTCAGGTATGGGTGGTTGTGCCATGATTGGTCAAAGTTTAATCAATGTTTCCTCAGGGGGCAGAACCAGAATATCGGGCATTGTAACATCACTCATGGTTTTGTTCTATATCATGTTTGCATCAGGAATTATAGAGAAAATTCCTATGGCCGCACTGACAGGTGTCATGATAATGATTGCAATAGGCACATTTGAGTGGGCTAGTCTTAAAACCTTCAACAAAATGCCTTTTAGTGATGTAGCTGTAATAGTTATTGTAGCCGGAATAACTGTAATTTTTCATAATCTGGCTTTAGCAGTTTTAGTAGGAGTAATCATCTCGGCATTGGTATTTGCATGGGAAAATGCCAAACAAATCAGGATATCGAATTATCTTGATGAGAATGGAATTAAACACTACCATGTAACAGGCCCTCTATTCTTTGGTTCAACAACAACATTCAACGAACATTTTGATGTAAACAACGATCCTGATGAAGTTATTATTGACTTTTCAAAAAGCCGCGTTACAGATATGTCGGCTATAGAAGCTCTTAACAAACTAACCACCCGGTATCTGAAAGCGGGAAAAAGATTGCATTTGCGTCATCTTAGTAAAGATTGTCGTGAGTTACTGCGCAATGCGGATCAAATAATTGAAATCAACATCCTCGAAGACCCGACCTACAAAGTCCTTTTGAACAATAATAGAATAAAAAACAAACAAATTGACGAAGCGGGATTAACTCTTTGATTCAGAACCAATAAGCAATTCAATTTAAAACCAAAAGGCTTTATAAAGATCCAAATATCAACCCTGTAACAGTTGAAAGCACCACTACAAGCACAATGTAAACTGCAGTTTTCTGAGTTCCCATTACTCCCCGGATTACCAACATATTGGGCAGCGAAAGCGAAGGTCCGGCAAGTAAAAGGGCTAAAGCCGGTCCCTTCCCCATTCCTGAAGCTAATAAACCCTGAATAATCGGCACCTCTGTGAGCGTTGCAAAATACATGAATGCTCCGACTATGGATGCAAAGAAGTTGGCTAGCACGGAGTTTCCGCCGACAGCCCATGCGACCCATTCATTCGGGATAATACCGGGTATAGAAACATCATCGTGCGTTGAGCCCAACAGAAAACCGGCGATAACGACTCCAACGGCCAACAAAGGCATAATTTGTTTTGCAAAACCCCAGCTTGAAAGAATCCATTCCCTGTTTTCCATATCCTCTGATTTATCCATCAGGGAAATCGAACTTACCGCAGCAATTCCAACCACCATCGAAACTAATGGATTGCCAATAAGGAATGCACTGATTGTTGTTGCTACAGCACCTAAAATAACCTGCCACGACTTCAACTTAAGGATATAAATCATGGAATAAACCAAAACCAACCCAAAGACTCCGGTGATATGCCACTTATATGCCCACATATAGTACCACACACTACTCACATCTCCATCAGCAGGTCTTCCCCAATTGGCAAAAACAAGAATAAACACCAGGGTGAAAAAATGTAAAGCAGTCTGCCATAATGGTCTGATTTCAGGAATATCCGGGAAATTCATTTGCTCCTCAGCCCTTGCCTTTTCTTCTTTTCTATAAATAAATGACATCAGCAAACCAATAACGATACTGAAAATTACAGCACCGATAAACCTCGCAACTCCCAATTCGAAGCCAAGAATGCGGGCTGTCAGAATAATCGCCAGGATGTTAATTGCCGGACCTGAATACAGAAACGCTACAGCAGGACCAAGTCCGGCACCACGCTTATGAATGCTTGAAAAAAGCGGCAAAATTGTACAGCTGCAAACTGCCAGAATGGTCCCCGAAACTGCTGCCACCGAATACGCCACCCATCGTTTTGCTTTGGCTCCGAAATATTTTATAACGGATGCCTGACTCACAAAAACAGAAATTACCCCGGCAATCAGAAATGCAGGCAGCAGACAAAGAATCACATGCTCCTGCGCATACCATTTCGCTAAATCGAGCGTTGCAGTAATAGCGGTATTGAAAACCGGACTTTGAATGGGCATGAAGAAAACACCGAGAAAAACCACGATGATTGCTGTCAGAATTTTGAATTCTTTTTTTGTTTCCATTTAATAAAGACAATTATTCTTATTGCATATTATTACAATCAGAAATAGAAGGTATAAATAAAATATAGACCTACGACGATAAAAAGCACGGCTACTACCCTGCGGAACCAAAACTCGAAAGTTTTCACTTTCTTATAGAAGTTCCCTACTCCTGAAACACTGAAAGCGAGAATCCATGCGAAGATGATGACAGGTAAACCAGTTGCAACAGCGAATATTACTGGTAAAAGAAATCCTTCAGGGGCTGCAACTGACAAAGGGATTAGACCTCCAAAATATAAAACACCACTATACGGACAAAACGCGAGCGCGAAAATTATTCCTATGGATATAGAACCCATCAAGGAGCCATTTTTTGCCTTTTCTTCTATTTTGGATCCATGCTTTCCTGACAAACTAAAATTAATCTTGATGAGGTCGAACATAAATAATCCCATCAGGATTAAGAACGGTCCAAGAATATAGCCCCCATACATACTTAACCATCGCTGAATTTTAAATGAGCTGCCTCCCTGTCGGATGATGATGATAAGAACTACTCCTATTAATGTATAAGTAATAACCCGTCCCAATGTGTAAAAAACCCCATTCAGAAAAACCTTTTTCTTATCGTGTAACTCCTTGCCAATGAAGCCAATTGCAGTAATGTTTGTTGCTAATGGACATGGACTGATAGCTGTCATAATTCCCAACAAAAATGCAGAAAGCATTGGGATTTCCGAATTAGAAACAAATTCCTGTAGAAATTCCATAAAACCTATTTGAGATGTTGTTTTATTCTTGCAACTATGGCTGTCTGAAGTTGTGCTTTATCATTATTTCGTAGATATGCTCTCAGGATATCACTCAAATCAATGGGCGCTTTTCTCTTATCTTTCAAAACCAGAACAAGTGTTTGCGATTTTGCCTTATGTTTGTCAACCAATGCATTGTTCGATTCTGCATCCAGGGAAACAACCTTAAGGATGACTTCAGTCTTTTTAAAATTTTTATCAATGATAGATTGCACTTCGTTTTGAAGAGCATCGCAGGCAGCTGCCTGACAGCATGGCAAATTAGCTTTAAAATAAAGCAATTGACCCTTTTGGGCTGAAAGTGTTCCAACAAAAAGCAAAAAAGTGACTAAAATTAATGCCGTTTTTTTCATGATTAACTGATTTAAAATCGTTATTACAAAGCTAAATAGCTATTTACAATATTGACAATGGAAGTTCTCAAAGCAACAGGATCCGACATAGCCTTGGCAAATGCTTCATCTGTCATATTAAAATGATTTTCTCCACTTACAACAATCAAACTACTCCACGCAACTTCATATTTCTCTGCTAATGCTTCGTTAGATTTCTCAGTAAAATCAATTTCCACAAACTTAACATCGACATTGCCAGTAAATTCTTGTTCTATAGTTTCCTGAGCAACCTGTTGAATAGCTACACATGAACGGCAACGTTGCTTCCCGTGAAAATAATACACCAACACTTTAGCTGTTTCTTCCTGAACAGTAGTTTCGACAACTGATTCTTGTTTTGACTGATTGCCACATGCTACAAGCAAAAGAACCACTAATCCTGTTAAAAGATTTTTTTTCATAATGATATATTTTTATGATTTATAAACTATCTCTTAAGTACAAGCATACTTTTTATTTCTGTTACTGAAGGCACAAAACCTTTTAATACCACTTTACCATCAATGACTAATGCGGGGGTTGTCATCACGCCAAATGCCATGATATCAACAATATCATCAACTTTGATTACACTTGCATCGAGACCTAAATCAGTCACGGCATCATTCACATTTTTAATGAGGGTTTTACATTTTGGGCACCCCGGTCCTAAAACTTTAATTTCCATAAGCTTATATTTTTATTGATTACAACAAACTTTCTTTTCAACAGATTGCTCCAAAAAGGAGTTAAACATCTTCTTTGCCTTTTCCCAATTATCTCTTCGAATACAATACTTCACCTTGGGCGGTTCAAACTCACCCTGTATCAAGCCTGCTTCCTTTAATTCTTTCAAATGTTGTGATACTGTAGCCTTGGCAATAGGCAACTCGTTATGAATTTCACCAAAGTAACAGCAATCGATTCCACTCAGGAAATTCAGGATAGCAATACGTGAAGGATGTCCCATGGCTTTTGCAAAACGGGCAAGTTGCTCAAAATCGGGATTGTAATTGCCTGAACTATTCATATAAACTATAATTTATCAACTGAAAAAACTCCATATGTTTGTTGTTCGCAAAACTACGAACATTATTCGAAATATCAAATAACCTACGTTCATTTATTAAGAATAATTATTTAAGCAAGCCTTCCATAAATTTAAAAATATTCATTACATTTGCTGTTCATTTACAAAACCGATAAATCATTATAAATATGAGATTCAAGACTTCAAGCACCGTGTTGTTAAGTCATTTACAAGCAATCAGCAGAGTTATAAACAGCAAAAACTCCCTGCCGATACTGGATAATTTTCTGTTTAATCTCGAAGGCAACAGATTAACAATGACGGCCTCAGACACCGAGACTACATTAATTTCATCGATGGAAGTTGAGGAAGCCACCGGATCAGGTAAGGTCGCGGTTGCATCACGATTGTTGCTTGACACTTTGCGTGAATTTTCTGAGCAACCCCTGAATTTCGATATTAATGATGCCAATCTGGCCATGGTTATCACTTCTGCCAATGGCGTTTACAACTTCATTGGTCAGAATGGCGACGAATACCCACGCATGCCAGAGTTGCAGGAAGGTGCCAATTCTATGGTTATCCCTGTTGATACTCTCTCAGCGGGAATTTCCAAAACCATCTTCTGTACTGCCGACGATGAACTTCGCCCTGTGATGAATGGAATTTATTTTGACATTTTCCGCGATGGACTAACCCTCGTTGCAACCGACGCACACAAACTGGTGCGTTATAAAACTTCACATAACTCTGTTCAGTTCCCGGAAGAGGATGATAAAATTAGTTTTATCCTGCCGAAAAAACCTTCTACCCTGCTCAAAAATATCCTGCCAAAAGAAAGCGGTGAGGTAGTTGTGAAATTCGACAGTAAAAATGCGTTCTTCAAACTTTCAAATTACACCATGATTTGCCGTCAGGTGGAAGGTCGCTATCCTAATTACAATGGCGTAATCCCGAAGGAGAATCCTTACAAGGTTATTGTTGACCGTGTTACACTGCTTAATGCATTGAAACGCGTATCAGTATTCTCAAATCAGGCAAGCAATCTTGTTAAACTGAATATCAGTGAAAACAGCATCAATGTATCGGCGCAAGACATCGATTTTTCAATTTCTGCTGAAGAAACTATTCAATGTCAATACAATGACGATCCAATAAAAATTGGTTTCAAATCATCGTTCCTCATTGAAATTCTCAGTAATATTGGTTCTTCAGATGTGGTTCTTGAGTTAACAGACCCATCCCGTGCGGGAATCATCGTTCCTTTCGAAAACGAAGAGAACGAAGAAATCCTGATGCTGCTGATGCCAATGTTGCTTAACGACTAATTATCATTATCTCTCATTTACATAGGCAGGAAAATGGTTCAAAGCCGTTTTTCTGCTTTTTTTTGAAATCATTTGTGGAGCTAAGTTATCAACAACTCCATTAAATAATAAAAACATATTATATGAAACTGAATCTCAAGAATCCTTTGGTGTTTTTCGACCTTGAAACAACCGGAATCAATACGGCAACCGACAGAATTGTACAGATTGCCTATCACAAGGTTTATCCTAATGGGAAGGAAGAAACAAAGTGCTTTTTGGTGAATCCCGAAATGCCCATCCCACCCGAGTCAACCTCAATCCATAAAATTACCAACGAGGCAGTGGCCAATAGTCCGACCTTCAAGATGATTGCCAAAGAAATTGCTCGCGACCTCGAAGGATGTGATATTGCCGGATATAATTCAAATCGTTTCGACATACCTTTGCTGGCAGAAGAATTTCTCAGGGCAGAAGTTGATATTGATTTCAATAAGCGAAAACTAATTGATGTACAGGTAATATTCCACAAAAAAGAACAAAGAACTCTATCGGCAGCTTACAAGTTTTATTGCGATGGCGATTTAACCAATGCGCACGACGCCAAAGCAGATACGATTGCAACTTATAAAATTCTGGAAGCTCAGCTGGATAAATATCCTGATCTGAAAAACGACATGGAGTTTTTAGCATCATTCACCCGCCAAAACAACAATGTTGACTATGCAGGGAAGTTCGTTTACAACGAGCAAGGCGAAGAAGTGTTCAATTTTGGAAAATACAAAGGGAGAAAAGTGGCTGATGTACTGAAAACTGATACCGGCTATTATGGATGGATGATGAATGGAGAGTTTGCATTGAATACGAAAAATGTGCTTACTGCAATCAAACTCAGAGAATTCAACAAGTAAGCTGATTTCATTTTTAGCACTTTCTGGCATAATGATTGATGCATTGGGACGCTACTTTTCTTATTATTAAAGATGAAATTTTTAGTTCTGATATTGGGTATTTTCCTGTTCCTGGCATTGCCTAACTATGCACAGGAAAGTGCCGGCACACCTGTTCGCACCCCTGAACAGGAAGCTGCTATACAGACTGAAAGGATGCAACAGGAATTAAATCTCAACAAAGAACAAGCACAACTTATCTATGAGATTAACCTTCGCCATGCCCGCGAAAGAAAAGTTGCCACCTCACGTGCTCAGGCTGTTGAGAGAGTTCGGGTAAAAGACAACGAAATTCAACAGGTCCTTAATCGGGAGCAGTATCAACGCTTGCAAGAGATGCGATATGAACGTCCAACTCCTGTAAATACATCAGGAAACCGTACTATCAACACTGAGCCAAGAACACGTCCTACCAATCCATCTACCGGCTCGGCACCTGCATTACGTGCAAATCCCCGATCTGACAATCCCAATGTGCGAAGGATAGAACCCCGAAACACCACCCCCCAGCAGGCTACAAGAGAAGCAAGCCCTGACAACAGGAGTCAACAAAACACCGATCGCAGAGCAGTACCTGTTATTCCGCGACAATCAGAAGCCCCGGTAAGGGCAGTACCTCCGGCTAACACACCTTCCAGAAGCACTCCTCCGGCGAGTAACCCGCAACCGCGACAAAGCACCGAGAGTTCCAGAGGCAGCAGCAGCGAAAACAGCAGTGGCTCTCAACGAAGATAAGCTGATGCCCAATAATCACTTCCAATTCAAGCAATTTACGGTTCATCAGGAACATTGTGCAATGAAAGTGGGCACCGATGGGGTGCTGCTTGGCGCCTGGTCACCTATTAAAGAATCTGATCAGAGGATACTGGATGTGGGAACCGGAACCGGACTCATCGCACTTATGCTTGCGCAAAGAAGCAATGCTGCAATTGAGGCTATCGACATAGAGCCGGGAGCGGTGAAACAGGCAGCCATCAATTTTGAATTATCGCCGTGGGCAAAAAGAATCTCTTTGTCTCACAAGTCTTTGCAGGACTTTGCTCCGGCTTGCGAAAAAAGTTACGATTTTATTGTTTCGAATCCTCCCTATTTCACCAATTCACTCAAAGCACCGGAACAGTCGAGAAGCATTGCCAGACATAACGACACACTTCCTTTGGAAGATTTTTTCCTTTGTGCCGACAAAATCTTAAACAAAACGGGAAGAATCTGTTTGATCCTTCCCGTATCTGAAACTTTCCAATGTGTGAAATTGGCTGAAAACACAGGCTTTACCTGCTCTATCTTTACTGAAGTAATACCTAAACCTGAGTCAAACCCGAAAAGGGTATTGCTTGAATTCAGCAGAGAATCATCTCCTATGAAGAAAAACACTTTAACGATTGAATCGGCACAACGTCATGTGTATTCTGAAGAATTCACTGAGTTGGTTAAAGCGTTTTATCTCAACTTATAAAAGTGATTGTACTTTTGCAGCGATTGCTGCTTTAGGTGCAGCACCAATTTGTTTGTCAACTACCTGACCGTCCTTAATGAACAGGATGGTAGGGATGTTACGGATTCCGAAAGCTTCAGCAGCTTCAGGATTATCATCCACATTCAGTTTTCCAATTTCTACCTGACCGGCATACTCTTTTGAAAGTTCTTCAATGCTTGGACCTACCATGCGACATGGTCCACACCACTCAGCCCAAAAATCAATAACTACAGGCTTTCCACTGTTAACAACATCTTTGATGTTTTGATCTGTAAATTCTAATGCCATAATATCTAATTTTTTAATGTTTTCATTTTGCGTGCAAAGCTAATGCAAATTCCGGATAATCCCACCGTATTTCGTGATTGAATTAATGTATAGCTATATTGACACCATCAATTCACGTCAAAATCGATGATGCCGGAATCAATATAATATTTAATACGTTTGAAAAAATCTTTGGTTAACCGGATTCTGTGTTGTCGGGCATACAACCTCACGCGGCTTTGCGACAGCTTATCTACGACATTGATGTACAGACTCACTTTACCTGGGTTTTTAAGTACCATGTCCGACATCTCAATTGCCATTTCTTCATCCATCTGATCGACAGAAAAGGTCAATGAAAGCTTTTCAACCAGATTATCGCGTACTTCATTTAAAACCTCAATCTTCTGAATTTTCAACTCAGGTGTTTGGTTTTGTGTATTCTGATTCTGCTGACCCTTACGCGCCCAATCGGCACCCCTGTATTGCACCGTGGCCGTAATCAGCAGATACATATCTTTGATCATGTATTTGCCAAATTCCACGAAGTTATTCCCAAACAAAGCAAACTCATGCGCTCCCTCGTAATCTTCCAAAGTAAGAATACCATAAGGATTACCTGCCTTGGAAGTCCCGCTTCTAACCGAGGTAACCATGCCTCCAATCCTGAGTGTTTTCCCCATCAAAGGCGCTATATCTTTTAAATCGGATGTACGCGTATTACAAACATAATTGAGTTCAAATGCATAATCATCCAAAGGATGAGCTGATAAATACATTCCGATATACTCTCTTTCACGATTAAGTTTGATTAAAGGCGACCATTCAGGAGCATAGGGTATTTCCGGTTTCGAAATCTCAACGGTATCAAAACCTCCAAACAATGAATTCTGATTCAGTGCGGTATCTGCCTGATATTTATTTCCATATCGAATTAGTGATTCTATCACCTGTTCGGCTTTATTATTCTCTGCAAAAAACTGCTCCCTGCGTATATCGGGGAAACCATCAAAAGCGCCGGCAAGCACCAGACTTTCAACTGCTTTTTTGTTACAGGAATTCAGGTTAACCCTTTCCACGAAGTCGAAAATTCCTTTAAACCGTCCGTTCTTCCTTCGCTCATTTACAATGGCTTCAACAGCACCTTCGCCCACACCCTTGATACCTCCCAGTCCAAAACGAATATTGCCATCAGGATTAACCGTGAAGTTAAGCTCACTTTCATTTACGTCAGGGCCAAGCACCTTCATGCCGAGGTTTTTGCACTCATCCATGAATTTACCCACCTCACCAATATCATCTTTATTGCGGGTTAAGTTGGCAGCCATAAACTCTGCCGGATAGTTGGCTTTCAGATATGCCGTTTGATAAGCAATCCAGGAATAGCAGGTAGCATGCGATTTATTAAAAGCATACTTGGCAAACTCAGCCCAATCGGCCCAAATCTTTTTTATTTTGCTTTCAGGTCCGAAACCATTCTTCTTACAGCCCTGCATGAATTTCACTTCAAGCGCTGCCATCTTATCGATGAGTTTCTTTCCCATGGCTTTTCGCAACTCGTCGGACTCGCCCCTGGTAAACCCTGCGAGGTCGCGACTAAGTAACATGACCTGCTCCTGATAAACCGTAATGCCATAAGTATCTTTCAAACGGGCTTCCATTACAGGGAACGGATACTCAATTTTCTCGCGGCCATGTTTTCGGTTAACGAACTGCGGAATATATTGCATCGGACCAGGACGATAGAGGGCATTCATCGCGATAAGATCTTCGAACTGTGTAGGCTGAAGCTCTTTGAGGTACTTTTGCATCCCGTTCGATTCAAACTGGAAAGTACCAACAGTTAATCCCTTGCTGAAAAGCTCATAGGTTTTAGCATCATCAATCGGAATGGCATCTATGTCAAGGTCAATTCCTTTCGATTTTCTGATATTCTCTAAGGACTCCTTGATAATCGATAAGGTTTTCAGCCCAAGAAAGTCCATTTTAATCAACCCAATTTCTTCAACCACCGAACCTTCGTACTGAGTAACCAGAATTTCGCTATTGGTTTCCTTATCTACAGATGTACTTAAGGGCACAACATTCTTCAGGTCTTCAGCCCCGATAATCACCCCGCAGGCATGGATACCTGTCTGGCGCACTGTACCTTCAAGCATTTCGGCATAACGCAATGTGCTCGACAAATTCTGATCTGAAGAGTGCAACGCCAAACGCAAGTCGGGTACCAAACGCAAGCAGTTGCGCAGGTTTACCTTTTCAGAATTACCATTATTATCTTCAGGAAATTTATCAGGAATAAGTTTGGTGAGACGTTCAGCCTCAGGTAGTGGAAGCCGCTGCACCCGTGCCACATCTTTTATAGATGATTTGGTGGCCATTGTACCATAAGTAATGATGTGCGCAACCTTTTCGCGGCCATACTTCTCAGTCACCCAACGCAACACCTGACCCCTTCCATCATCATCGAAATCGATATCAATATCAGGCATGGAAATACGATCGGGATTCAGGAAGCGCTCGAACAGCAAATCATACTTCAGTGGGTCGATATCGGTAATGCGCAAACAATATGCTACCACCGAACCAGCCGCAGAGCCCCGTCCGGGTCCGACCGAAACCCCCATGCTACGAGCAGTATTGATAAAATCCTGAACAATAAGAAAGTACCCCGGGAATCCCATGGTCTTCATTGTATTCAGCTCAAAATCGATGCGTTCCTGTTTTTCATCATCGATTAGCTCCCCATATCTTTTGCGGGCTCCCTGCATGGTAAGTTCGCGCAAATAATCGGCTTCAAGTTTCACGCGCACAGCCTTGTTGTAGCCGCCCAACTGATCGAAACTTCCGCCAAACTCTTCACGGAGCATTTCCTCGCTAAACCGGTTTCTGTAATCCTCTTCGGTTCCAAATTCCTCAGGAATAGGATATACCGGCATCATCGGCGCAGAATCTATATCGTAGAATTCAACTTTAGATGCAATTTCAAGACTGTTCTCAAGCACCTCGGGAATATCGCCAAAAATCTGCCACATCTGCGCGGGCGACTTCAAATACTCTTGCTTGGTATAGCGCATCCGGTTAGGATCGTCGAGGTCTTTACCCGTACTTAAACATATCAGTCGTTCATGTGCTTCACCATGCTCTTCTTCAATAAAATGGACATCATTGGTAGCAAGCAGTTTCGTATTGGTTTTGCGGGCAAGTTGAATGAGCATCTCGTTTTGCCTCAACTGCTTATCGTATGTGCTGTAGTCGGCATTGGGTTTATCCGTCTGATGCAGCTGAAGTTCAATGTAGAAATCGTCACCAAAGACTTCTTTGTACCAGTAAATTGCTTTTTCGGCCTCCTCCATGTTTCCTGACTCAACCTTTTTATGAATCTCACCGCCCAAACAAGCCGATGAAGCAATGATTCCCTCGCTGTACTTTTTTAATATTTCATGGTCGATGCGCGGACGATAATAAAAACCCTCTATCCACCCCAACGAAACCAGTTTGCAAAGATTTCTGTATCCGGTAATGTTTTTAGCCAGAAGTACCAGGTGATATCCACTTCTGTCGGCCTGCACATCTTTATCTTTGAGAAGCCTGCTTCTTCTGGCAACATATGCTTCGCAACCCAGAATAGGTTTAAACAGCTTTTTCTTCAGTGATGCAAGCTGTTCTTCTGTTTTAATTCTATCTTCTTCGGCCAGTCCATCAGTTTTCAACTTCTTTTCCAACTCAGCAATTTCGGGCTTCAACTTGCCATTTTTCTTCTTAACATAATTGAAGAACTCCTTGATTCCAAACATATTACCATGATCGGTTAATGCTACAGCATTCATTCCAAGCGACGAAGCTTTGTCAACCAATGCAGGTATCGACGACATCCCGTCGAGGATCGAATAATGAGAATGTACATGCAGGTGAACGAATGACTTCATAGGTAACAAAATGAATCAAAGAAGATTATAAAATGAAAAAACCGGAACCTTTCCGGCTGATAAAGATAAAACATTTGGGTGAAAATGAGGACTGAACTTGGGGGAAAGTTTTCAACAGTTACAATGATTCATCTGGCAAACCACTGCTCAATTTCCTCATCAGTCCCTTCAACAACGTGTTTGGCCTGCATATAAAAGGCCTCACGTTTCTGGAGGGTATCCTGAATGTATTGGAGGAGTTCGGGACCTGTTTTATCGCGGACAAGTGGTCGAACGCCCGATTTGGTAGCCATAAGGCGCGTAGCAAGATGCTCGGGGGTAAGTCGCAGGTAGATGGTATTTCCAGTTTCATTCATTAAATCCATGTTATCGAAAAAGCAGGGAGCACCGCCACCGGTAGCAATCACCACATTTTCGAAGCACGCCACTTCCTGCAGGCAGAAACGCTCTTTTTGGCGAAAACTCTCCTCGCCCTCCTGAGCAAAAATATCGGCGATGGTTCTGTGGTACTTGTTTTCAATATAAGTATCCAAATCGATGAAGTTTAATCCTTTTGCTCTGGACATTAGTCTGCCCATGGCCGATTTGCCCGAACCCATAAAACCGATGAGAAAAATGCGTTGCATACTTTTATATTCTGATGCGCAAAGATAGAATATTGATGTGGGCCTGACAAATTATTGCTGTTTTCTCATTATTATCTTGTAAATTTGTCTGACATTTTTAAAACCTAGAAATAGTGGATAAATCAGGTGCTGTTTTGCTGATATTTACAGGAGGAACCATCTCTATGTCAGAGGATCCTTCAACGGGTGTGTTGCGTCCGATTCGTTTCGAAAAGTTGCAGGAATTACTTCCTGAGCTCAAACAGACCGGTGTAACAATCAAAAGCATCCCTTTTTTACCTCTGATCGACTCGTCGGATGTACATCCTGTGCTTTGGGAGAAAATTGCTTTATGCATTCAGGAAAACTACGACGATTTCGATGGTTTTGTTGTTTTGCACGGCACCGATACCATGGCATATTCGGCCTCAGCGCTTAGTTTCATGCTGGAAAATCTATCGAAACCGGTCATTTTCACCGGGGCACAATTGCCTATCGGGATGATGCGCTCTGATGCCAAAGAAAACCTGCTTACATCCATTGAAATCGCTGCATCGAAAGAAAATGGCAGGGCGGTGGTGCCTGAAGTGTGTATCTTTTTCGAAGACACTCTGTTCAGAGGAAACCGAACTACGAAACAAAATGCCGAGCATTTCAATGCCTTCTCCTCGCATAACTACCCCCCGTTGGCCAAAGCGGGTGTGCATATCAAGTATTTCCGGACTTACATTCACTACCCCGAACCAAATGCCAAACTGCGACTCAGGTTGAATACAGATCCCAACATTGCTGTGCTGAAATTATTTCCCGGAATATCGGAGAATGTTGTTCAGTCGGTTTTGCAAATCGACGGACTAAAAGCTGTGGTGCTCGAAAGTTTTGGCGCCGGAAATGCTCCGCGTCACCCATGGCTGTACAACGCTTTGAAAATGGCCATCGACAGGGGAATTATTGTCGTAAACAGGAGTCAATGCAGTACGGGAAGCGTGGAGATGGGAAGGTATGAGACAAGTCTGAACCTCCTGAACGCGGGGGTTATCAGCGCATTCGACTGCACCACCGAAGCCATAGTAACCAAAATGATGTATCTGTTGGGAGAGTATAAAACAACCAATGAGGTCAGACAAAAATTAGGCGTTAGTATCGCCGGAGAAATGACGATTAGTTATCTGTAAAAACTGTTTTAGCTGGAAACAAAATCAACATTACTCAAACAAATTACTGCTATTTTTAAATAAAGAATTGATAAAGATATATGGGAAGTTTTGCCAAATGGATAGGAGGAGGAGTCGGCTGGGCTTTGGGCGGACCCATCGGGGCTATCATCGGGTTCGCGCTGGGTTCCATGTTCGGAAACGCACAGGTTGAGCAGACAAGCTATCGTAATCGCCGAACTACGGAGGCCGATTTCAAGGCAAGTTTGCTTGTGATGATTGCCTGTGTAATGAAGGCTGATGGTCGCGTGATGAAAGCTGAACTGGATGTGGTGAAAAAATTTCTGCTTCAGAATTTCGGAGAAGAAGGAACCCGTGAAGCTTTACAGGTTTTAAAAAAACTGCTCGATCAACCAATCAATGTCGTGGAAGTGGCTAATCAGATCAAAATGTACATGAATGATTCAGCCAAACTGCAACTCGTTCGTTTCCTGTTCGATATCGCCTATGCTGATGGTGTGGTTAATGATGCCGAGCTGACTGAAATCAAACGCATAGCTTACATTCTGGATATCAGCAGTGTTGAGTTTGAGTCGCTCAAAGCTCCCTATGTAAAACACATGGATGCCGACTGGGCGTATAAAGCTCTGGAGCTTGAAAAATCCGCATCGAACGATGATATCAAAAAAGCTTACCGCCGCATGGCTATGAAATATCACCCGGACAAAGTGCATAATTTAGGCGAGGAAGTAAAAAAATCGGCCACTGAAAAATTCAGGGCGGTAAACGAAGCCTATGAACATCTGAAAAAAGACAGGAATTTCGTATAACACCTAAAAAAAAACACATGGAAAAACTAATAACTATCCGTACATTCGGTAATAATGTTGAATCTGAAATGGTAAAAGCTTACCTTGAATCAGCCGGTATTCAGGTTTTTATAAAAGATGAACTTACATCAAGAACCGATGTCACCAATATTAACGGAGGAATAAAACTTGAAGTGCTTGAAAATGATTTGGAAAGCGCTATCAATACTTTAAAAGAAGGAGGTTATTTAACCGATGAAGATCTAGAGCCATCGCCTGAGCTGAAGTTCGTAGATAAAATCCTCAGTAAATTCAGAAAGAAATAATGGCTGAGAAGAAAATGCAGCATCTGGCCAAAGAAACTGCCATTTATGGTGTGAGCAGTATCCTTGGAAAGTTCATGAACTGGCTACTCGTGCCGCTGTACAGTTACGTGCTTACTGGTCCGGGCGACTATGGCATTGTAGCGAATCTTTATGCATGGACTGCCCTGTTGCTGGTTATTCTTACTTACGGCATGGAGACCGGATTCTTTCGTTTTGCCAACAAAAACAGCGAGATGGCTCCGAAGGTTTATGGCAATACGCTGATATCGGTCGGCAGCACCTCACTCATCTTTGCATTACTCACCATCGTGTTTGCCGGTCCTATCGCCGATTTTCTGGGCTATTCAGAACACCCGGAGTTCATTGCTATGCTGGGCTGCGTTGTGGCGATGGATGCTATAGGATCTATCCCTTTTGCATGGCTACGTTTTAAAAGCCGACCTATCAAATTTGCCGCACTTAAACTGCTGATGATTTTTACAAATATCATCTTCAATATTTTCTTCCTGGTTGTTTGTCCATGGCTGATGGAACGCTCGCCCGAACTCATCAGCTGGTTCTACAATCCTTATTACGGAGTGGGTTACGTGTTTGTGGCCAACGTTATACAAACAGTGGTGGTGACACTCGCTTTAGTTCCCGAAATGCTGAAGGCTGAATACTCCTTCGACGCCGGACTGCTCAGACAGATTTTGCGCTATTCGCTCCCACTGCTCGTTTTGGGAATTGCCGGTATCATGAATCAAACCATCGATAAAATTATCTTCCCATATTTGATTGAAGACCCGGTTTTGGCGAAATCGGAACTCGGAATCTATTCTGCCTGCTTTAAAATTTCGATGGTAATGATGATGTTCACACAAGCGTTTCGCTATGCCTACGAACCGTTCATCTTTGCTCAGCATAAAGACAAAAACAGCAAAGAGGCCTATGCAGATGCCATGAAATTCTTCATCATCTTCTCTTTCCTGATTTTTCTTGGAATGGTATTTTACCTCGATATCTTCAAGTTCCTGATACGGGACGATTATTGGGCAGGCTTGCGGGTTATCCCAATCGTGTTGTTTTCCTACATCTTTCAGGGTGTGTTTTTCAATCTCTCGTTGTGGTATAAACTTACCGACAAAACTATGTATGGCGCATGGTTTTCAGTAATTGGCGTTGTCATCACACTCTTTATCAATGTTTTATTCGTACCAAAATACAGTTATATTGCTTCAGCATGGGCCGCATTTGCCTGCTATTTCGCGATGATGCTGATTTCATATTTTTACGGACAGAAACACATGCCCATCGACTATAATCTGAAAAAAATCGGTCTTTATACTGCACTAACACTCGTATTGTTTGGTATTAGTTTGTTGATTGATACGCCCTGGCTTGTACTGAATCTTGCGCTAAAAACCATATTGTTATTGTTGTATATTCTTTATATCGTCAAAACGGATTTGCCACTAAGCAAGATTCCCGTTCTGAAAAAAATCGCAAACAAATAACTGCTGATGAGTCGAATACATATTATCACTCCTGTAAAGAACTCGCTTCAAACAACATTGAAAACCATCGATTGTGTGTTAGATAGCAACAACCCAAATGATTTCAGCTACCATGTATATGATGATTTCAGTGATGAAGCATGTGCCACTGCACTAATGAATCATCCCCAAAAAAGCAAGTTCAATCTGATTCAATTAGGTGATATAACTGATACACCCTCGCCCAACTATGGACTGGTACTGCAACTGGCACAACAACAAGCGCTGAATGACAATGCACATCTGCTTCTGATTGAATCGGATGTTTTGATTAAACCTGACACAGCAACTCGTCTGGCCGGAATTGCCGATAATATGCCTGATGCCGGGATGGTGGCTTCGGTTACAACGGATGAAACCGGAGAAGTGAATTATCCTTATCTGTACGCCAAAGATTTAAGTAAAGGAGTACATATTACGAATAAGCGACTTAGTTTTTGCTGCACATTGTTATCAAATCGGTTCCTTCAAACGGTTGATTTTGCTACACTTGATCCTTCAAAAGACTGGTATGATGTAACGATTTCGAGGATGTCACTATCGAAGGGCTTCAAAAACTACCTGCTTACCAACCTTCCGGTAGTACACTTGCCACACAGCAGTCGGCCATGGAAACAAACAAAATACAGCAATCCGCTTTTGTATTACTGGCGGAAATTTACATCGAAACGTGACCGTATATAAATCAAAAAACAATAATGACAAGCTCAACTTCTACACAACCGGGAGTCTCTGTTATCGTTCCGGTTTATAATATGGAAAGATATATTGCTGAAACAATTGAGTCAGTGCTTCAATCCTCCTATTCCAATATTGAAATTGTGTTGGTTGATGATGAATCTACTGATAACTCAGCCGCGATTTGTACCGGATTTGCTGAAAAAGAGGAGAGAGTCAGGTTTTTCCGACAAAAAAATTCAGGAGCAGCCGCTGCACGTAATCATGCAATCCGTGAAGCATCAGGCAAATACATCCTTCCGGTTGATGCCGACGATCTTATCAGTAATGATTACATTGAAAAAGCAGTTGAAGCGTTTGAAGCTAACCCGGAAATAAAAGTAGTTGCCAGCAATGCCGTCTTTTTTGGAGAGAAAGAAGGTAGCTGGGAACTTCCGGATTTTGACATTCAACTACTTGCCAGAAAAAACCTGATTCACAACAGCTCCATGTTCAGGAAAACGGACTGGGAAAAAGCCGGAGGTTACTGCAGAGATTTGAGGGGTCGTGAGGACTGGGATTTCTGGATTTCGATGCTCAAAGACGGAACAAAATTGCACAAACTGTCGATGGTAGGATTACATTATCGTATCCGGAAAAACTCGAAAAGAGTTAGAGCCCGAAAATGGAAACGGGAAATTATTGACAAACTGAATGAACGGCATCCTGAATTTTTCAGGGAACATTTGGGCGGCCCTTTGAGATATTTCCGGGAAATGTCACAGTTCATCAATTTCTTCTGTAAGTCATGATAAAAGCATCGTTAATCATCTCAGTTTATAAAAACACTGCTTTTCTGAAAGCTGTGCTCGACAGTCTGTGTTTCCAATCCGAAAAGCAATTCGAAATCATTATCACTGAAGATGGCAACGACCCTGAGATGCGCAAGTTTATCAGCCACTACCCTTTTTGTCAGCCTTTTCGTCACCTTACTCAGGAAGATATTGGCTGGAGAAAAAACCGCGCACTGAATAACGCTATCCGTGAATCATCATCACCATGGCTCATTTTTATTGATGGCGATTGCGTGTTGCATCCCCGCTTTATCGAGATGCATGTCAGACATGCTAACCCTAATCACATACTTGCAGGTAAAAGAATAAAACTCGATGCAGCACTTTCTGATTTCCTGATTGAGAAACAAGAGAATGTATTCAAGATACAATCAATTTTGCTGCGGAATCTCTTCCTACGCAAACACAAAACCGGTTTTCCTGAAGAAGGAATATTTATTGCACCGGACAGCTTATTCGGTATTATACCCCGACTGCGCAAGCTTAATCACCTGAAAGGATGCAACATGTCGTTTTCCAAAGAAGCAATACATAAAATCAATGGATTTGATGAAGATTACATACAGGCTGCGGTAGGTGAAGATGCTGACTTGTCGTGGAGGTTCGAAGCAGCCGGGTACAAACACAAGTCGCTTCGTAATCTGGCAGTTCAGTACCATCTTCATCATCCTGAAAACTGGCACGATCAATCAGCGAATCTTGAAAAGATGAACAACAACAAAACGAGGAATGCTTATGTTTGTGTCAACGGGTTAACAAAATTCTGATTTACTTTCTTCCGAAGTCGGCCGGAATTTCTCCCCATGCTTCGGTGTGCCATTTCAGTATTTCAGTTTGATATTCGTTGTTTTTGAGCCATAGCAGTGCCCTTTCAATCAATTCAAAAACGATGGCGTTGCGGGGGGTAGATTCTAATTCGGTTTTCACCTTCTTATTTCGAACCCACGACATGGCTGTGCGGCTATCCGAATAGATTGGTCTTGGATCATTGGCTTGTTTCAACAGGGCTATTCCATGTACCAAAGCCAGAAACTCTCCCACATTATTCGTTGCATCCTGAAAGGGACCCTGATGAAAAATCCGCTCTCCGGTGCGGGTATTTACGCCCTGATATTCCATGACTCCCGGATTACCGCTGCAGGCAGCATCAACGGCAATGCTCTCCATTTGCGGCATACCATATTCTGCAATCAATTCAGGGTTTGGCTTCTTTTCCTTAGCTTTCTTTCCAACATAATCCCAGTACGGCGACATCATGGCTTCACGGGCTTCAGCTTCGGTCTCGAATCCTTTGTATTTAGCTCCCGCATAGCCATTAACCTGCCTTTTGCATGCATCCCATGAGTTGTAAATACCGGGTTCGATACCATCCCAAACCACGAAATATTTATTTTTGGATTTTGCCATAAAAATTGTACTTTTGCATCACTTCTTAGCAAGCTGGCCCTGTAGTTCAATGGATAGAACGGAAGTTTCCTAAACTTTAGATTCGGGTTCGATTCCCGGCGGGGCTACTGTTTTGCAATCTTAGTCCAACTGTCTTTCAGCGAAACTGTTCTGTTAAACACAGGCTTTTCAGGTGTTGAATCCGGATCAATGCTGAAATAACCGGTACGCTGGAACTGAAAATTCGACAAGGCCTTTTCTTTCACAACCCAGGGCTCCACAAAACAATCTTGCAACACTTTGAGAGATTCAGGATTTATCAGCTCTCTGAAATCTCTGCTGTCGCCCGACGGATTCTCAACGGCAAACAACCTGTCGTATAAACGCACTTCGGTTTTGGTTGCATTTTCGGTTGAAAGCCAGTGTAAAGTACCTTTTACCTTGCGGTTTGCATCGGGCATACCGCTTTTGGTTTGAGGATCGTACTCGCAATAAATGGTTGTAATGTTTCCTTCAGCATCTTTATCGCATCCGGTACATTTAACAATATAAGCACTTTTCAGTCGTACCTCCTGACCGGGAGTCATGCGGAAAAATTTCTTCGGAGCATCTTCCATAAAATCATCGCGCTCGATAAACAACTCACGCGAAAAAATGATCTCACGACTTCCTGCTTCCGGATCTTCCGGATTATTCTCGGTAAGCATCTTTTCTGACTTACCCTCAGGAAAGTTTGTCACAACGAGTTTCACAGGATTAAGAACGGCATTTACCCGGGTGGCTGTTTTGTTGAGCGTTTCACGTGCAGCATGTTCCAACAAACCAACATCGATAATTCCATCGTATTTTGTATAGCCAATTTTATCGATAAAATTATGAATTGCTTCAGGAGTGTATCCCCTACGTCTCAAACCACAAAGTGTAGGCATTCGCGGATCGTCCCAACCACTTACCAGTCCTTCTTCCACCAACTGCAACATTTTGCGCTTACTCATTACGGTATAAGTAATGTTGAGTCGGTTAAATTCTGTTTGTCGCGGGCGATAATCGCTATCCTGAAATTGGTCAATAAACCAGTCGTACAACGGACGATGCACTTCAAATTCGAGCGTACAAAGTGAATGCGTTACCCCTTCGAAATAATCCGACTGGCCATGAGCATAATCGTACATAGGATAAGCTTTCCAGTCCCATCCGGTACGATGATGCGGATGGTCGGTAATCACCCGGTACATGATTGGGTCGCGGAAATGCATGTTGGATGATGCCATGTCGATTTTAGCCCTCAACACCATTTTTCCTTCAGCAATTTCGCCGGTATTCATTTTTCTGAATAAAGCCAGACTTTCCTCAACAGGGCGGTTTCGGTACGGACTTTCAACGCCCGGAACGGTTGGAGTGCCTTTTTGCTTAGCGATTACATCAGCAGCCTGTTCGTCGATATACGCTTTGCCATCGAGGATGAGTTTCTCGGCCAAATCCCACAACTTCTGAAAATAATCCGAAGCATAATAGATATTAGCCCACTGGTATCCAAGCCATTGAATATCTTCCATGATGGAATCAACATATTCAACATCTTCTTTTACCGGGTTGGTATCATCAAAACGCAGGTTACATATTCCCCCGTAATTTTGCGCAATACCAAAATCGAGACAAATAGCTTTTGCATGACCGATATGCAGGTATCCGTTTGGCTCGGGCGGGAAACGGGTCTGTATGCGACCATCATTTCTACCTTCGCGTAAATCCTGCTCAACCATGGCCTCGATAAAGTTGAGGCTCTTCTTCGGTGTTTCAGCGTTTATTGTTGTCATAGTAAAATGGAGTTTTACTTATCAGATTTTTCCTTTAATAATTCCTCTTTCCGAGTTGCGAATAAAATCAATAATCACATTTCTTTCTGTGGTATCCGGCACTTCAGCCAACACTTTTTCGATGGCATTCGTGGTATTCAGTTTGGATTGAAAAACAATCCTGTACACATCCTGAATCAAATTAATCTGCTCTTTACTATATCCTCTGCGGGCAAGACCAATACTGTTCACACCCACGTATGAAAGTGGTTCGCGTGCTGCAGTAGCATATGGCGGAACATCTTTGGGCACTTTTGATCCACCCTGTATCATGGCATGTGCGCCTATTTTACTAAACTGATGCACCAGAGTTCCTCCGCCGAGAATCGCGAAATCATCTACTTCAACCTCACCGGCAAGCTGGGTAGCATTTGCCAGAATTACATTGTTACCAAGAATGCAGTCGTGCGCCACATGCGTATATGCCATGAGCAAACAATTATTACCAACCACGGTTTTACCTTTTGCGGCAGTGCCACGATTTACAGTAACACATTCGCGTATAGTTGTATTATCACCAATAATGGCAAGGGTTTCTTCTCCTTTGAATTTTAAATCCTGCGGGATTCCGCCGAGAACGGCAGCTGGAAAGATATTACATCTTTTCCCAATTCGAGTACCGGGAAGAATATTTACATTGGATGCTATCGTAGTTCCCTCACCAATCACCACATCGCGATCAATAAAGCTAAAGGGTCCCACTGTAACACCATCTCCCAAAATCGCTTCGGGATGAACATAAGCCAACGGATGGATTGTCATAGTTTCTTATTACGTGTATTATCTAAGTTTTATTTCTTCTTTCATTTTTGCAGCAAAAGCCGTATTAGCTCTATGTCCGGGATACAAAGCCGTAACCTTTCCTTTGAAAGGTTTTCCAAGCAAAGCTAAATCGCCGATAAGATCCAGCAACTTATGTCGTGCCGGCTCATTATCAAACTTCAGGGGACCTGAAAGATACCCGGGTTTCGATGCATCCATTCGGGGTTGGTGAAGCTTATCAGTAAGCGAGTCAAACTTCTCCTGCGACATCAATGTGTCGTAAATAACGATGGCATTTTTAAGATCACCTCCCTTGATAAGATTCATTTGCAACAGCGGTTCAATTTCGCGTACAAAAACGAAGGTTCTTGATGGTGCAAAATCAGCTGCAAAGGTACTTAAATCACTGAGATTTGCGGTCTGATTTTTCAAAACTGCTGAATTAAAGCCTATTTCAACTTCAAATTCCATTTTATCCGAGGGGAAAGCTTTAATAACAGAGCCATTAGAACAGGTATATTCAATCTCTTTATTCACAATCAGGTATTCCTTTGCCTGCTCTTGCTCAACCACGCCAACCTCAGCCAACTTTTCACAATAAAAACGGGCGCTTCCATCTAAAATCGGAAATTCAGGACCGTCAACGGTAAACAGACAATTATCAATTCCTGCAGCATAAAAGGCAGCGAGCGCGTGCTCTATCGTGCTTACCCGCACTCCGTCCTTCACCAAAACTGTTCCCCGCACTGTGTCTCCCACATATTCTACCAATGCAGGAATGACAGGTTCACCCTCTAAATCAATTCTTTTGATAAGTATGCCACTTCCTGCCGGTGCAGGATA
>CAYMDE010000003.1:15790-18602 GCA_964389115.1 uncultured Paludibacter sp. | reverse complement strand
ACATTATGAGCAATTTGCACGAGATTATCAATCTTAACACCGTCTTTAATTTCTGTACTTCCGAAGGTAGCCCGATCGATGGTTGTACACGCTCCAACTTCTACCTTGTTGCCAAGCACTACATTTCCGAGTTGTGGTATCTTTTCATATGTTCCGTCGGCAGCAGGAGCAAAACCGAAACCATCGGAACCAATCACACTATTTGCATGCACCACGCAATCGTCGCCAATTACGGTATCATGATGAATCACCACGCCGGGGAAGAGCTCGACATTGTGGCCGATTTTCACATTATCGCCAATATATACCTGAGGATGTAGAGTAGCATTATCGCCAATTACAACCGATTCGCCGATACATACATAAGCATCTACGAAACAATTTGAACCCAAAATGGCGGATGGATGAATCATAGAAAGCGACGAAATGCCTGTTTTACGGGGTTTCGAAGAGGCTACCAGCGTCATCAGTCGCGCAAGAGATTCATAAGGATTATCCACGCGAATGAGCGTTGACTTCAACGCTTCGCGAGGCACAAAGTTCCTGTCAACCAAAATGATACTGGCATTGCATTCATAGATGTAAGGCTCATACTTTTGGTTTGCGAGAAAACTAAGCGTCCCTTGTTTTCCAGATTCAATTTTCGAGAAATCGCTGACCTTCTCTTCTGAATTTCCTTCAACCACACCATTGAGAAAATCGGCTATTTGCCGGGCTGTAAATTCCATACTAAAATATTTGGGCACAAAATTAATAAAGATATTTCATTATGCAGTTCGAACTAATCATAATGAAACGTCACAAATCAGTAACAAGTGTTAAATGAACGACAAGTTGCTGTTAAAATTATATTTTGAAGTAGCAAAAAAAGTGTTTTTGTACTTTTTTGGTCAGCACCTCAATATTCAACATATCCGATGCAATTGCAATATCCTGAATACTTCCATCCTTCATCAGGATATTAATACTCTCATCTTCGGGAGAATATGTATCAGTACTTACAACTTCATCACCCATGAAAAAGCCTGCTTCATGTCTGCTAATGCCGTAATGGTTCATGTAAATATTCATCCATTTTTCGATTTCATCTGCAGGGGTGGCTTCTTTTCGAATTTCTACTTTAAAAAGCTTTCTGTTGATGAAACTTTGACATAAAACCGAGAGCACCTTGTCGGAATGCGAAGCCCAGACTTTGATTGACGAAAAGAAATCAGAGTCGTCGAGTTGCACGAAATTCTCCAGTCCTTCACCGTTTCCTGCAAAATCTTTCCAGTCAACTTCTTTATACAGAAAATATTTCAATGCCGGTGTTGCAAACAACTCCACGCCATTCAAAGCCAACTCTTTAGCTCTGTTAAGGATATTCATCAGCATTTTTTCGGCAGCAACCGATGTTTTGTGCAGATAAACCTGCCAGTACATAAGTCGCCTTGCCACCAAAAACTTCTCGATAGAATAAATCCCCTTCGATTCAACAACCAATTGTCCCTGATGCAAATTGAGCATTTTGATGATGCGGGAAGCGCCGATAATACCTTCGCTCACACCACAAAAAAAGCTGTCGCGGCTCAAATAATCGAGTCTATCCATGTCGAGTTGCCCCGACACCAACTGATGCAAAAATCTTTTCGGATACTGATTCCTGAAAATTTCAATTGCCATATCCAGTTTCCCTCCCGATTCGGCATTGATTTTCTCCATCATCAGCAGGGAAATTTGTTCGTGATTCACTCCTGTCACCAAACAATGCTCCAGCGCATGCGAAAACGGCCCATGACCTATATCATGCAACAAAATGGCTTTTCGTGCCGACATCTCCTCATTTTCAGAGATTTCGTGACCAGCATGACGAAGCTGTGCGATTGCTTCCCCCATCAGATGCATAGCACCCAAAGAATGTTGCAGGCGGGTATGTTGGGCTCCCGGGTAAACAAACGATGACAGTCCGAGTTGCTTGATACGATGCAGGCGCTGAAAATACGGATGCTGAATTACATCGTACAGGAAACCATCAGGAGTATTGATAAACCCGAAAACCGGGTCATTGATAATTTTTCTTTTATTGTTCATTGATTTGGTTAACTATGATTTATGCTTCCTTGTCGCTGAGGATTTGAACAAGCCACTCCCATGATTTTCGCGTTGAACTGATACTTAAGCGTTCATCGGGCGAATGTACTCCGAACATTTGAGGACCAATCGAAATCATATCCAGATGCGGAAACTTCTCCAGAAACAAACCGCATTCAAGTCCGGCATGAATGGCTTTAACCTTGGCTTTCCCAACAAATAATTCCTCGTAGGTACGACTTGCCTTTTCCAGAATACGTGAATTTAGATTTGGCTTCCATCCGGGATAGCCACCCGACTGAATTACTTCGGCACCCGAAAGATTGAAAATGGCTTTCATTTGTGCTGCCAATAGCTCTTTGGAAAGTTCTGAGGAACTTCTCTGACTCGTATTAATTTCGATAATATTATCCTCTAACATTTTCACAGAAGCCAGGTTAGTAGATGTTTCAACCAATCCCTCAATATCGCGACTCATGGCAATTACACCATGCGGACAAGCCAGCAGGGTGTTTATCAGGATTTCCGAATCACGACTATTCATTACCACGGTGCCGGGCACTTCCGAATGAATGCTGAGTTTAAGATCGGGATCAATGCCTTTGAAAGCGGCTTCCATTTCGGCCTGCCACACATTGAGGATGACGCGTACCGTTTCTTTTTGTGTGTATGGAACAGCCAGTTTTGCTGATGCTTCACGGGGAATGGCATTGTGCAGATTGCCTCCTTCGACAGACACCAG
>CAYMDE010000003.1:10607-15690 GCA_964389115.1 uncultured Paludibacter sp. | reverse complement strand
TGCTCAACGCCTGCGTTCTTTTCACAAACCATATCCATGTGAGCCTGAAGAATCACGGTAGGCTCATTCTCATAGCCCGGGGTTGCCGGTTTACGAATCACACGGTTCCCGGCTTCATCTTTCAACACCTCCAGACCATGTTCTGCTGCAAAATTATCAATATAACTGCGGATTTCATCTTCTTTTCCCGACGGACGGGGAATTTGGGTAATCTGATCAAAATACTTCCAAAGCACTTTGGGCTCAAGCTGTTTCATAATCTATCATTTATGGTGTTAATACTCTTCATTTTTCAGCAAACTGACAAGCGCAAAGATAATCAAAAAAAATCAGCCTGAATTACAATTGAAACATGGCAAATTCTCATTTTCTGCTCTCAAAAATTTTGAGTAAGTTTGCGCTCATATGTTCAAAAAACAGAAATAAAGATGTTGTTCGCCCAAATTCCAGGTCAGGAAGCTGTAAAAGAACGGTTAATACGCACGGTTGCGGAGCAGAGGATTCCGCATGCACAGCTTTTTCGCGGACCGGAAGGAATTGGCAAACTGGCACTTGCGCTGGCATATGCACAGTTTATAAGCTGCGAAAAGAGGGGCGCAACTGATTCCTGCGGCACTTGTCCTTCGTGCGTAAAATACAACAAACTAGCACATCCCGATTTGCATTTGGTGTTTCCTGTGATTAAACCATCAGGGAAATCAACCGTTGTTTGCGACGATTTTGTGCAGGAATTCAGGGAGACAGTAATCGAAAGTCCGTTTTTTGGCGTTAACGAATGGTTTGTCCGAATAGCCGGAGATGCCAAACAGGGAATGATCTATGCGAATGAGAGTCAGGAGATTATTCGCAAGCTTAGTCTGAAAACCTACGAAGCCGAATATAAGGTCATGCTGATTTGGCTTCCCGAAAGGATGAATATTTCCTGTGCCAATAAACTGTTGAAAATTCTGGAAGAACCACCTGAGAAAACTCTTTTCCTGATGGTTTCCAATAATCCTGACGAACTACTTTCCACGATTCTATCGCGCACACAACATGTTAATATCCCCAGACTTGGAGTTGAGGATATTGTGACCGCCCTGCTCACCACCCGGGATATTGAAATTACCCAGGAAGAAGCATTGCATACTGCCCGTATTGCTAACGGAAGTTACCTTGCAGCACTTAATTTACTAAAAGAAGGCGATGAGAAGAAACTAAACTTCGATCGGTTTGTTAAAGTGATGCGTTTGGCGTGGCAGGTAGGAAATAAAAAAGATTATGATGCCCTGCGCTCGCTCAGGAAATGGTCGGACGAAATGGCGGCTTCATCGCTTGGCCGTGAACGCCAGAAAGGATTCCTGGCCTATGCGCAACATTTGACACGAGAGAATTATATTTTAAATTTACAAGAGCCGGAGCTCAATTATCTGAATCAAAGTGAATCGGACTTCTCAACGCGTTTTTCGGGGTTTATCCACGAGCGCAATATCGAAGACTTGATGCAGGAATTTGCGCTGGCAGAACGACATATAGAGCAAAATGTGAATGCTAAGATGGTGTTTTTCGATTTAGCACTGAAGCTGATCATGCTCCTCAAAAAATAATAATTATATGGAACATACATTGAATAGCGGCGGTTGCTGCATGAATAAAAAGGGATGCAACCGCAATTCTCATCATAAACTAAGTACCTTCGACTGGTTGACCGACCTGGAGGAAACGCATCAGGAAACGGATTTGGTTGAAGTTCAGTTTAAAAATACCCGGAAGAGTTACTTTCTGAATAACACGAAAATCCCCCTGGAAAAGGGAGATATTGTTGCGGTGGAATCATCGCCCGGTCACGATATAGGCGAAGTAACACTTACCGGCCGACTGGTTTTGCTTCAGATGAAGAAGAACAGAATCAACATGGAGCGTTTCGAGCTGCGGAAAATCTACCGAAAAGCGCGGGAAGTTGACATGGAGAAATACAACGAAGCTAAATCGCGGGAACAAGACACCATGATTAAAGCGCGTCAAATTGCTGACAACATGAAACTTGACATGAAAATCGGCGATGTGGAATATCAGGGCGATGGCAACAAAGCTATTTTTTACTACATTGCTGATGAAAGGGTTGATTTTAGGCAGCTGATCAAGGTTTTCGCTGAGACTTTCAGGGTGCGAATTGAGATGAAACAGATAGGTGCTCGTCAGGAAGCAGGTCGAATTGGTGGAATTGGTCCCTGTGGCAGAGAACTTTGTTGCTCAGGCTGGATGACAAACTTCAGTTCGGTAACCACTGGTGCTGCCCGGGTTCAGGATATCTCGATGAACCCACAAAAATTGGCCGGGCAGTGTGGAAAACTCAAATGCTGCATGAATTATGAGCTCGATACCTATGTTGATGCATTGAAGGACTTCCCGTCGAAAGAAATACAACTTGAGACACGCGACAATACTTATTATCATTTCAAGACTGATACTTTCAAAGGCCAAATTGCTTACTCGACCTCACCAAATTTCGGGGCAAATATCGTCACTATCACTGCAGAACGTGCCAAAGAAGTTATTGCATTAAACAGGCGCGGCATGAAACCCGACCTACTCGATGCAAAACAAAACCAAAATCAACAGTCGGCTCAAAGCGAATATGGCAATGTGGTTGGGGAAGATAGTCTTACACGATTCGATTCTCAAAAAAAGAAGAAAAAGAAAAAATCAGGACAGGGAAATCGGAACAATACAAACGAAAGAAGAAACGATAGCCCCGGCAAAATAACTTTAAAAAAGAAAAACGATGCATCTGATGCATAAATATTGGTTGTCGCTTTTTTTACTTCCACTGCTTATTTCCTGTGGAAGCAGGGATGTGTACAATCATTTTATCACTTTGGGAGAAGAAACCTGGCACACCGACAGTCTCGTACATTTCAACTTTGAGATTGAAGACAGCACTCTTCAGTATAATGTGCTATTAAATATCAGACACACCAATAAATACCCGTGGCAAAACCTGTGGATATTCATCAACGAAACCAACCCCGACAGCATTGTAACACAAGACACTTTGATGGTTTTTCTGGCTGATGATTTTGGGAAATGGCTCGGTACCGGCTCATCGTCTGTTTTTAACCGACCAGTCGTTTACAGATCCAAACATCGCTTCGACAGATCCGGCATTTACCAGTTTAGCATTGTTCATGGAATGAGAGATACTACCTTAACGGGTATCAGAAATATTGGATTAAAAGTTGAAAAAACAAAATAATGGGAAAAAACAAACTGGCAAAGTTTGCTGAAATGGCTACCTTTCCACACGTTTTTCAAGTGTCGGCACAGGAATTAACCGGTAACGAAGGATTTGCTCTGAAAGGAAAGTGGAAAAAAGAATTCTTTGGAAACGACAATCCTTTGGTGCTTGAATTGGGTTGTGGCAAAGGGGAATATTCTGTCGGATTGGCGACTATCTTTCCGGACAAAAACTTCATCGGCGTAGATATTAAGGGTGCCCGAATGTGGTCAGGCGCAAAAGAGTCGTTCGTTAAAGGGTTGAAGAATGTTGCTTTTATCCGGACAAACATCGAAATGATTCAACATTTCTTTGCCCGTGATGAGGTTGATGAAATTTGGCTTACCTTTCCCGATCCACAAATGAAAAAGGTCACCAAGCGACTCACGGCTACCAATTTCATGAAGCAATATCAGTCGTTCGTCAAGAACGAAGGAATAATTCATCTCAAAACCGATAGCAATTTCATGTTTACCTATACTTCGGAAATGGTGAAGGAAAATAACTATCCGGTGATTTTCAGCACAACTGATTTATATGCTTCTGATTTGAAAGACCCGATATTGGACATTAAAACCTATTACGAACAGCAATGGCTCACAAGAGGCATACCCATCAAATATCTGAGTTATAAACTAATTCGTAAAGAACAATTTACTGAACCAATTGTTGAGATAGAAAAAGACAGTTACCGCAGCTTTGGACGGCAACTTATGAGTCAGGAAGTTCAAACCAAACAATCATAATGACAACGCAATTGTACCCTAAACTGATTCTCGATGCTTTGGAGCATGTACGTTATCCGGGAACGGGGAAAGATATTGTTTCATCGGGAATGGTACAGGATGATATCCACATCGATGACAACAAAGTAAGTTTCTCAATATTATTCGAGAAACCCAATGATCCCTTTATCAAATCAGTAATTAAAGCAGCCGAAACTGCCATAACCACTTATATCGGTGAACATGTTGATATCCGTGGGAATATCACGGCAGTTCAAAAAGAAGCACCAAAACCAAAAGTTTCGTCAGTACTTCCACAGGTGAAAAATATCATTGCGGTTTTCTCCGGGAAAGGCGGTGTCGGGAAATCGACTGTTTCATCAAATCTGGCAATTGCACTGGCATCGTTGGGTTATAAAGTCGGACTGCTGGATGCTGATATTCACGGACCGTCGGTACCAAAGATGTTTGGGGTAGAAGATGCCAGGCCGTTGATGGAAAATGTGGATGGTAAGCAAATGATTATGCCCATCGAGAAATATGGTGTCAAACTTATTTCGATTGGCTTCTTCGTGGACCCTGACAATCCATTGGTTTGGCGTGGAAGTATGGCAAGCAACGCCCTCAAGCAACTGATTACCGATGCCAACTGGGGCGAACTCGACTTTTTTATCATGGATTTACCTCCCGGGACAGGTGACATTCACCTGACCCTTGTACAAACAATGGGTATAACAGGTGCCGTTATCGTTACAACTCCTCAGGATGTGGCTTTGGCTGATGCCAGAAAAGGAATCAATATGTTTTTGGGTGATAAAGTAAATGTGCCTGTACTCGGACTTATCGAAAACATGGCCTGGTTTACGCCTGCTGAACTTCCGGAGAATAAGTATTATCTTTTCGGTAAAGGAGGAGGCAAACGATTGGCCGAAGAACTTGAAATACCTTTACTTGGTCAAATACCTATCGTTCAAAGCATTCGGGAAGGTGGCGATGCGGGAAAACCGATTGCTGCAGATGACAATTCCATGACAGGTCAGGCCTTCCTGCAATTAGCCGAAAAAGTTGTAAATCAGGTTGATATAAGAAATAAAACCATGGA
>CAYMDE010000003.1:5048-10507 GCA_964389115.1 uncultured Paludibacter sp. | reverse complement strand
TGCAATTAGCCGAAAAAGTTGTAAATCAGGTTGATATAAGAAATAAAACCATGGATCCCACCAAAAAAGTGGAAATAACACGATCATAATTCACTTTTTGTAATAATAATTACTACTTTTGCGACCAAGTCTATCATAATAATTCCAAATCAATCAGTTATGAAAAAAATTGCTTTATGCCTTGTTTTGGTTTTTCATGCTCTAAGTGCCAGAGCACAGATCCAGATTATTGAGAAAATCTCCAGTTTCAACTCATGGTCGGTGGCCACCGAAATAGGTCTCAACCATTTCAATGGTGACCTCATGTCGACCCCTGCACAAAGATTTAGGGGCATCATTTCCAGTCCCGGTATGAACATTAGTATTGAACACAATATCGACCCAGTATTTTCGGTGGGATGGGATATTGGCATGACTATGTTTAACATGACAGGTGAAAGGCCCAGGGGGACAGGCAATGATGATGAAATAATCTACTTCGAAGGATATACCTCTACACCATTTTTGGCAGCTAATTTACTTGCCCTCACCAGAAGAGGCAGGGTATCAAATTGGGGAGTTTACGCCAAGGCAGGTATTGGTTTTGCCGGCTATTCACGTCAGTTTACGTCCATGAGAAATCCAAGCACAGGCGTTGTTGATACCATAGTCGATTTTAAGTCCCGTAATCAGGAAAGGGTTAAAGACAGGATTATGAGAGATGGTGTGGGTGTACGGTCAACTGAGATGAGTTTATATGTTCCTCTCACTTTATCGGTTGAATATGCACTTACCAATAACCTTTCAGTTGGTGCTTACGGAAAATTTGTAATTACGAACTCTGACTACCTTGAATCAATCAGTCGTCACCAAAATGTTGATTACTGGCAATCGGGAGGTGTAACAATAAGATATAAGTTCACACGCGAGAATGCACAGCATTCACGTAATATATTGTATGGAGAAGAAGTCAGAACGAATGCTGAACTACTCGCTACACTCAGAAGCGATGTGGATACACTTATTGTTGAAGTTGACACCATTCAGGCTCAAATGCGCAAATGTGATTGTGACGATCTTCGTTTGTTGAATGAACGCTTACTGAAACTGGAACGCGAACTAGAGAATCGTCCGATTATTCAGGTACAACCGTCGGTAAGAGACACCGTGGTGATAATCAGAGAAACAGTTCCGGTAGAAAAACCACTTCCTACAGTAAGATTGGCGGTGTTCTTCGATTTCGACAAAACTGATCTTGACAGGGAAGCTCTGGAAACCATCAGAAAAGTTGCTGAAATTATGAAAGATGATCCAACTTTGAATGTAGAGATTCGCGGTTTTGCAGATAATCCGGGAGGCAGAGGCTACAATCAACGTTTGAGCGAGCGTCGTTCCGAAAGGGTTAAAGCCGAACTGGTAAGGGTTTACGGAATAAATCCAAATCGCATTGAAGCTAATGGTAGAGGTCAGTTAGATCATCCACCGGCACAAACCCGCGAAAACCGCAGATGTGAATTCTTCTTCTCAAGATAAGGAGTTATTATCAAACAAAACACCCCGGCTGTTAATTCAGTCGGGGTGTTTCATTATATGATTTATGCTCAAATATCCGTTAAATCATTCTTTATTTTCTCCAACGTTTCACAATGTCACCAAAGGCATCAATTCTTCTGTCTCTGAAAAAAGGCCACATGCGGCGCACTTCTTCACTTCTCTTCAAGTCAATTTCTACGATGAGGTTTTGGTCTTTACCGGCATCAGCATTTGCGATGATTTCTCCCTGTGGGCCGGCAATAAAACTATTTCCCCAAAACTGAATACCATTGGTTACTTCTGATGGGTCAGGCTCATATCCTGTTCGGTTGCACGACAACACATGAAGTCCGTTAGCAACTGCATGACCCCGCTGTACAGTAATCCAGGCTTCAAGCTGACGGGCTTTCTCGCTATCAGGGTCGGTACTCTCCCATCCTATTGCTGTAGGATAGATAAGCATATCAGCACCCGCCATAGCCATCAAACGTGCTGCCTCGGGATACCACTGATCCCAGCAAACCAATACGCCAAGCTTGCCCACTGATGTTGATATCGGCTCGAAACCCAAATCGCCGGGCGTGAAATAAAACTTCTCGTAATAAGCCGGGTCATCAGGGATATGCATTTTTCGATACATGCCGGCCATAGTACCATCCTTCTCGAGTACAACTGCGGTATTATGATATAAACCGGGAGCACGCTTTTCGAAAAGAGATAAAATCAGCACGATGTTTAGTTCGGCAGCCAGTTTTCCGTAAAAAACCGTTGACTCACCGGGAATGGATTCCGCCTGATCAAAAACAGCAGGATCTTCAGTCTGGCAAAAATACAAGCCATTATGCAACTCCTGCAATATCACAAGTTCGGCACCTTCGGCAGCGCAACGACGAATATTCTCTGCAAGTTTCGACATATTCTTCTCCCTGTCGCCACAATTGGATTGTTGAATTAATGCAACCTTCATATCTATCAGTTTTATTTTTTTACAGCAGGATATTGCATGGTTACACAATGCAGCGAACCATGCTGTTTGATTAATGCATTGCAGTCGATGCCAATTATCTCGCGCCCCTGGAAAACATCAGCCAAAACGCTGAGGGCGATTGCATCCTTCTCAGAACCGTAAGTCGGCACCAATACAGCATCATTTATAATCAGAAAATTGGCATATGTGGCCGGAAGTCTCTCGCCATCATCATAAACTGCATCAGCCATGGTCAGTGCAACCAACTTGTAAGACTCGCCATCCATACGCCTGAACTTCATCAGTTCATCTTCCATCATTTTTAATTCGCTGAAATGCTCATCCGATTCATCCTCACACCTGACATATGCTATGGTATGCTCGTCGCAGAAACGCGCGAGGGTATCGATATGACTGTCAGTATCATCTCCGGCTAAGTAACCGTGTTCCAGCCACAAAACCCTGTCGGCGCCAAAATAATCTTTCAGCTTCTGTTCAGCCTCAACGCGTTGAACATCATTTCTGTTATCCGACAACAAGCATTGGGTTGTGGTCAGGATAGTACCCAACCCATCACTCTCTATACTACCACCTTCAAGGACGAAATCGAGACAATCGCGATACGAATAGTCAGCGCCAAACACCTGCTGCGCGGATAGCAAGCGGGTAATTTGATTGTCTTTCGAAGCTTCAAACTTCTTACCCCAACCATTGAAACAGAAGTCATAAACCACGGCCTGATTATTCTCCATCACCGTTATTCCGCCATGATCCCTTGCCCATGTATCATTGCTGTCGAGCTCAACAAGTTCAAGTTTATGCTTCCCACTGTGACCTATCAGATTCGCAACACGAACCTTGTCTTTGCAAACTATCAGCAAATCCTGAAATCGTAATATATTACGCGCAATGGCAACAAAGCATGCTTCAACCTCATCCAGAATCGAAGCCCAGTCGGTTGCCTCATGTGGCCATGTAAGTTGTACGAATTGCTGTTTTGCCCACTCTGCAGGTAGTGTTTTATTCATCTTATAACTATGTGTAAACCGGACACAAAAGTACTAAAAAATCATCGCGAAAGAAATTTTGGTTATTTTTGTGTCGGCGATTTTTCATTCTGAAAATCATCCAAACATAACACATAAAAAAAATCTTCATGAAAGATATTGTAATACTTTACTCGGGTGGGATGGACAGCAGTGTTGCCCTTTATCAGTACGGTTCGCGAATCAGAAGAGCTATATCATTCAACTACGGCTCAAAACACAACGATACAGAAATAAGATATGCCGCAATGAATTGCGCAACACTGGGAATAGAACATCAGATTATCGATCTCGATTTCAATAAGCTGGGCTTTGTATCAGACCTTCTGAAATCGGGAGATGCTGTTCCTGACGGGCATTACGAGGACGAAAACATGAAGCAGACCGTGGTTCCGTTTCGTAATGGCATCATGTTGAGCATTGCTGCCGGTATAGCTGAAAGTCTTGGGTGCAACAAGATTTTGATTACCAATCATGGTGGCGATCATACAATTTATCCTGATTGCAGACCCGAATTTATTCATGCTATCAACGATGCTATACGAAACGGGACATACAATCAAACGACTGTTTTAGCACCATATACAAACATTACGAAGCGTGAGATTGCCCTTATCGGACAGCAGAATCAGGTGCCTTTCGAGCATACTTACTCTTGTTACAAAGGAAACGAAACTCATTGCGGTATGTGTGGAACATGTACTGAGAGGAAGGAAGCATTGGCGGGTTTCGACCCAACAGTTTATGAGATGTAGCAGCACAAGCCATATACATTTTGAGTACAGCCATTACTTATAAAATATCACTATATCACGCCACAATGTTTCATATTTCGGAAATACATCATTGAAAATTATAAAATCCTCTTTTACAGCACGATTTTTTTTTTGTACTTTTGTCGCAATTTAAAAAAATCCTATGGAGGTTATTAAAATCCACGACAAGCAGTTTTCTCTTTCCATTCCGGAAGAAGTGATTCAACAAGCGGTGAAAAGAGTTGGCGATGAAATCAACCGCGACTTGTCTGCCACCAATCCACTATTCATTTGTGTTTTAAACGGCGCATTCATGTTTGCCGGCGACTTGATGAAAACGGTGAATTTTCCCTGTGAGATAACATTTGTAAAGCTATCATCCTACGATGGAATTTACACATCAGGAAGCGTGAAAGAAATAATCGGGCTGAATGAAAGTGTTGTCGATAGAAATGTTGTTGTAGTTGAAGATATCGTGGATACCGGAATAACCATGGAGAAAATCATCGGATCACTGAATGCTAAAGGCGCAAAAAGTATTAAAGTGGCAACTTTCCTTCAAAAACCGGAAGCATTACAACGCGATATTCAGGTTGATTATGTAGCAATGAAAATCCCCAACGATTTTATTGTTGGATATGGCCTCGACTACGATGGTTACGGTCGTAACCTGAAAGATATCTACACTGTTATCAGTGACTAATCACTTTTTATTCATCTAACCCGGATTTTTAACAATGTTGAACATGATTATTTCGGGAGCCCCCGGTTGCGGAAAAGGAACACAAAGCTCCCTGATTATCGAGAAATACCGATTGAAACATTTTTCAACCGGTGATTTGTTGCGTCATGAAATCTCGCAGCAGTCAGCATTGGGCATAGAGGCAAACTCGTACATTTCAAAGGGAAATCTTGTTCCTGACGAGATGATAATAAATATCATTACCCACGCAATTGAGCGACTTGATGTAGGTTGTTGCGGAATTATTTTTGATGGCTTTCCCCGTACATTAGCGCAGGCTGAGGCACTTGAAGCCCTTATGAATAGGCTGAATAATCCTGTTTCTGTGCTGATTGACTTGTACGTTCCTGATAATGAACTGATAAAACGATTACTTATCCGGGGTGAAACTTCGGGCAGGAGCGACGACAATCTCGAAACTATCCTCAAACGATTGG
>CAYMDE010000003.1:0-4948 GCA_964389115.1 uncultured Paludibacter sp. | reverse complement strand
GGTGAAACTTCGGGCAGGAGCGACGACAATCTCGAAACTATCCTCAAACGATTGGAAGTTTATAAATCGAAGACTGCACCTGTAAACGACTTCTATCAGAAACTCGGAAAATACGAGCATGTATTGGGAACGGGAAGCATCGAAGACATTTTTGGGAGAATAAGTCTCATCCTCGACCAAAAGAAAGCATAAATTTTCGTACATTTGCGGTCATATTAAATTCGTTATGGCCGGTTCCAATTTTGTTGATTATGTAAAAATATACTGCCGCTCCGGAAAAGGAGGGGCTGGTTCTTCGCACTTTCACCGCGAGAAATTCGTTGCTAAGGGTGGTCCCGATGGTGGCGATGGAGGTCGTGGCGGACATATCATTCTTCGTGGTAATAAAAATTACTGGACGCTGATTCACCTCAAATATGCCCGACATATTTATGCCGGTGATGGTCAGCAAGGAAGCGGAAGCCGAAGCTTCGGTAAAGATGGCAAAGACAGGGTGATTGAAGTTCCATGCGGAACGGTTGCCTACGATGCTGAAACTGGTGATTTCATTTGCGATATTACTGAACACAATCAGGAAGTTGTCCTTTTAAAGGGAGGGCGCGGCGGACTTGGCAACTGGCATTTTCGTACATCTACCAACCAAACTCCACGTTACGCACAACCCGGAGAACCCCGCGTTGAAACAGCTGTCATCCTGCAACTTAAAGTGCTTGCCGATGTCGGACTGGTTGGCTTCCCCAATGCCGGAAAATCAACCCTGCTCTCTGTAGTTTCTGCTGCGAAACCCGAAATTGCCGATTATCCTTTTACAACCCTGGTTCCTAACCTGGGCATTGTTTCGTACCGCGACAATCAGTCGTTTGTTATGGCAGATATCCCGGGTATTATCGAAGGTGCATCCGAAGGAAAAGGACTTGGATTGCGTTTTTTAAGGCATATTGAACGAAATGCCATCCTGCTTTTCATGATTCCTGCCGACTCAGAGGATATTCGCAAAGAGTATCGTATCCTGCTGAACGAACTACAGACATACAACCCGGAGCTGATGAACAAACAACGGGTGCTCGCTATAACCAAGTGCGACATGCTCGACGAAATAATGATTGAGCAAATGAAAGCTGAGTTGCCTGATGGAATCCGCTGTGTTTTTATTTCTTCGATAACAGGCATGGGTATCACCGAACTCAAAGACAAGCTTTGGGAAGAAATCAATAAAGAGTCTAATCTTATTCATGACCTGATTCATAAACCAATGAATATCGAACCAAGAATTATTGAGGATGATGATTTTGAGGATGAGCCGGAAGAGGATGATGAAGTTTCGGAATACGAAGAAGAGGATGACGATGACGATATCAGTAAGTATAAAGGAATAGGTTGGGACGACCTGGTATAATATGCTCGATCAGAATACTGTTGACAGAATTATCGATGCTGCTCAGATTCAGGATGTGGTATCCGACTATGTAACCCTGCGTAAACGCGGGGCAAATATGATTGGACTTTGCCCGTTCCACAACGAAAAAACTCCCTCTTTCAGCGTTTCTCCCTCGAAAGGAATATTTAAATGCTTCGGCTGCGGCAAAGGTGGCAATGCTGTGCATTTTATCATGGAGCACGAGCAAATCAATTATTACGAGGCGCTTAAATATTTAGCCAGAAAGTATAATATCGAGTTTCAGGAGCGCGAATTAACTCCCGAAGAAGAAGCCATCCGCAACGACAGGGAGAGCATGCTGCTCGTGAATGAGTTTGCACGCGACTATTTCAGCAATATTCTGCACAACCACATCGACGGCAAATCAGTCGGACTCGCCTACTTCCACGAACGGGGTTTCCGCGACGATATCATCCGGAAGTTCCAGTTGGGATTTAGTCTCGACAGACGCGACGAGTTTAGTCGTGCCGCTATCAATGACGGCTACAAGAAAAATTTCCTCGTAAAAACGGGTCTTTCAATGGAAAATGATTCCGGTCAACTATCCGACCGCTTTCGTGGCAGGGTGATGTTTCCCGTCCATTCCATTTCGGGTAAAGTCGTTGCTTTTGGCGGAAGAATTCTGAAGAAAGATGATAAAATGGCGAAGTATGTTAACTCGCCCGAATCAGAAATCTATCACAAAGGAAACGAGCTTTACGGGATTTATTTCGCCAAAAACGCCATTGTAAAACAGGAAAGATGCTTCCTGGTTGAAGGTTATACCGATGTTATCTCGATGCATCAAAACGGAATAGAGAATGTAGTTGCATCCTCGGGAACCGCACTCACACCCGGACAAATCAGGCTCATTCATCGCTTTACCGAGAATGTAACAGTAATCTATGATGGTGATGCAGCCGGAATCAAAGCCTCCTTGCGTGGTATCGATTTGTTGTTAGAAGAAGGGCTTAACATCAAGGTGTTACTTCTCCCCGATGGTGAAGACCCCGATTCATTTGCCCGGAAACACAGCTCCGCTGAATTTATTGAATTTGTTCAGGAAAAATCAACCGATTTTATTCGCTTCAAAACAAATCTTTTAATTGATGATGCAGGCAACGACCCTGTGAAACGTGCCTCGCTGATTCTGGATATAGTTCGCAGTATTGCCATCATTCCAAATCAGGTTATCCGGGCCGAATATGTCAAAGATTGCAGCAGTTTGCTTAAAGTGGAAGAAGCCATGCTTTACCACGAAATCAACAAACTGAAAACGGCTGAGAGAGAGAAAACTATCAGCAGAGAATCGACTGCACGACCTGCAGAAAACACTACTGCACCCAAAACATCATCACCGGAAACGGGAAGTGGTGAATACGCTCCGGAAGAACGAAATATCCTGCAAACGCTGCTGCGATTCGGCAAAGAAGATGTCCGCACCAAAGATGATAAAAGAAACAATTTTCCTTTTCAAACTGTCGCCGATTACATTTACGATGAACTAAACAGCGACGAATTGAGTTTTGATGATCCTGTGCATCAGAAAATTCTTTCAGAATATGAAAGACTTTACAAGGATGAACAATTTAATGCTGAAAAGCATTTTCTATATCATGCCGATGAGCAGGTAGCCAGACTGACAACAGATTTGGTGACCGACAAATATACGCTGAGTAAGATTCACTCCAAAATGAGGCAAACTGATGATGAGGATAAGATGAGTATGTTGGCAAAGCGGGTTATTTACGAATATAAAAGCAAATTATTGCACGATATTATCAAGGAAAAACTCATTCTGCTTAAAACCGCTTCAGAGAATAAAAATCCCGAAGAAGCTGATGCTATCATGTTGGAGCTGAAAGATCTCGACAAGATAAAACGTGAACTTGCCAAAGAACTTGGCGAAAGAATTATCACCAAATTTTAAAGATGTTTCTATTTAATCAAATCATATTCGGTCCGGTTCGCAGCAGGCGACTCGGCGTTTCGCTTGGAGTAAATCTGCTTCCTGTTGATGCGAAAATTTGTTCGTTCGATTGCATTTATTGTGAGTGTGGTTTCAATACCACGATGAAAGAAACACCGCTACCAACAAGATCGCAGGTGTTCGAATCTCTGGAAGCCAAGCTTCAGCAGATGAAAGCCGACAACGAATTGCCCGATGTTATCACGTTCGCCGGCAATGGCGAACCTACATTACATCCTGAATTTGAAGGCGTTATTGATGATACCATATTGTTGCGTGACCGATACTGCCCACAATCGAAAGTCAGCGTACTTTCCAATTCCACCCGCGTACATAAACCTGAAGTTTTCAGGGCATTGCAAAAAGTGGAAAATAATATCATGAAGTTCGATTCGGCTTTTGATGAGACTGTTCAGCGACTCGACAGGCCTGTTGGGAAAAGCTTTACCGTGAAATGGGTGATTGATCAGCTGAAAAAGTTCGACGGGCGACTCATCATCCAAACCATGTTTCTGCGTGGCATGGTAGGTGGTTCGATGCTCGATAACACTACTGATACTGAAGTGGAAGCCTGGATTGCAGCATTGCATGAAATCAATCCGCAACAGGTAATGATTTACACCATCGACAGAGAAACCCCGACAACAGGGCTACAGAAAATACCGTTAACTGAACTTGAAAAAATTGCAGCAAGAGTCAGGGCTGAAGGCTTCGACGTTTCAGTTGCAGGATAAAAATGTAAGCATATGGCACGGATAATCCTTGAGAACATGGAATTCTACGCTTATCATGGCGTATTCGAACATGAAAAAACAATCGGGAACACATTTACAGTAACCCTCGAAATGGAAGTGAACACGGAAAAAGCCGGCACCAGCGACCACTTAGAAGACACTGTAAACTACGCGCTTATCTACAATACTGTCAGGAAACAGATGGATATCCCGTCGAACTTAATTGAGCATTTGGCTCATCGCATAGCCGATAAAGTGATGAATAAATTCATGCGTGTGAATTACCTGAAACTGAAGCTTTCGAAACAAAACCCACCGCTTGAAGGCAAAGTTCAGCAAGTTAGTATTGTTCTTGAAAAATCCAGAACATAGGTTTTATCATCTTCCGGCCTTCATCAACTTCATCACTGTACTGCTGCGGAGGCTGTTACTGCGGGTTGTAAGCTTGTAAAAATAAACTCCTTCGGGTACAATATTACCGGCATTGTCATCGCCTTTCCAAATAATCAGATGTTTCCCTGGAGACATTTGTTCATTTATCAGCATCCTGACACCTTGCCCTGCCAAATTCCAAATTTCGAGAATTACATGAGCATCATCCGCAAGCGAGAACTCAAAACGAGTTTCATGCACAAATGGATTAGGGTAGTTCAGCACAGTAACATCGTTGGTCTGCATAGCCTTCTCTACAGAAGTAAAAACCAAATCATCAGCTCCGGGGGTTCCTCCTATTTGCGATGAAGCTGTCCAGTAGGAATAATGATTTGGATCACCCGGCTCATTCACATCTACGGGCACCAAAGAGTACCCGCCACCAGCAGGTTTTTG
>CAYMDE010000002.1:83760-141698 GCA_964389115.1 uncultured Paludibacter sp. | reverse complement strand
TCTCATTTCCATCAATTTGTTTACAAAAAAAAACAGTTTATCTCCATCGTTCTCAGATGTCAAGCTTATTTTTGCAGGGTGACTAATTACATCAAATAACTTTTATTTTTCATGAGAACACTTTTACTTTTCGCGTTATTATTCTCGCTTATTTCTCTTTCCCAAGCTCAAACTCCCGCGTTTCCGGGTGCCGAAGGTGGTGGTATGTACACAACCGGTGGAAGGGGTGGCACAGTTTATTTCGTTACTTCGCTGGACGATACCAATACAGGTAACACTGCTACCCGCGAGGGAACTTTGCGTTGGTGTCTGGGTCAACCGGGTACCAAAACCATCGTTTTCAGGGTTGGGGGTATCATCAGACTTAATTCGCGCCTAAATGTTGGAAACAACACTACAATTGCCGGTCAGACTGCTCCCGGTGATGGTATTTGTATTGCAGATAATGCAGTTTTTGTTAACGGCAGTAATGTCATTATCCGATTCATGCGTTTCAGGATGGGCGATCTCAAAGATGTGGAAGATGATGCAATTTGGGGCAGAAACCGCTCCAACATTATCCTTGATCATTGTAGTATGAGCTGGAGTACCGACGAATGTTCATCTTTCTACGATAACGAAAACTTTACCATGCAATGGTGTATCCTCGCCGAGAGTTTGCGTAACTCGGTACACGGAAAGGGTGCACACGGATATGGAGGTATCTGGGGTGGTAAAAAAGCAACTTTCCATCATAACCTGCTTGCACACCACGACAGCAGGAATCCGCGCTTTAATGGTTCGCGTTATTCAAACCGACCTGATCTTGAATTGGTCGATTTCCGAAACAACGTAATTTATAATTGGGGAGGTACTTCTCCATCGGCCGGTGAAGGTGGTAGTTACAATTTTGTAAACAATTATTTGAAACCCGGCACATCATCGTCAAACAGAAATCGCATTCTACACCCTTGGCAAAACAACGGTGTCTGGGGTACTTTCTATGTGTCAGGAAACTATCTTGAAGGAAATACTTCAGTTACCAATGATAACTGGCAGGGTGTAATTCCCAATTCTTCGTCAAAAAATAAATTTGAACTCAGAAGCGAAACTCCTTTCGAAACCGCTCCGGTTACAACCCATACTGCCGCTGAGGCTTACGAAAAAGTACTCGCCTTTGCAGGTGCCAGTTTTAATCGGGATGCAGTTGATGCGCGTGTTGTGAATGAGGTGAGAAACGGACTTGCTCCGAATCGCGCCAGCAATGGAACTACTTTCCGCGGTTTAATCGACTCACAGTCTGATGTTGGTGGATGGCCGGTTTACAATTCAGGTACTGCTCCTGTTGACTCAAACAGAGACGGTATTCCTGATGGATGGCTCGAAGAAAATTATCCGGGTAAATCAGCTAACGACCTGAATCCGGAAGGCTATACTTATCTCGAAGTGTATCTGAATAGTCTGGTTCACGATATCATGGTTGCTAAAGGCTGGACACCGGGTGAAAACGGTGAAACTCCCGAAACAGATATTTTCTGCGGATCGGTACCAACCGACCTGGAAGTACCACAAGCACTGCAGGCAATTATCACAGCAGGAAACTTGTCGATAGAAAGTAACCGCAACGATGCATGTACCGAAAGTGGATTTACCTGGAGAACCAATGATGTAACATTTACACTGCCCTCGAAAGCGCGCTTTACAGCAAACTTTACTGCCAACGGAGGCCGTACGGTGTATGTTACCATCAATGGCAATGAGGCTGAAAGAACCACTTATAATCTGGGTTCGTCATCCTGTATTCCGGTAGTACTGAATCTTAATTCAGATCAGGAGAATACCGTACGCATTCAGAGTCACCATACAAGCACCGGCGATCCGCTGATGTTCAGCATGACAGCTTTATGCATCAAGAGCTTGATTAGCACTTTTGTGGTTGTTCCTGAAGAAGAAATAAAAAATACATTTATTCTGCGCGATAACAGAATCCTGCTCGACGATGTACGCAGGGTAAGCATCTACTCGGTAAATGGTGTATTGCAATCGGTGTCGGAAAATGTCAACACGGTTGAAATAGCTAACCTTGCCAGCGGTGTATATATCGTGGTGGTTGAGCCTCAATTTGGCAACAAATCGGTTCATAAGTTTTTGAAGTAAATTTCCGGATACATATTCATTATAGTTGTAGAGGCGCGATTTTTCGCGTCTCTTCGCATGTTAAACCTAATTTGTTCGTTAAGGATAAAGCAATTCAGCTTTTTGTTTCCAAGAATATTTGCATAACTTAGCAGGCTGTTTTTTTTCAGCATAAAAATTCAATTTCAATACAAGATCATTCTTTTTATGAATAAGAAATCGAAAATCATAGTTTTCGCCTCACTGGCTCTTTTGTTGTTGTTTATCATCTTTTTCCCGGGTATAAAAAGGTTGTTTTCACCGGCTGAAGATGCAACAGTGGCCGCAATGGCAGGGGGTGGTCAGCAGCGACGAATGCCGCTCAATGTAAATGCCATGGTGCTCAAACATGAGAAACTAACGGATGTTTTTCGTACCAAAGGGCAGTTATTACCCGACGAAGAGGTGGATCTTTCGTTTGAAACTTCCGGAAAGATTGTTAAAATTTACTTTCGTGAAGGGTCGTATGTGCGACAGGGAGAACTACTCGGAAAGGTAAACGATGAACCTTTGCAGGCGGAACTCCGAAAACTGGAGACTCAATTACCACTGGCTCAGGAAAGGGTAAACCGCCAGCGTGCCCTTCTTGCCCGCGATGCGGTAAGTCAGGAGACCTTCCAAACCGTTACCACCGACCTCGATAAGTTGTATGCAGATATTGAACTGATTAAGGCGCGTATTCGTCAAACCGAACTTCGTGCTCCTTTCGATGGGGTTGTCGGACTTCGTTTGCTCAGCGAGGGTGCTTTTGCTTCAACCGGAAGTGTACTTGCCCGCCTCACACGCTATTCGCCACTGAAGATTGAATTTTCTGTTAACGAACGGCAGGTCAACGACATCAGACCGGGAACGCCGATTCGATTCCGCTTAGACAATGATTTCAATGAATACCACGCGAAGGTTTATGCGCTGGAATCGACGCTCGACCAACGTACACTTTCACTCAAGGCTCGTGCCTTGTATGATAATCCCGGCGGAAGATTAAGACCCGGACATTCAGCTACCATCGAAATAGTTTTGCGCGAAATTGATGATGCCATCGTGATTCCCGCTATCTCTTCGATTGCTGAAATGGGTCGGGATATCGCTTATGTATATCGCAATGGCAGGGCAAAACAGGTGGAACTAACAAAAGGACTGAGAACTGCTTCATCGGTGCAAATTACACGCGGACTGCAGGTTGGCGATACCCTGCTTGTTACCGGGGTGATGCAGTTGCGTGATGGATCAGAGGTGGTTATCGACAACTTTGTTGAAAACCAGCATTAAAAAAGACAATCAAAATGAATCTTTCAGAATTAAGCATACGACGACCGGTACTGGCTTCGGTATTTGTGTTGGTAATCCTGCTTCTCGGGGTCATCGGCTACTCCTACCTGCCGGTTCGCGAATATCCCAATGTGGATAACCCTATCATTAATGTATGGGTGAGCTATCCGGGTGCCAATGCCGAGGTTATCGAGAAACAAATTACCGAACCGCTCGAACAGAATATTAATGGTATCCCCGGTATCAGATCGCTTACGAGTCGTAGCCGACAGGGCTCAAGCAGCATAACGGTTGAGTTCGAACTGAGTGTCGACCTCGAAACGGCTGCCAACGATGTGCGCGACAAAGTGGCGAGGGCACAGCATTATTTGCCGCGCGACTGCGATCCTCCTACTGTTTCGAAGGCCGATGCCGATGCGAGTCCGATTATCCAGATTACAGTGCAAAGCGAAAGGCGTTCGTTACTCGAACTGACTGAAATTGCAGAACTTACCATCAAGGAGCAGTTGCAAACGATACAAAACGTAAGTGCTGTGGAGATATGGGGCGAAAACAGGTATTCGATGCGACTGTGGCTCGATCCGGTGAAAATGGCTTCCTACAACATCACCCCCATGGATGTGAAGGCGGCTATCGACCGCGAAAACGTGGAGCTTCCATCGGGAAGCATCGAAGGCGATAAACTGGAAATAACCATCAGAACACTTGGGCTGATGGAAACTCCCGAAGAGTTTAACAACCTCATCATCAAAGAAGATAATTTCAGAATTGTGCGTTTCCGCGATATCGGTGAAGCTGAACTTGATGCTGAAAACAGACGCAATATTCTTCGTCGCAACGGTGTTCCCATGGTGAGTACGGTTATTATTCCGCAACCGGGAGCTAACCAGATTAGTATCTCTGATGAGGTGCAACGTCGTTTGCTGCAGCTCGAAAAAGACCTTCCCGACGATGTTAAAACGGATGTCGTTTTCGATAATACCCGCTTTATTCGTGCCTCTATCCGCGAGGTGAGTAATACGGTTTTCATCGCTTTCATCCTGGTTATCATCATTATTTTTGCGTTTCTGCGCGACTGGAGGGTAACGCTTATCCCCATCCTCGTAATTCCGGTTTCGCTGATTGGAGCATTCTTTATCATGTATGTTGCCGACTTCTCTATCAATGTGCTTTCGATGCTCGCGGTGGTGCTTGCAGTTGGACTGGTAGTGGATGATGCTATCGTGGTAACGGAAAATATCTATCAGAAGATTGAGCGCGGGATGACTCCCATTCAGGCGGGTATTGCGGGTTCTAAGGAAATTTTCTTTGCGGTAATTTCCACCACGATTACCCTGGTTTCAGTATTCTTCCCCATCGTCTTTCTGGAAGGAATGACAGGGCGACTTTTCCGCGAGTTTAGTATCGTGATTTCAGGTGCGGTGGTTATCTCCTCGTTTATTGCACTTACTTTCACCCCCATGCTTTCGTCGAAATTCCTTAAACGGAGAGAGAAGCATAACTGGTTTTATACCAAAACAGAGCCTTTCTTCCTGAAGTTGAATGCTGTCTATGAAAAGGCTTTGCAGGGCTTTTTAAGATATAAATGGGTATCGCTTGTAATCGTGCTTTTCACGGTTGGAATTATCATCAGTTTATGGATTACAATTCCGGATGAAATGGCGCCGCTCGAAGACCGCTCGCAGGTTACAGTGCGTACATCGGCGCCCGAGGGTGCTACCTATGAGTTTGTGCGCGACTATACCGAGCGTATCTCACAGATTGTTGATAGTGTTGTTCCCGAGGTGGAATCGAATATCTCCATTTCCCGAAGCACTTTCGGTATGGTGAGGGTGTTGCTTCCCGACATGCAAAACAGGGAGCGCTCGCAAATGGAAATTTCCGATGCGATATCGGCTGCGGTACGGCGGGAGACAGCTGCCCGCGCTTTTGTGCAGCAGCAATCTACCTTTGGCGGACGACGGGCTTCGATGCCGGTGCAGTATGTTTTGCAATCGCCTACGCTGGCCAAGCTCGAAGAGTATATCCCCATTTTCATGGAAAGGGTGAATGAAAGTCCGAAGTTTCAAATGGCCGATGTGAACCTGAAATTCACCAAACCTGAAACGCGTATTGTTATCGACCGCGATAAAGCATCCTTGCTGGGTGTGAGCACCCGCGACATCGGGCAAACCCTGCAGTATGCACTCAGCGGACAACGCATGGGTTATTTCTACATGAACGGGAAACAATACCAGATTCTGGGTGAAATAAACCGTCAGCAGCGAAACACACCGCTCGATCTGAAAACCATCTATCTCAAGAACCGCGAGGGACAAATGATACAGCTCGATAACGTGGTGAAACTGGAAGAATCGGTGGCTCCTCCTCAACTGTACCGCTACAACCGCTTCAGTTCGGCTACGGTTTCGGCAGGACTGGCAGAGGGCGTAACACTTGGTGATGCGCTCGATGAAATGGACCGCATCGCGAAGGAAACGCTCGACGAAACTTTCAGAACGGCATTGGCCGGCGACTCCAAAGATTTTCGCGAGAGCTCGTCGAGTCTGATGTTTGCCTTCGTGCTGGCACTGATACTCATCTATCTGGTGCTTTCGGCCCAGTTCGAAAGTTTTAAAGATCCGTTTGTCATCATGCTTTCGGTTCCACTCGCATTAGCCGGCGCCTTAGTCTTTATGTGGATTTTCGGAATTACCATGAATATCTTCAGTCAGATTGGTCTTATCATGCTCATTGGTTTGGTTGTGAAAAACGGAATCCTGATTGTTGAATTTGCCAACCAGCGTCAGAGCAATGGCATGATTAAATATGAAGCGGTGCAGGGTGCAGCCCAACAGCGTTTACGTCCTATCCTGATGACGAGTTTCTCAACCATTCTGGGTCTGATGCCGCTGGCATTGGCATCGGGCGAAGGTGCAAACGGACGAATTTCTATGGGTGTGGCCGTAGTGGGAGGTATCTTTGTTTCTACCTTCCTTACCCTGTTCGTTGTACCGGCCATGTATATGTTTATTTCAACCGAAAGAAAAAATAAGGAACTGAAAGATTGAGTTTTTAAACTGACAGAAAAATGTTTAGCAGAATAATATCAACCATAGTAATCTTCATCCTCTCAATTGCTCATGTTGCAGCCTCTGAACTAATGAGTTTGCAGGAATGTATTGCCATCGGACTGGAGCAAAACTATCAAATCAGGATGGTGCGTAATGAGCAAAAAATTGCGGATAACAATGTAACGCCCGGTAATGCCGGCTATTTGCCAACGGTTAATCTGAATGCCTCTTTCAGTGGTACCGAAAGTAATATCCGACAGGAGCCGCGCGACGGAAGTGCTGCGGTCGTTCAGAATGCTGTTTCAAACCAAACGCTCAACACGGGCATGTCGGTTAACTGGACCATCTTCGACGGGTTTAATATTCAGGCGAATTATAACCGACTGAAGGAATTGCAAGAGGTTGGTATGCTGCAGACACGCATGAAGATTGAAGGTTATATCTCGGATCTGGCTGCGGAATATTTTAATTATGTGCGCCAAACCATCCGACTGCAAAACCTGGAATCGGCAGTGAGATTGTCGGGCGAGCGACTGCGAATCGTGGAGGCTCGTTACGAGATTGGGAATCTTTCGAGGCTCGATTTACAACAGGCGAGGGTTGACTTCAACACCGATAGTTCGAGGCTTATCCGTCAGTACGAAGTGTTGTATGCTTCGCGGGTTCAACTCAACCGCATGATGTCGAAACCCGTTGTTGACTCGCCATTCCTGGCAAGGGATACCTGTTTTGTTTTCGATGAATTGCTCAACAGGGAAATGCTGCTGGCCGAGACCATGAGTAACAATACCTTTTTGTTGCTGGCCAATAAGGAGAAGAATCTCAGGGTAATCGATTTACAGGCAGAGCGCAGTGCCAATTATCCCTATGTGCGTCTCAGCGGTGGTTATGGATATACTGAAAACCTGTACGAAGTGGGAACTAACCGCAGGCAAAACAACCTTGGTTTCAATTACGGAATCAGTGTGGGTTACAATATCTTCGATGGTTTTAATCGGGTACGCCGCCAAAGGAATGCCCAAATCAGGATTGAAAATCAGGAGTTAGCCATTGAGGAAATGCGAATCAATATCAGGAGCGAGTTTGCCAATTTGTGGATGGCATACATTAATAATATGGATCTTACCCGACTCGAAATTGAAAACCTTGCGCATGCCCGCGAAAACTTTGAAATAGCCATGGAGCGCTACAAACTCGGGGAGCTTGCCGGCATTCAGCTGCGCGAAGCACAAAACAGTCTGCTCGAAGCCGAAGAACGCCTGCTGCAATCGCAATACGCCACCAAACTCAGCGAAATATCACTGCTGGAAATCAGTGGCAATGTGTCGCGGTATTTGTAAATCCTTACCTCACCACAAGCTTCCTGACAACCTCTTCTCCATTTTCGAAACGGAGTCTGATAAGGTAAATGTCCGGTCTCAGGAATTCAATATTGATGGTATTGTCCATTGAATAATCCATTTGACCGGCATGTATCAGTCGCCCGGTAAGGTCAGTGATGCTGTAAGCGTGAACCATGGCCACACCGGCACTTACCCTGATGGTTGTGCGGGCAGGAACAGGGAAGATGCTTACGATGTCTTTGAGTGTTGTGTCTATACCCGAAAGAATTTCCCCGGATGCAGTCCAGTTGGCCGGATCATTATTATCGCCGTACAAATTAATTAATTCAAGATACATGCCTCTGCCATCGGCCTCGCGGGGCCAGGGATTATCGTCCATGTATTCAACCATGGTTATCGTATTGCCCCAGCCATCACTCACTAATAATTTCTCGCTCTTGTTGCTTAGCTGTCGACTGTACTGGCCGAATGGTTTAAAACCATAATGCAATTCAAAAATCCGTGCATTTGACGCTAAATACAGACTCTTACCTGCCTCAAGCGTTGTGTATGGGGGGAAGCGATAAGTTAAACCAAGCTCCCTGAAATACACTCCTGTCAGGTCGGCGGTGTTATTTCCGGCATTGGTAATTTCGATAAACTCCAGACTGTCGCCCGGGATAACTCCCACCCGCATCGGGTTATAGTTGATTTTTGTGATTACAAGTTTGGGAACAGCTACATTGGAACAGCTGTTATATGAACCGAACCGATTGGTGAGCCATTGAATACGGGTATTCAGCCAGCTTTTCATATTGCTGATGTTGTAGTTATACGATACCGTTGTGTTCCAGCGAATTCGATCACGCGAAACACTTTCGGAAGTCAGCTGGACTGTTGCATCAATTAATTTGACAAGTTCGGTGTAATTGAGCGGCTGACCGGAAGCTGTCAGTTCGTTCCATCTTTTAGACAAATAACATCTGAAGGTATCATTATTATACAAATTCCTCCAGAAAGGAGCTCCTACATTCCCATTCTCGAACTGAAGAATATTGGTTTTACTTCTGTCATAGTTCCAGTGAAACAAATCATTACCCAGTGTCAGATTAAAATCCCAAATAGGACCTGCACGAAGCTTCCCATTCCTGTCTTTATGAAAAAAGGTGCTGAACTGATATCCGTCAACATTAGAGAAAAGCTCATTCAGGATGAAGAAATCCACAAAAGATGGGATGTCGATGACAGAGGGAATTCCATCAATCAGTGAGTTGTTTTTGTCAGTAGCAACATTGTTGAGTGTTGTAAACTGATAATGGATGTAGGTGTTTTGTTGCGTAGTGATATCTGTCGGTTTTGGTCTGTGATGAATAAACTCAGCATTGCCCAGTCGCCATGCCACCGGATCGCCTCCTGTTGTCTTATCGCTTTTCGTAATATAGCCTCCCGTTACAGCTTCTCCGCTATTGTCGGAAGGTGATAGTTTGGTAATATTGACCCTGTTGTCGTCAATTTTAATTCTTTCGGACAGCAAATACAACCCACGGTAATTCCCATTGATTACAAGTTCGCAGTATCTAACGCGGGGAGAATAATTTCCGGTGAAGCCGTAGGTTGTGTAGGCCAGATAATCGCGCATCAATGAAGGATCGAAAGCAAAGGCAATGAGTATCCAGTCGTTCTCCTGTGGCATTCCCAAAAGACTCACATTGTTATTGGTAACGCCATCGGCCCTGCGGGTTGTTAGGCCGTACCCTTTTTTATCTACTTCCTGTGAACTTGAACCCCGTATTTCGATGTCAATTTTACCATTGTAATTCAAAAACTCAGGACTGTTTTGGTCAGTCAGGTAATTGCGTGAACCATCAGGACGAAATATGATTTTCATATTTGCCGGAACCCTGGGATCGTTAACAATTTCGTATGGATTTCCGTTTGCAGGATTGATATCCGTAGTGATAATAACTATAGGTAAATTGCTGTTACTGAAATTCTGTGCGGATATATGCAGGGAGGCTAAGAAGCTTATTATGAGTATTATTGTTTTATTCATCTATTATAATTCGGCCTCAAAGATAGGAAATTTATCTCCATTAAATACGTATTAATCCACCTTCATCATTTTTTAGTGTCGTACTTTTGCATGGCAATCCTACAAATGGCTTGCGTGTTACCCTGAGTAAGTTAACCTATTTACGGAAAAAATCATATGATGAAGTACAATTTCACAGGAATTAATTTTCTGTCGGTAAAACTGGCTTTGCTCCTGATCGTGACGACAGGATGGCTGGTTTCCTGCGATGACTATCCCTACGACGATAAAGAGCCCGATTGGTTGGGTGAAAGCATTTACGACTTCCTGAAAGAGGATGGTAATTATACCTACTTTGTGAGGATGATCGATGAACTCGGATACGAAACAGTGCTCAGCAAAACAGGAAGTAATACGCTTTTTGTGGCTGATGACGCTGCTTTTGAAGCATTCTTCCTCGATAATGAATGGGGAGTTCGTAACTTCGAACAAATGACCCGCGCCCAGAAAAGTCTGATTCTCAATTTTGGTATGCTTAACAATGCCTATTTGATTGAGATGCTGGCCAACTACAACAACAATGGTTTGAGAGAAGGACAGGCATTCAGAAGACAAACAGCTGTGAATGTGCTTGATAGCGTTCCTTTCGTTCCCGGAAATAAACTTCCTGAAGGAACGTCATGGGACTTCTACCGCGACAGGGGCATTTACCTGCTCAAAGATAATACGCCTCCCACACTGATGTATTTCACGCAGAAACATATGGCGCAGGCTCAGATTTCTCACGACGACTTTAATATTCTTACCGGTCGTACACGCGTTGAAAATGATGCTCACATCTTCGGCATCAGGGTTAAAATCAAAGATATTGTTTGTAAAAACGGATACATCAATGTATTGGAAAAGGTAATGATTCCGCCAAAGAATATGGCTGAATACATCAATACCAATCCTAACACATCATTGTTTTCGAAGGTTTTGAACAGGTTTGTGGTTCCTCGTCCGGATCCCCAAAACACCATCCTGTATCAGGATTTGATGAACAGATTGTATGGTCAGGTGTTTACCGACTCGATTTTTGTGAAGCGTTATTTTGCCCGTTTGGGTGGAACTACCGTGTATCCATCGGGTCAGGCTGTGCCTGTCGATTTACTGTTACCCTACGATCCGGGATGGAATATGTATGCCCGCACCGTGGGAGGAAACGCTTTGCAGTCGGACATGGCCGCCATGTTCGTGCCCACCAACCAGGCCATGCAGGGGTATTTTGATTCGCCCGAAGGTGCTGTGTTGAAAGACCGTTTTTTGGAGTGGGACAGCGTACCACTGGATATTCTTCCGCTTTTCATCAAAAGGCACATGCGTACTTCGTTGATCGAATCGGTGCCAAGCAGATTTGCCAATATGGTTGACGAAGATAACTCGGTGTTGCCGGTTAAAAGAGCTGATATTGAAAGGGTGTATCTGGGAACCAACGGTGCTGTTTTCGAAACAAACAAGGTATATCCTCCCGATGATTATATCTCGGTTTATGGTCCGGTGCTTCTCAGTGCCAACGATGCTGCTCCAACCAATAAAACCAAAATATGGAAATGGGCAATCGTGCAAAACGACTTCCGCCTGTATCTCAATTCGCTGGTGAGCCGCTACAGCTTTTTTGTTCCTACCGATGAATACTTTGCAGGCTATATCGACCCAATTTCCGATGCCAAAGATGTTACCGGAGGATTGAAATTCTGGTTCAACGAAGTTACCAAAACGGTGAATGCTACTGTGTACCGGTACGACAGACAAACGGGTACTTTTGGTGACTCAGTTGGGGTTATAACCAACCAGTCGTTCCTGATTAACCGAATGCTCGATATGTTGAACTCGCATGTGGTTGTGGGCGATGTGGAATCGGGGCAGGAATATTATATCACCAAAGGGAATGTGGTGGTCAAAATCAACGGAAAAGGTAATAACCTGAAAGTACAGGCCGGAGGAAACATACAACGCAACGAGGTGGTTAATACCACACGGGCTTATTATCAGTCGAACGGAGGCACCTATTTTATCGACCGACCCATACAATCGCCTACCCGTTCAGTGTATAAAGTGTTGAGCGAGACTCCCGAATTCAGCGAGTTTTTCCAGTTGCTGTCAGGGTTTCCTTCAAACAGCAGCTCAGTGATTTTTGTCAACAGAACGAATTATTTCGGTATTGATATGAATGTGAAATTCTTCAACACATTCCATTATACGGTGTATGTTCCTACCAACGAGGCTATCAACGCGGCCATAACAGCGGGCTACATCAAACCCTGGGAGTCGCGGGGCGATATTGTTGGCATCAATCAGCTTGCAACAGCAGCAGAGCAAAATGCCGAGATGGTAAAGCTGGAGCGTTTCCTGCGGTATCATTTCCAGGACAATTCTGTTTTTGTCGATAACTTCAGTCAAAACAGGGTTTTCCAGTCGGCAACCATCAAACAGGATAATGACCCGACACATTTCGGTACTTTCCGCAACAAATATTATAAGATAGGCATCACCGCAAATAATGGGTCGCTGCATCTGAAAACGGAGACAGGGGCTGATGCGCAGGTGGTTACTTCCAATGGTTTGTACAACATCCTTACCCGCGATTTCGTGTTTAACAACCGGCCATCGGCATTCAGAAATGTTGACGGAACGGGTGCGGGACAGGATTATGCCACTTCGATGATAATCACTTCTTCTACAGCTGTGGTTCACCAAATTAATCAGGTGTTGAATTTCAAATAACAGAGTTTAAGCATGAAAACCATAAAAACACTTTTTATAACATTGCTCACTTTTTGTGTGACCACGCTCATAGCTCAACGTACTGATGTTATTGTTCAGGGACAGGTAATTTCATCGTCGGATCGCGAGCCTTTGATCGGGGTTAACGTGGCCGAGGTGGATGCCAATAACAGGGTGGTTAGCGGAACTGTTACCGACTTCGATGGCAGGTATGTATTGCGGGTTCGCAGTACATCCAACAGGATAACATTCAGCTATGTAGGATTTAACGGTTTCGAAAGGGTTATTGGAAACGCAACCCGCCTCGATGTGACCATGGAGGAGCAAACGCAAATGATACGCGATGTGACTATCACCGCAGCCCGTCGCCACAGCGAAGGAGGATTCAATATTCCACAGCGTGAGATTGCTACTGCCGTTCAAACCCTCGATATGAAAGAGATAGAAGGTATCCAGGTGAGTTCGATTGATGATGCGCTGCAGGGTAGAATTGCAGGATTGGATATCGTAGCCAACTCGGGCGACCCTGGTAGCGGAACCAGCATGCGTATTCGTGGTGCCAGCTCTATCACAGGAAATAATCAACCGCTCATCGTGGTTAACAACATCCCTTATGAGATGCAGGTTGACCAGAGTTTCGACTATGCCAACTCGAACCAGGAGCAGTATGCCAACCTGTTGAGCATCAATCCTGATGACATCCTCGAAATCTCAGTTTTAAAAGATGCAGCAGCATCGGCTGTTTGGGGGTCGAGGGGTGCCAATGGGGTTATTATGATTACTACCAAAAGAGGCTATACCGGTCCCACACGCGTTGAATACTCCTTCCGATATACTGGTACTGTGCAGCCGCGGGGGTTGAAAATGCTGAGTGGCGACGACTATACCATGCTCATGAAACAGGCTTTCTTTAATCCGGCACAGGACGAGAATGCGGCCAATTTTGATGAGTATAATTACGATGTTTTCTTTACCGAATTTCAGCAGTATAACAATAATACTGATTGGGTGAAGGAAGTGACACAGATAGGAAATATCAATGATCATTACCTCACTGTTTCGGGTGGTGGCGACAGGGCAACATATCGTATCGCAGGTGGTTTTATGAACCAAAACGGGACAGTGATTGGTCAGGAATTCCGCCGCTTGTCGTCAAGGGCTTTCCTCGATTACCGGGTGTCCGACCGTCTCAGATTTACTTCGGAATTGACATATTCTTTTTCCGATAATAAACGTAACTATACTTTTACCGAAGCCGGAACACCAAACCGCAACCTCTCGATTTTGGGTATCGCTTACAAGAAAATGCCTAACATTACCATTTACGAACAGGATGCCGCAGGAGTAGAAAATCGGGATAAGTTTTATAATATTTTGGAATCGTCACGACTCAACTGGGACCAGAAGTTTTTGGTAAACCCGGTGGCTCTGGCAATGCTGGCAACCAACAATGTCAAGAATTTCAGGATACTTCCCACCTTCCGTTTGCAGTATGATTTACTCGACCCCAACGAACAAACCCTGCGTTATAGCATGTATGTTTCGTTCGATATCAATAACGATAAAACAACGAAGTTCCTGCCGAGTGAAGTAACCAACTTCCCATGGAGCAGTGGCTTATTCAACAGAGCGGAAAGTGGCGACCACGAAGCTATCACTATCCAGACCGATAACAATATTTCGTGGGTGCCCAATTTTATCGACAAGAACCACAATCTGTTATTGTATGGTTCGTTTCAAACTACCGAAGGCCGCTCAACCTATCAGGGAATTGTTTCGCACAGTTTGCCCTCCGGCAATATCTCAGAAGCTTCAACGCCGGGATTTCTTGCCAACCAGTTTACCAGCAGATCGCACTGGCGTTCGGTAGGTTATCTTTTCAGAGCACACTATTCTTATATGTCGCGCTATATCTTTTCAGGAACTTTCCGCCGCGATGGAAGTACCAAATTCGGCGATGGAAGGAAATTCGGTAACTTCCCGGGTATCTCACTGAAATGGATTGCATCCGACGAGGATTTTCTGCAGGATGTGAGCTGGCTGAGTATGCTGGCTTTCCGTCCGGGCTGGGGACTTGCAGGTAATCAACCACGCTACGAGTATCTGCATTTCAGCAGGTATGGCGATTTTGGCGGTTATATCGACATGACCTCGCAAAGGCCGGTTTCATTGCAGCTGAAAGATTTGAAGTGGGAAACAACATCCTCTTTTAACTACGGACTTGATTTGGGTTTATTCGAGGACAGACTGCAGGCGGACATCAATGTGTATTTCAAACGTACCAAAGATTTGCTGTTCTCCAATGTCGATATCCCCAATTCATCAGGATTTAATGTGCTCTCGTATCAAAATGCAGGAACCATGGACAATCAGGGATGGGAAATAAATCTTTACGCCAACCGCTTGTTCCGCACCAAAGATTTCAGTGTTGATTTCCGCTTTAACATTGCCAATTCAATCAACAGAATTGTTCAGCTTAACGAGGCGATTCTTAATGCCTATAATGGCGATTTCAACTACGATAATGGTTCGTACCTTACCCGTATTCAGGAAGGAAATTCGTTCGGATCGATTTACGGTTTCAAATACAAAGGTGTTTATCAGTATGATGAGTACAAGCCGGGAACGCAGGAAAACGCTCCGGTAGCCAGAAACCGCGAGGGTAGGGTTATCCTCGATGAGAAAGGCGAACCCATCCCGATGGTGTTTGCTTACGGCCGTACCAACGAATACCGTTTCCGTGGTGGTGATGCTATTTATGAAGACAGAAATCATGATGGTAGTATTGATGAACTCGACATCGTTTACCTGGGTAATTCAAATCCTCTTTTTAATGGTGGATTCGGACCAACATTCAGATATAAAACCTTCTCGCTTACCGCTTTTTTCAACTATCGTGTGGGAAACAAGATTGTGAATATGGCGCGCATGATGGCTGAAAATATGCATTCGACCAACAACCAGAGCATTGCCGTAAACTGGAGATGGCGCAAAGATGGCGATGTAACTCCCATTCCGCGGGCATTGTTCAATCATGGATATAACTGGCTGGGAAGCGACCGCTATGTGGAAGATGGTTCGTTCCTGAGATTTAAATATCTGACGTTTAACTATGCAGTGCCACGCGAAACTGTTCGCAAACTGCAGATTGAGCGGTTGAATTTCTATCTCACTTTCAATAACTTGTTCGTGCTGACAAAATATACCGGTGTCGATCCCGAAATTTCATACGGCACGTTGGGGATTAGTCAGGACTGGGGTCAAACTCCCCGGTCGAAAGATATGACTTTGGGTATTACTGTAGGATTCTAAATTGATTATTATATGAGAAAGATCATCATTATATTAACAGCAGCAACAGCTTTGGTCCTGTCTTCCTGCTCCGACTGGCTCGATTTACGTCCGGAGAGCGAGATTGTTCTCGAAGATTACTGGAAGACTGAAGCTCAGGCAAATTCGGTACTCGCAGCCTGCTACAGGGGTATGATACTCGACGAGGTAATTGAAAGAATGCTGGTTTGGGGTGAGGTGCGATCGGATAATGTGGTGGAAGGAAACAGTGGCCGACTCGATATGCTCCGGATATTGAATGTGAATATCACCCCGACCAATGTGTATGCCAACTGGGGACCGTTTTATGCTGTCATTAACTATTGCAATACTTTCCTGCATTATGCGCCCGGGGTGGTCAATTCAGACCCGAACTTCACGCCGAGCAAGTTGCGCACCATGGAGTCGGAAGCATTGGCAATCAGAGCACTGATGTATTTCTACCTGGTAAGAACGTTCAAAGAAGTCCCCCTGATTACCCAGCCCAGCATCGATGACACGCAGGAGTACAGGGTGCCAAAATCATCGGAACGTGAAATCATTGATCAGATAATAGCGGACTTACTGCGTGCCAAACAGGGTGTGCGACGTGACTATGGCAAAGGAGCCTATAACAAAGGCAGGGTTACCCTGAATGCTGTCAATGCAATCCTGGCCGATGTGTATTTGTGGGATGAACAATACGAGAATTGTATCAGTATATGCGAAGAGATTTTGGCTGATCCCTCACTGAAGCTCGTGGAAGGCAGAAGGTTGCTTAATCAGGTTTTTTATGAAGGAAATTCCACGGAAAGCATATTTGAATTGCAATTCGACAAAGATGTGCAGTATAATAACATTGCAAACATCTTCCTGGGATATGGAGGGAATCCTTTCGGGGAACTGAGTTTTCCATTGTATTTAACAACAAGAGGTAATTTTAGTCCGTTCGATTATGCCGCTTCATCTGTAAAGGAAAGCACAAAGGATATTCGTGAAACCAATTTCTTTGGAACATCGGTTAACGGAACCGGATATGCGATTTATAAATACGCGCTGATTGAAGCCTCCGAGAATGCTGATGAAACGATTACTCCGAGATATCGTCCTGCATCATCAACAGTAAACTGGATTTTGTATCGCTTGCCCGATGTAATCCTGATGAAAGCTGAAGCACTGGTGCAACTGTACCGCAACGACGATGATTTGAGATCGGCGCTGCGTTTAGTGAACGAAACCTATTTGCGGTCGAATCTTACTGCCGATTCGCTGCTCTACACCAATTACGCGAATCAGGGCGACATGGAAAAATTAGTGCTGCGCGAACGTCAGAGAGAGCTAATGTTTGAAGGAAAACGCTGGTTCGATTTGATGAGACTTGTACGCCGCAAAGCCGACCCAACAGCCATGCTGCCGTATATCAGTCCGAAACTCTCGGGCGATAACATGCAAATCAGAAGACTTTCGGTGATGAATGCGCTTTACATGCCTATCCTGAAAAGGGAACTGGAGATTAACACCAGCCTGGTTCAAAACCCTTTCTATGATGAAAACTCTGAATTTATGAAGTAACTTGAAATGAGAATGATTATGAACAAACCGTTAATTAACAGATGGAAGACAGGGTCGCTGAAAAGCTACCTGACAGCTTGTTGTCTGATGTTGTTGGTACTAACACCATCATGTCTTGATGAACCATTGACTATTGATACATTCAGAGAAGAAAGGATGGGAGAGTTTCTTGAAAACAGACAGGACCAGTTCTCCGAATTTGTGAAAGTGCTGGAAGTGACTGATGTACTCGGACTAATCAATGCATATGGCGATTATACCATCTTTGCCCCGACAAACGAGGCAATGTTCCAATACTATCAGGAGAAGGGAATGAATTCTTACGCCGAACTCGAAGTTGATTCGTTGCGCAAGATTGTGTATGACCACATCATCAAGGGTTATGAAGTCCCGACTGATGAATTCCTCGATGGCCTGATGCCTTTTCTTACCATGAGCGATCGCTATGTGTCAACTTCCTCCAGAACCGAAGGAAATACCTTGTTCTATTATGTAAACGACCGTTCGAGAATTATTTCAAGGAATAATAAAGTGAGCAACGGTATTGTGCATGTTATTAATCGGGTACTTGACCCATCAACATTGAATATTATTCAGGCAGTGGCCGAAGATGAAAAATTCTCACTCTTCGTAAGTGCACTGTTCGAAACAGGAGTTGCCAACCTGCTCACCAAAACACGCGACGAAAGTTACGATCCCAAAAATTACAGTTATATCGATGTTACTTTCGTTCAGGGAGGTGGCTCGGTGGATGAACTGCCGGTATCGCGCAAATATGGCTATACCATACTCATGACAAGTGACGAGACTTACAAGACAATGTATGGAATTGAAACTCTGGATCAGCTGAAGGCTTACGCTGCACAGCATGTGTATCATGAAAACCCTGCTGATGCTTTAATAACTGATCCGCGTGATCCGCGAAGTTCGCTATACAAATACGTAGCCTATCATTGTATCAATAAGAAATTGACCTACAATCAGTTTATTGAAGCGTACGACACCGACCACATGATCAAGACTTACGATATGTATGAGTATATCGAAACGATGAGTCCGAATACCCTCATGGAAGTGAAGCTCGAAAGAGGATCGGTAGGAGCGAACCCTATCAATAAAATTCCTGAAACCGGAGAGGCTGTTCGCATCAATCTTGATTATAAAGATAAAGATGCGATTAACGGGGTTTATCATGAAATCGACCGCATTTTGATTTATGATGTCAATGTTGTTGCCATGCTCTCCAGCAAAAGACTCAGGATGGATGCTGCTTCTTTCTTTCCCGAAATTACCAATAACAACATGCGATATTATGATAAATCGAAGCCGCGGTCGTGGGTTTTCCCTCCGGGATATATCGAAAGATTGAAGGCCTCTGAAAATACCCGCTTCTGTTATCTGAATGCCTATGGTGGTTATCTCGATTATCAGGGCGATGAGATTTATCTGAGGGGTATGTATGATTTTACCCTGGAAACGCCTCCCATCCCTGCCGGCACCTATGAAATAAGATTCGGATACCAGCCAACCGGAGGTCGTGGAGCTGCACAGCTATACTGGAATTATGTTCCATGCGGTATTCCGCTCGATTTACGTATTTTGGCCAACGACCCCCTCGTAGGTTTTGTGGAACCGGGAATCGATCCGGAGGATCCGTTCGGGTTCGAGAATGATAAAATGATGCGTAACCGTGGATATATGAAAGGCCCTTCTACCTTCAGAGATGTACTGGGTGTGTGGTATGGACGCAGAATTGCCAGAAACAGTCCGCAATACCTGCGCAGAATACTTGGAACATATACTTTCGAAACTACCAAAACGCATTTCTTTACAGTAAAAGCTGTGCGTGAGGGACAGTTCATGATGGATTTCCTTGAGTTTGTTCCGATTGAAATGCTTGAATTTGAGGATGTAGAATAAAATAATAATACGCTATATGTGTAATTTGAAGTTTAAATTATTGATTCCGCTGATATCGCTGATGCTTGTTGTCACATCGTGTAACGACTTGTGGGATGAGCATTATGGTCAGGGGCAACAAACCGGTTCCGACAAAACGCTTTTCGAGCTGATTAGTGCCGATAATACCTTGAGCACCTTTACTGCCATGCTGCAAAGCACCGGTTTTGACACATTACTTAGTAAGCCGGTTACCTACACGGTATGGGCACCTGTTAATTCAGCACAGCTGGATAGTATCGCCGCCCTCAACGATATACAGAAGAACCGTGAACTGGTGCTGAATCATATCAGCCGTTTTGCTTATCCTACTTCGGGGCTGACTTCCAAAACCATTTTCATGTTAAACAGGAAGTTTATTGCTTTCAACAGGATGGGCGATTCTTTCGTGTTTGGTGGTAAAACTCAGATCTCCGATCGCTCTAATCAGGCGGCCACGAACGGGATTCTGCATTTGATTGAATCGCCGGTGCCCTATCTGAGCAATCTTTGGGAGTTTATTCTCAAAACTCCCGGACTCGATTCTATCAGAAGTTTTCTTGATGGTCAGAGTACCTATGCCTTCGACCCTGCAGCCAGTGTCGAAATTGGAACCAATGAGTTTGGTCAGGCGGTGTACGATTCGGTAATTATCTTCAGTAATGACATCCTTGAGAGAATTGGGGCTTTGCATCTTGAAGACAGTGTTTATTCTGTGCTTTTGCCTGATAATAAGGCCTGGACAAGCGCCTATAATAATATCAAGGGTAAATATAAAACCCTGCTGAAGGATGGTGGCCCGATTCGCCAGCGACTGCTCACCCAGCAGGCACTGGTCGAAAATCTGGTATTTCGTGCTTTAAATCCTGAAACCAAAGATTCTATCATTTCTACTACCGGAAACGTGTTCCATCAGCCGGCATATCTTTTTGATGAAGCAAGAAAAACCACGCTCAGCAACGGTACTGCTTTCATCACTGATTCGCTGCGTTTTCGGTTGGCCGATTCATGGCAAAAGAACATCATTATCGAAGCTGAGAATTCCGATTACGGCAGAAGTTTTCAGTTCGCCAATTTGTTTGTTCGTTCCTCACTCGGAAGTATTTTCAGCGGAAAGGTTTCCGAAAACAGATATCTGCTGGTTGAACCAACAACGGTAACCACAACACAACCGGCTTCGGTTACTTTCCCAATTCCCAATGTTCTTTCCGGCCGTTATCGCATGTATTGCGTGCTGATTCCTTCTTCGGTGATTGATACTACCGACATGCGACCCTATAAGGTGAGGTTTTATGTAACCCACCTGAACACCCAGGGTGTCGTGGTTGAAAATGCACCTATTGGTTCTGCACATCAGCTTCAGGCTACAAACCGTACTGCTGCGATATTCACGGCAACAGGTGGCGAAATCTCAAAAATGTTTGTCACCGAAATAGAATTTCCGTTTTCAAATATCGTAGAACCGGATGCAGCAGTGACCGAAATAACAACCCGCCTCAGGGTAGAAAATGCAGTTACACCCGTCGAGGAAATTCAAAGACGGGGAGATCGAAGAATGCGCATCGATTATATCATTTTGGAACCTGTACAGTAATCCGACATAGAATCAGTTTATTATGAATATTAAATATCAGGATAGAAAAATCAAGTGCAGCGGTTTTAACCGGTTGCTGCTCATCGTTTTGTGGCTGACTTCATCAACATTGATTCCCTTGTTTGCTTCGGCAGGAGTCAACATTTCGGGGGTTATAAAAGATGTGCGTACCGGACAGGGTATTTCTGCTGCACGCGTTTCGGTATCGAATGAACCTGTTTCAGCCATAACCGACGAAGATGGTAGTTTTAGCATTCGTACATCATCAGCATCGTCGCTGCTTGTGGTGAGTGCCATTGGTTATACTCCACGCGAAATCGGGGTGAGAGGACGTACATCTATCGAGATTGTGTTGTTTCCCGAAGGTTTCACTCCTGTGTTGAATTCCACTGCCGTAAAAAGCTTGCTCGCATCAGAGGTGCCGGATAATGTTGTAAAGGTAAGTGCCGATGAAATAATCCCGCAACTGTTTGGGGGGCAACTGCGTGCTGCCAATCGGTCGGGGGCAATAGGAACAGGTTATTCCCTGTTTATCCGTGGGTTAAACTCATTGAATCAGAACGCGCAACCATTGTTTGTTATTGACGGAGTAATCAGAGATAACCTTTACGATGTACAATCGATTCATGCGGGTTTCTTTTCTAATCCTCTGGCCAATATCGAATTCAATGATATTGAGGATATTCAGGTAATCAAAGACGGGACCTCGCTTTATGGCGCTAAGGGTGCTAATGGTGTGATTGTCATAACTACACGCCGTGCAAGGGATATGGTTACCCGTATCAATCTGAATTTAAGTACCGGAATCACTGCTGAGCCCCGGACCATTCCGGTGATGGGTGCCGATGATTACAGGATTTTTGTTTCGGAGATTTTGGGCACAGCCGGCTTAACGAACGATGAAGTATTGCAATTGCCATTTTTGAATGACGACCCGAAACGTTCTACCTATAAACGCTATCACAACCAGACCAACTGGAACGATTATATTTATCGTACAGGGTTGCAAAATAATTATGCGATTAATGTAACCGGGGGCGATGATAAAGCCAGGTACTATTTTTCACTGGGTTTTACCAACAATCAGGGTGTTGTTATACAGAATGATTTTCAGCGTTATAACATGCGACTGAATGCTGATTTGAAGCTTACTCCTAAAATCAGCTCAGCGATTAATATCGGATTTTCACGTATCGACCGCAATTTAATTGATGATGGCGTTGAACCAAATACTTCTCCCACCTGGATGAGTCTTATCAAAGCTCCGTTCCTGAGTCCGTATAACTATACTTTTATGGGCGACCTGACAACTGAGTTTGCCTTTGCTGATATTTTCAATGTGGGTAATCCGCCGGCAGTAATAAATCATTCTATCAATACTGTTAAGCAAAACGGGTTTAATATCAGTTTAAAACCGAAGGTTTTGATAAACAACGAGCTAAATGTAACCGCGCACTTCGATTATTATCTGAATAAAACAAACGAGGATTATTATCGTCCGTATTTATATGCTGCACCGGTGTTTATTCATGGTATCGGCGATTCGTACAACGCACGTATGAGTCAGGTGATGCGCAGCAATGTGCTTTTTGCTGATGCCCGCCTCAATTATTCGAAGAAATTAGATGCCCGAAGCAGCGTTGATGCCTTTGCAGGTACACGCATCATTTACAACGAGTACGAATCAGATTATGTGGAAGGACATAACTCCAGATCCAATTCCTCTGTTAATTTGAGAGGAAGCTTCCGCAATCTGGTTTCTGATGGGGTAAATCTCGAAACGAAAAGCATCTCGCATTATCTGAATGCAGTTTATCAATACGATCAGCGTTATTTCCTGAATGCAGTTTTCAGCATGGATGCCTCGTCGCGCTTTGGCAGACAAACAGAGGGTGGAATCAAAATACTGGCTCATAGCTGGGCACTCTTCCCTGCTGTGAACGCGGCATGGCTGGCTTCATCAGAGGAGTTTATGCAACAGATGGATTTTATCAGTTTGTTGAAGTTGAAAGCAGGATATAGCATTAGTGGTAATGACGATATCCCGGCGTATCAATCGCGCACTTATTTTGGTTCCGAAAAGCTGCAGGGCGTTGCAAGCGGATTGGTGTTGAAACAGCTTGCTAACCCGAAAATCCAGTGGGAAACAACAGCCAGAGCCAATGTAGGTATTGATTTGGGCTTGTTCAACGACAGGATAAACCTTGCAGTGGATGCTTTTCAATCGGTTACCAATAATCTTTTGGTGCTGAAAGATCTTCCGGAAGTTTCTGGTCTGGCAAAATACTGGTCGAACGAAGGACAGATGAAGAATCGTGGTCTGGAGGCAACTATCGGAGCAAGAATCATCAGTACAACCAATTTGCAGTGGGAGGCAGCTTTGAGCGTGGGGCGTTATCGCAATCAAATTACCCAACTTCCGGCCGGAGAGTTTATCACTACCATTTATGGTGCTGAAGTGCTTTCGAGAGTCGGACAGCCGGCCGGAGTGTTCTATGGATATAAAACGATGGGTGTTTTTACTGATGAACAACAGGCTGCCGATGCCGGTCTAACCATGCGCAACGAATTTGGAGAACTTGTCTCCTTTGGTGCCGGCGATATCATTTTTGCTGATGTTCACAATGCCATGGGCGTCAGGGATGGAATTATTGATTCAAACGACAGACAAATCATTGGAGATCCGAATCCTGATTGGTACGGATCTTTCAATCAGAGCTTGCGGTACAAAAAGCTTACGGTAAACGCACTCTTCACTTTCAGCGTGGGTAACGATATTTATAATCACAGCCGTCATATGCTCGAATCGCAATCTGACCTGAGCAATCAGTCGCTGGCAGTTTTGGCAAGATGGCGTGCCGACGGACAAACAACCAATCAGCCAAGAGCAGTGTATGGCGACCCGATGGGCAATGCCCGTTTCTCCGACAGATGGATAGAGGATGGATCGTACTTGCGGTTGAAATCATTGTCAGTTGCCTATCAGGTTCCGCTGAAAAGCGATTTCCTTCAGGGTTTCAGTGTGTGGGTGTCGGCTGAGAATTTATGGACACTCACCGGTTATCTTGGAGCCGACCCCGATGTGTCGGTTAATAACAGAGTGCTGTATCAGGGCATCGATGCCGGATTGCTTCCCCTGAGCAGAAGTTATAATATTGGTTTACGCCTGAATCTTTGATGCTTATGTTGAATCAAATTTTGAAAACTATTATGAAACGATATGTTGTGATTCCAGTGCTGGCCTTGTTGATGTTTGCCACATTTACAGGTTGCGATGATTTCCTGAATGCTGATTCGGGAAGGTATGTGGCTGAAGAAGATTACAGATTGCAAACTTCCGGCGATACTATCTTTTCGATGTTCGGGTTATTCACGCAAATGCAAAAACTGGCCGACAGCTATGTGCTGCTTGGCGAACTCAGGGCTGATTTACTTGAAGTGACTGACGATTCAGATGTGTTCCTTCGCGAGATTAACAACCTTGATGTGAGTGAGAATAATATCTATGTGAATGTACGAAACTATTATGCTGTAATTAATAATTGTAATTACATCCTTGCGCATCTCGACACCTCGAAGATTGATAAAGGTCAGCGTTTTCAGCATCGGCAATATGCTGCGGTTCAGGCTATCAGGGCATGGACCTACATGCAGTTGGCACTGAATTTCAAAAACGTAAAGTACTATCAACACCCGATACTTACGGTTGAAGATGCCTACAAACCTTTTGAAGTGCTCGATTTTCAGGCGCTTGCGGGCAGACTGATTACTGTTCTTGAACCTTTGCAGGAAGTTCCCTATCCGCAGCTTGGATTTGTTAATTCGTATAATACCATGTTTTCGTTGATACCTGTAAAACTGGTGCTCGGCGATTTATATCTTTGGACAGGTGAGTACGAAAAAGCCGCCACTGCCTATCGGGGATTGTTGTACGACCGCCGCGTTGTTGTGGATCGGAATAATTCATCTGCCTGGATTCCGGTGAATAATACGATTAGTCCGAATGCAAACCTCCACTGGCAAAGAGCATTTGGGTTCAATTCAGGAGAAGTTATCAGCTCTATTCTTTGTTCTACGGAATACGGACAGGATTATTTTCTCGACACTTTGAATAACCAACATAAATTCAAAGCCTCAGCCATTGCTCTCAATAACTGGAAATCACAGGTGTATTATCTGAATGAGGCTTCAAATGCCAATGGTGATTTACGCATGTTTGGATCGGTGTCGTATAACGAAGAAACAAACAGACAGATTACGACCAACTTCAGTTTTTCGGGAATAAGAAGCGATAAATCGTTGATATATAAATATAAGATGTATGATCAACGGGTTATCATATACCGTTCTTCTCTCGTTTATCTGAGGTATGCCGAGGCTGTAAACCGACTCGAAAAGCCGATGTTGGCGATGGCCGTGCTACGAAGTGGTCTTAACACCATGAATCTTTTTGATGAGCGTATTGTACCTGCCCGTGAACGTCCGGCACCGCTGCCACCATACATGCAGTTTAATGATATCCGTTTCCAGAATAACGCAGGCATCAGAATGCGTGGGTTGGGGAATGCGCAAAATGATACTACCTTCTATCGTTTTCCACGTCAGGAAAGTATGATGGATTCGATACGCTTTGTGGAAGATTTAATTCAGCAGGAATTAGCCCTGGAAACAGCCTTCGAAGGAAACCGTTTCCATGATTTAATGCGTATTACTATGCGAAGAATGCAGGATGCAGGCTATAACAGCGATGAATCATACCTGGCAGATAAAGTTGCGGCGAAGCACTCCAACGCGGCCATCATCAGGAATAAACTGATGAATCGTGATAACTGGTATATTCGTTCTTCTGCAAATAACTGAACAGGGCAAATCGCTCATTCGGAATAAACTGTTATTTTTGCATGGTCTTATCAAAGGGCCATGCATTTTTTTAGCAAACAAAATGAATACAGAAGAACTTCGTGAATACTGCCTGAGTTTAAAAGGAGCAACCGAATGTTTTCCTTTTGACGAGGTAACGCTTGTATTTAAGGTGCAGGGAAAAATGTTTGCGCTGATACCGCTGGATGAATCCGAAACGCAAATCGCACTCAAATGCAATCCTGAAAGGGCAGTGGAACTCAGAGAGCAATTCAGTGCTATCACACCGGCTTATCATTTCAACAAGAAACATTGGAATTCAGTGTTCATCAAGCCTGAAATCAGCAGAGATATGTTATGCGATTTGATTGAACATTCCTACGAGTTGGTTGTGTCCGGTTTAACGAAAAAACAGCGTGAAGAGTTGAATGCCTTATGAGGGTCGTTATTCAAAGAGTAAACAAAGCATCCGTAGAAATTGGCGATGTTAAGCATGCCTCAATCGGGCACGGGATGCTTATTTTATTGGGTGTTGAAGAACAGGATTCTGAAGATGATGCCGATTGGCTCTGTGCAAAGATTGTCAATCTGCGCATTTTCGACGACGAAAAAGGGGTGATGAATCGCTCGGTTATGGATGTTGACGGAGAAATATTGGTGGTGAGTCAGTTTACTTTACATGCTTCTACCAAAAAAGGAAACCGACCATCTTATATACGTGCGGCTCGACCGGAAAAGGCCATCCCGCTTTATGAATATTGTTGCCAAAAACTGCAAGAATATACAAAGAAAGAAATCATGACCGGCGAGTTTGGAGCAGATATGCAAGTTGCATTGATTAACGATGGTCCGGTTACAATAATAATTGACACAAAATTGAGAGAATAGATATGAAAGTAATTAAGCATATACCGAATAGCATAACAATGCTGAATCTTTTTGCAGGAAGCATCGCTACCTTATTGTCATTTCAGGGAAATTTCAGGGTGGCTTTTTTTCTGATTTTGCTGGCCGGATTGTTCGATTTCCTGGATGGATTTGCAGCTCGCTTGCTAAAGGCCTATTCTCCAATGGGTAAGGAATTGGATTCGCTGGCAGATGTAATAAGTTTCGGCATGGCTCCGGGTGCGATTGTTTATACCATGCTCAATGATAGTAGTTTGCCACCCTGGTTAGCTTTTGCAGGATTTCTGATACCTGTTTTTTCTGCATTGCGACTGGCAAAATTTAATATCGATGAGAGTCAGACCAGTTCATTTATCGGATTGCCTACTCCCTCAAATGCCATTTTCTGGGCAGGTGTAGGCTTTTCTTTTGCAGAGACATTGGTCGAACAGCCCCTGATATTGTTGCTGCTAACTCTAATATTCAGTGGTTTGCTGGTATCTCCTCTACCCATGTTCTCCCTCAAATTTTCCGGATTGAAATGGTCGCAAAGCAAAATGCAATACCTCTTTTTGGGAGGATGCATTCTTTTGATAGTTATTCTTGGATGGGATGCTTTTGCCCCGCTGATATTATGGTATATCCTGAGCTCAGCAGTAATTTATCCGGTGTTTAAGCGGTCAGCTTAAAGAGTTCCAGCCCTGGGCTTTCAGTTCAATTTCTTCGCCTTCACGACCAACAAGATGCATTCCCAATTCGGGTTTAGTCATATGACCTACGATGCCTACACCCTCCATCGTCACAATTTTGTCGTAGTCATCTATTGATGCAGTGAAAAGTAGCTCGTAGTCTTCGCCACCATTGAGCGCTGCAGTAACAATGTTCATATTGAGTTCTTCGGCCATCACAGCAGCCTGATAGCTGATAGGGATTTTGTCTTCGTAGATGCGGCATCCGGTTTTGCTCTGAGAACATATATGCATCAATTCAGAGGACAATCCATCTGAAATATCCATCATCGAAGTTGGAATGATGCCCTTCTCAGCAAGAGCTTCAATAATATCTTTGCGGGCATCCGGCTTTAACTGGCGTTGCAGGATATAATCTTTTCCTTCGAAATCGGGCTGGGCATTTTCATTGCCTTTGAAAACAAGCTTTTCTCTTTCAAGGAGTTGCAAACCCATGTAGGCAGAACCCAGGTCGCCTGTTACGCAAATTAAATCATGCTCGCGGGCTCCGTTGCGATAAACGATCTTATCCTTTTCACCTTCGCCAATACATGTAATGCTGATGGTTAATCCGGTAAGTGAAGCCGAAGTATCACCGCCCACGAGATCAACACCATAATGTTCGCATGCCAGTTCGATGCCCGAGTAAAGAAGCTCCAAATCCTCAACAGCAAACCTTTTTGAAATTCCCAGCGAAACGGTAATTTGTTTAGGATGGCCATTCATGGCATATATATCTGAGAAATTGACCACGGCCGCTTTATAACCAAGATGTTTCAGCGGGGTATATACGAGGTCAAAATGAATTCCTTCAAGCAACAAATCTGTTGTAACCAATACCTGTTTGTCCTGATAATCAAGTACAGCGGCATCATCACCAACACCCTTCACCGAGGAAGCGTTGTTCAGTTTGAATTTTTCTGTCAGATGCCTGATTAGTCCAAATTCGCCGTATTGAGAAATTTCTGTTTTTGACATGTCGTGTGAAGTGTAGTTTTAATAATTCAGAAAGTCAGATTTGCAGGCCTTTTCAGCATGCAGGGATTTTATCAATCCTGTTTTGGTGTCTTCCTCCTTCGAAATCAGTGCTGAAAAAGGTTTCGACCATTGCCATGGCTTCGTTCACAGAAATAAATCTGGCAGGGAGCGAAAGCACATTGGCATTGTTGTGTAGTCGTGCTAATCGTGCAATTTCTTCTGTCCAACAAAGTGCAGCGCGTATTCCGGAGTGTTTATTTACCGTCATGCTGATGCCATTTCCGCTTCCGCAGATAGAAATACCGTAATCAAATTCGGCTGTTTCAACGGCTGTTGCCATAGGATGAGCATAGTCAGGATAATCAGAACTTTCAGAAGAAAAGGCTCCGAAATCTTTTAAAGCAGCCACTTTTTGAGCCTTTAGAAATCGAATAACTTCGAGTTTCAGTTCATATCCTGCATGATCGCTGCAAATGGCAATGCTAAGTTCGTTTAGTGGTTTCATTGTAAGTAATAATTGTTTATGCGAACATTTCAACATCTTCTTTGGAGATGATTCCTGCACCCAAAATAATCAAACGTTCAACAACATTACGTAGTTCACGGATATTTCCATTCCATGATCTTTGTTTAAGTTGGGCAATGGCTTCCTGACTGAATTTCTTAGTCTGAATTCCTTGTTCCGAACATATTAAATCTGCAAAATGTTCGACAAGCAGCGGAATATCTTCTTTTCGCTCATCAAGTGGCGGTACATGAATCGGGATAACATTCAGTCGATGATATAAATCTTCACGGAAATTACCATTTTCAATCTCAGCTTTCAGGTTCTTGTTTGTAGCAGCAAACACCCTGACATTCACCTTGATGCTTTTGTCACTACCTACGCGTGTAAGTTCACTTTCCTGCAACACACGAAGTACTTTGGTTTGGGCCGACAGACTCATATCTCCTATTTCATCAAGAAAGATAGTACCTCCATCAGCCTGTTCAAATTTACCAATGCGTTGTTTGATAGCAGATGTAAACGAACCTTTTTCGTGGCCGAAAAGTTCGCTCTCAATAAGCTCCGATGGAATTGCAGCACAGTTTACTTCAACGAACGGAGCATTATTACGGTTGCTTTTCTCGAACAGGAGTCGCGCAACCACTTCTTTCCCGGTGCCGTTCTCTCCTGTGATCAATACCCGCGCATCGGTAGGGGCAACGCGGTCGATCATCATCCGTACTTTTTCAATTGAAGGCGATTCTCCAATCATTTGATGACGCTTTGCTACTTTCTTTTTCAGAATCTTGGTTTCAGTAACAAGCGTGTTTTTATCGAGCGCATTGCGAACCGTTATCAAAAGTCGGTTCAGGTCGATAGGCTTCTCGATAAAGTCGAACGCCCCTTTTTTGATACATTCCACGGCAGTTTCAATATTGCCATGGCCAGAAATCATTACTACAGGAGCTTCCACTTCTTTTTCCTTCAGAAGAGCGAGCAATTCGATTCCATCCATTTCCGGCATTTTTATATCTGAAAAAATCAGATCAAAATATTGAGCCAGGGCTGCATCCAGTCCCGCTTTGCCATTTTCAGCCAATACAACCTGATGTTTCTCAAATTCGAGAATGTCCTTGAAAGTGTTTCTGATACTCCTTTCGTCGTCGATGATTAGAATTTTTGCCATACTTATTTCAGATCAAACCCGATATCTTTGCGGTAATAATGATTTTCAAAACTGATTTTGGAGGCACTGTTGTATGAGGTTTTCAGTGCTTCTTGCATATTGTTGCCATAAGAGCTGATTGCAAGCACACGACCACCGGCAGATACAAGACTTCCATCACTCATGTTTGTTCCGGCATGAAATACGATACTTTCGCGAATCAATTCAGTGCCTGAAATCACTTTTCCTTTCTCGTAAACCTCGGGATATCCCCCTGAGACCATCATAATGGTAACAGCATTTCTGATATCAAATTCTACCTTTTTATCTTTCAGTGTTCCATCGGCAATACCCTGGAAAAGTTCCACGATATCCGATTTTAAGCGGAGCATTACCACCTCGGTTTCGGGGTCGCCCATGCGTGCGTTGTATTCAATTACAAAAGGTTCATTATCCACTTTGATTAAGCCGAAGAAAATGAATCCTTTGTAAATTATTCCTTCAGAGTACAGTCCGTTAACCGTTGGCTTGATGATACGCTCTTCTACTTTAAGCATGAATTCAGCATCTGCAAAAGGTACGGGAGATACAGCGCCCATACCACCGGTGTTCAGACCGGTATCACCTTCGCCAATACGTTTGTAGTCCTTCGCTTCGGGGAGTATTTGATAGTCTTTGCCATCAGTAATTACGAAAACAGAACATTCAATTCCTGACAAAAATTCTTCGATTACAACTGTTTTGCTTGCCTGACCAAATTTTCCCGACAACATTTGTTGAAGTTCATTTTTTGCTTCGTCGATATCATTCAATATCAGCACGCCTTTCCCGGCTGCCAGTCCGTCGGCTTTCAAAACATAAGGTGCTTTGAGGCTCTCAAGAAAGGAGAGTCCTTCGGTCAGGGTATTTTCAGTAACGCTCAGATATCGTGCAGTAGGGATGTTATGCCTGAACATGAATTTTTTAGAGAAGTCCTTGCTCCCTTCAAGTTGTGCTCCCTGTTTGTCGGGACCAACAACAGTAATATGTTTCAGTTCCGGATCGGCTGCAAAGAAATCAGAAACACCTTTCACCAGCGGATCTTCGGGTCCTACAACTACGCAGTCAACCTGATTAATTAATACTGCTTTTTTTAATTCGGGAAAGTTGTCAGCTACAATAGGAAGATTTGTGCCAATTTTTGCTGTTCCGGGGTTTCCGGGCGCAATAAAAAGTTTTTTGAGTTTAGAACTTTGAGCAATTTTCCAGGCCAGGGCATGTTCGCGACCACCAGAGCCAAGCAGTAAAATATTCATGATTGTGTGTTGATAATTTTACTGCAAAGATAATATTTTATCAGGGGATTAGCAATTGTTTTATTCTTCCAGAATTCTGCGTTTATATTCAGAAAATGAGTAACCTGTAATTGAGATTGTTGTTCTCTTCATTGAGTCAATAGAGCCAAATCCACATCTTTCAGCCAGTTCAGTATTTGAAAGATCAGGATTTATTTTAATGCATTCTTTCATTTCTTTAAAACGATAAGTGTTTAGATAAGTTGGGAAATTACTTTTGTAAAACTTGTTAATAGTTGACGATAAATAAGTTCGGTTTGTTCCTGTTTTAGTTGCAAGGTCAGTTATTGTCAGGTTGGAATTCCTATATTCTTTATGAGTGTTCATGACGAATTCCAGTTTTGCTATTAAATCGCTCTGACAGTTAAAACCTTTTTTTTTCATCTTTTTCATCTTTAAAGGATATCTGATAAATAGTTTCCATTTTTCCGTTAGCAGTATGTTTTTTAGTCTTGTAATGCTTAAAGGTGTTTTGTTAAGACTTTTTGCAAACAAAGATAGTTTCTTTTTCATATTTACAGAATTCAGTATAAAAGGAGAAAATGATAAATGACTTTTATTCGGAGGCAAAAATATAAATAAATAATTTATTTCGTGGGTGCATATATCCCTAAATCAATGTTTTTTTTACAATAGGTATAAAATTTTTACGTTTTGCGTACATTGCATAAACGTTTTGGTTTTTTATACAAGTAATATGCTATTTATTTACTGAATCATTATGTTTTTCATCGCTAAGGATGTTTGATAGTATTTTCTGAATAGATAAATGAGTTCCCATTTCATATTGGTTTACGCCCTCTGCTCTGATGTTATGAACTTCAGCAGTGTTTTGATTCTTTTTTATTATTACATCTTTCAAACTGAAAATTCCATCGTTGTCAGTTAGGTGAGGCATAATCCTCGTAACAGGATTGACGCTCCCATGGTTTAATTTAGCCTGAACAGAAGAATTGCTCTTTCTCAACTCAACAGCCCCCATATTCATTCCGAACTCAGAATACATTCCAACATCAATGTAATAGTATAGCTTCACCCATTTTTTACGGGCATTTTGAATTTCTTCACGCCATATCCAAATTTGAGGGTTTAACATTGCAGGAAGAGAGAGGATATTATATGTTAAATTATGCGTGTTTTGCACTTGGTTTATTGCACTCAAAGTAGTGATTAATCCATTAAAAAAAGTTTTATCAAAACTTGTATCTGAATTTGCAGGGTTATTAACCTCATTTTGTTTTGAGAATGACCCAATTATACGTGCACTTTGCCAATAATTTTCCGATCCAAATACATTGATAATTGGAACGTTGTGAGTAGCAGTATAGAGATTATTAATATATTGACTATTTGGTAAAAGGTCATAAATACAAGCTTGTGATCTGGCATAGTGATTTATCATAGAATTGAATGAAGCACTAAGTTTTAATAGTGGGTTTTGCATCAGATTTTTGTTGTAATCACTCACTGAGCCCAAAATGGGTTGACATAATGTTGAATATAATTCCGAGGATGATTTTGCGGCAGTAGTGCTGGTGTTAATTGCAGCATTTATTTTCTTAACAGAAAGTCCGAAAAAGTCAAATTGTTTTCCATCGATAACATTCTTCAATAATATTGAGCCATTATGCGGTGTACCCAGTGTTATTATAGCAGTAACAGATTTGGTAAGTAATTCTATCGATCTGGCTATAAGGCCTCCCATATTATGTCCAATCAGAATAAAGCGTGTACTGTCTTCCAGAGGCTTAAGATTTTCCTCGTAGATTTCTGAGGCAATTTTTGAGATGGATTTATCAGGCTTATAGGTGATCAATATATCATCATCTGTACTGTACAATTGATGGAATGTCATCCAGATATTTTGATCCTTGACGTATTCCAAGCCATGTATCCATACGTATTTTACAGAAGAAGAAGTGCTGCTAATATATAGAATTAAGCTTATTGTCAATAAAGTTTTTCTGATCATAAGGTTTCGGTTCATATATTAGTGGAAAATGGTTTGGTTCCTATGGAATTGCTCAAGGATGTATATTAAAACAGGTTTGTTTTTAGGTTTGATTTCCAAACTGAATGTTTCAATTTTTGCCGGGTTTTCATTCAGGATGGTATTTTGATGAAAATTGTATAGCAGATTGTTGTTTTCATATGAAAACACCCTTCGCAAGACAAGTTGATTTCCATTAAAGTATTCTACTTTAAGTGTTTTGGTCATATCCGGAACAAGTTCTATCAAGGTCTTAGTGTACGAAGGTGTGAGTTCTGCAGAGTTTTTATTGCATACATTAAGAAGGGCTATACTTTCAAGTTGGATGTTGCCATTTGGTAATGCCTTCATTTGTGAAATCATTTCGACAGAATCTAAAAGAGGTTTCGAGTTATTGATTTTAAATTTTCCAGCTTTTATTTTGTCGATGTAAATGTGCATTGAATCGATAAAAGTTTTCATACATGCAATTTCATAGGGCTCCTTAAGCATCTGAACACCCTTTGTGTTGAAAACAGTAATATACCCATCTTTTATAATAGTCCGACCAATGCGGTCACTCTCATTTCTCGTGTTTTGGGTAAGTTCATAAAGTGGGTTCAAATCTTCTGAGCTAAAATCATCAATTACAGATTCCATGCTTCCATCCTTGTAAATGGTTGTCAGGTTCTTTAATTCTCTGCTGTAAGGTATTTCCTCAAAAGTAAATATAGTATCCTGATTTTGACCGGGGCAAATCAACATCTTCTTCAGAAAACTGTCACCTTCGATCATGTTTCTGATTTCAGTACTCAGAAAGTCTGAATGTAAATACTCGTTAAGGTAGATAGTCTTTTGAGTTGTTATTGAATGTGTAAATATTTCGGCAGCTACTTCTTTCGCATTAGCTAAATCAGGTGTGTCGTCGGTAAAAAGCTGACACGAAATAGCGTACCATTGCAATAAAAAAATAAAACAAACAAACAGACAATTTTTCATACAGTCAGAGTTAAACTATGATTTCGTAAAAAAGCAGGATGTCCGAAGCTGCATAGTTAATGTTCTGGTTAAAACTGGTAAACAAACAGTTCCTCGGACATCCTGCATGGAGTTGTAAATTAATGTGGTGCAAAGTTAACTCATCCACAGATGCAATTTGACAAATATACGTTTTGAGCAAAAAAATATACAAATTGAGTGTGTTGATAATCAGAAGAATAGTAAAATGCAAACTGTATAGCACTGCAAAGTGTACAAAGTTTTAAAAAATAATGAAGATAGCGAATCAATTACACTTATAAATACCTCCCGGATATGTTTTTATGATGTTCTTAAATTCAGCCTGCAGGAGCAGGGAAGAAAGTTTTGAATAATTAGTGTTTAGTTCAATAATAAGGTTGTTGATCTGCATTCCATCAGGGTTTTTCTTAAGCAAATCAATAATTTGTTGTTCGTCGTCGGTAAGTTCTACAAATAAACTTTGTTGCGTGCTCTTTTTGTTATCAGTTTTTTGTTCCCAGTTCATGGTGCGAATTACATCTTCAGCACTTTCAATCAAAACAGCCTTATTTTGTTTAATCAGGTAATTACAACCTTTCGACCAGGTATCTTCAACTCTGCCCGGAAACGCAAAGACTTCACGATTATAATCGTTGGCAAGTTCTGCTGTTATTAATGCACCGCCTTTGATTGCTGATTCAACAACAACCAAAGCATCCGACATGCCGGCAATTATACGATTTCGCTGAACGAAGTTTTGTCTGTCTGGATTTGTTTCGCTCAGGTATTCGGTAATTAATCCTCCTTTTTCCAACATTTTTACAGCAACAGATCTGTGTGATGCCGGGTAAATACGATCTAAACCATGGGCAATTACTCCTAATGTAGGAATATCCATTTCCAGGGCGGCTTTATGAGCACAAACGTCTATACCGTATGCCAGTCCGCTAACTACCACAATTCCCGGAATTGCAGTCAAACCATCGATAAGTTCTTTACATAATTGTTTGCCGTATTCGGTGGCATGGCGGGTACCAACAATACCAACAAAGCGAGCGTCATTCAGGTCATGATTACATTTGGTATATAATATTAATGGTGCATCAAAACATTCCCTTAGTCTTAATGGATATGATTTGTCGGTGTAATAATGGCAATTGATGTTATTTTTTACGATAAACTCAATTTCTTTTTCCGCCCTTTCAAGTACGTGACGTGATTGAATTATTTCATTTGCCAGAGTCTTTCCTATGCCCGGAACACGTGATAGAGATCGAACTTTTTCATTGAAAACAGCCTCTTCATTTCCCAGATAAGCAATAAGATTTTTAGCCAGATTATTGCCGATTCCGTTGATCAGGGTAAGCCCGATACGGTACTTTAGTTGGTCGTAATTCATAAACAAACAGCATTTAAACAGATTATATAGATAGTTTTTTTAGTATCTCAGGTTTTTTTGATTACTTGCCAAAACCTGAAGGTTAGCCAGGCGAGCAAGACTCCATATACATTAAACACAAAATCAAGCCAATCACCTTCTCTTGGTGCGAAAAATAATGACTGCAAAATCTCGGTTATGCCTCCTATAAAAACCGGAAAAGCAATGCAAAGAAGTAAAAACATTTTCTTTTCAGTCTTATTTCGAGTACTCTTTGCATAGTCAAACATGATAATTAACGTAAACAGATAATACAGAATAAGATGTGCAACCTTATCTGTCCAGCTAAATTCAGGGACTCCTTCGAAAGGCGTAATATGAATAAAAGAGAGCGTGAGAACCACTGCAAGCATCAGCAATGATTTCCAGTAATTTTTAAGAAACATGCTTAAATTGATTTGGTATGCAAAGATAGATATTAATATCTGAAACTACTACCTCCCATGAACTCTCTAAGCAACGATGTGGGTGGAATTTCTCTGTCAAGTATCGGAACAAAGAAATTCAGAAACTTAAGTAAGCGGTGAGTTTCAGTATATTCATCACAGAATTTCGGCACTTCGGCCAATATTGGTTCTGCATATTTTTTCAGTACAGCAAGTTCAAATATCAGGGCAGAATTAAACATTACATCAGCATCTTCCTGGTAGGGGAAAATCCATTTTTCTTCGCCGCGACGAACACTGGGCCAGCGGGCAATCGTTTCGCGGGCGGAATAATTACGGAATCGGTAGTCGCGGATAATACGCCTGAGTAATCGGGTGTCGGTAGTGGGTACCCAATTGTGATTGTCAATTTTTATCGTTGTTAGCGCAGAAACATAAATCTTGAAAGTTACCGCAGGATCAATTTCAGGAAGCAGTTCAGGATTAAGTGCATGAATTCCTTCGAGGATGATTACAGTGTCATGATCAAGTTTAAGATATTCTCCCCTGAATTGTCTTTTCCCAATTTCGAAATTGTAAAATGGAATTTCAACTTCTTCTCCTTTAAGCAACTGTTTCATTTGACTATTGAAGAAAGGCAAGTCCAGGGCCGTAAGCGTTTCGAAATCATATTCTCCATATTCATCTTTCGGAGTCTCCTCGCGATTCACGAAATAATTATCCATCGAGATAATAACCGGTTTAAGACCACTTACCATTAATTGAACCGATAGCCTTTTGCTGAAAGTTGTTTTGCCGGAGGAAGATGGTCCTGATACAAGTACGAGTTTTACATTCTGGCGTTCCTCGATCATGTCTGCAATTTTTACAACCTTCTTTTCGTGCAGTGCTTCCGAAATTTTAATCAAATCGAAGGATCTTTTATTTCGGGATGCGACATTAAACTCCCCGATTGTATTCACATTCATGATTTTATTCCAACTACTGAATTCATTAAAGATTTCATAGAGTTTGGGCATTACCTTAAATTCTTCCAGTCGGTCGGGAGTCTCTCTATCGGGAATTCTAAGAAGCAGGCCTTCGTAATAAGGTAATAAATCGAATAGTTTTACATGATCGGTAGAAGGAAGAAGTACACCATTATAATAGTCAACATAATCGTCAATGCGGAAATACCTCATATAAGGTGTGTTAATTGTTTCGAAGAGAGAGAGTTTCTCATCACCTTTATGTTGTTCGGCAAAAATACTTCTTGCTACTTTGACCTGTTTTTCTTCGGCAACGATTTTTTTCTTTTCTGCAATGATGTTGAGCATCTCTGCTTTAAGTCCCTGTATATCGTCATTCGTTAGTTCACGACCGAAATTTTCAAATTTGCAGAAATATCCTTTAGAGATTGAATGTGCAATAAGTAATTTTGCATTTGGATATAATCTTTTAACTGCCAGCGACATAATCATACTAAGTGTGCGAACATAAACACGCATACCTGAAGGACAACTCATGTCAATAAACTCAACATCTTTCGGTTTATAGACCAGAAAATTTAAATCTTCAACCTTGTAATTTACACGAGCAGCAACAACCTGATAGTTAAGTTTTATGCCAAGAGCGTGATAAATTTCTGTGAGAGAGGTTCCGATTGGGAAATCATGATAATCCTGAGTGTTCTTGCAGAAGATGGTTACTTGTTTGTTCATTGTGACGGAATAAAATTAGTTCATATCCGGGGTAAAAATAGAAAATTTAATTTGATTGTAATGGCAGTTTTGTTAATTTAAAGTATTTTTGTAACGCTTTTGAGCCAGGGCGTTAATATGTCTGTAACTCAAAATGCGATTTGGTTAATCATTTTTTTTAGGATAAAATATATATAATCAAATTATTACAGCAAAAGGATGGAATATTCATTTTACGATTTCATGATGCTGATCGGTTCGCTCGGACTTTTCCTTTACGGGATGAAGATTATGAGCGAGGGTTTGCAAAAGGCTGCCGGTAATAAACTTAGGTCTATTTTGACGGCTATGACCAAAAACAGGGTAGCCGGTGTTCTTACCGGCGTTTTTATTACAGCCCTGATCCAGTCTTCTTCAGCTACAACAGTTATGGTTGTAAGTTTTGTGAATGCCGGACTATTATCGCTGCTGCAGTCGATAACGGTAATCATGGGAGCCAACATTGGAACTACGGTAACGGCCTGGATTATTTCCTTTTTTGGGTTTAAGTTCAGCATTGCTACGTATTCCATTCCGTTGATTGCCATCGCAACTCCCCTCTTATTTTCCGCAAAAAGTAAACGCAAATCCTATGGTGAATTAATACTCGGATTTGCGTTGTTGTTTATGGGTTTGGAGATGCTTAAAAACTCTGTGCCTGATCTTAAAAGCAATCCCGAAATGCTCGAATTTTTGACCCGTTTTACGAATTCGGGTTATTGGTCGGTGATTATTTTTCTGATTGTAGGTACATTACTAACCATCGTAGTTCAATCATCCAGTGCAACTATGGCCATTACGCTTATCATGGTATCCAAAGGCTGGATATCTTATGAGCACGGAGCAGCCATGGTCTTAGGAGAAAATATTGGAACAACGATCACTGCCAATATCGCAGCTATACCGGCTAACATTTCAGCAAAAAGGGCTGCACTTGCCCATACTATATTCAATGTTACAGGAATTATCTGGATGCTTTTCCTTTTCCATCCTTTCCTAAATCTTGTAACCAATATTGCTGAGTCGATAGGGTTTGGAGATCCAACATTATTTAGTCAGGAGCTAAACAGCAATGCTGACGCACTCAGAATTATTTCGGTTGAAACGGCTACTTTATCAACGGATGAACTTGCATATCGATCACGATTGGAAGGTTTTCAGGGTTCTACATCCTATGGATTGGCACTTTTTCATACCATGTTCAACTTGATTAACACGTTCATCATGGTATGGCTCGTTAAATACATCGGTACAATTGTTACATTCATTATTAAGAAGAAAGATACTGACGAAGAGTTCCAGCTCCGCTATATTTCAACCGGTATGTTATCAACATCAGAGTTGTCATTGATACAAGCCTGGAATGAAATAAAAGCATACTCAGGAAGAACTATTCGCATGTTCAATCTCACCCGCGAGTTTTATCATGAGAAGAATGAAAATGAAGCGGTTAAGATGTTCTCCCGAATACAGAAGTATGAGGGTATAAGCGACCGTATGGAAGTTGAAATTGCCAGATATCTGACCAAAGTCGCTGATGGAAAGCTGAGCGATGAAAGTAAACACAGGATTCAGAGAATGTTGCGAGTTGTTTCAGAGATTGAAAGTGTAAGTGATGGTTGCCATAATATTGCACGTACCATTGTTCGCAAACGTGAGAATAAAGCTAATTACACTCCGGAAATGGAAGCCAATATTCAAACTATGATGGATTTGGTTGATAAGGCCCTGAAAAACATGATAGAATCTCTTGAAAATGATCACGTAAGCGATGAGGAGTTGAATTTGACAATGAACATTGAAAACGAAATCAATAATTACAGGAATCAACTTAAGAGTCAGAATATTGCTGATGTAAATGCAAAGAAATATGAGTATCAGGATAGTGTGACTTATATGGATATCATTGTTGAATGTGAGAAAATGGGAGATTATATCATCAATGTTATTGAAGCTTTGAGTGAGTCGGCAATAAAAAACAGATAATATATTTCACAGCCTTTTAGGAATTAAATCCGGACAAATGAGTACTTTTGTCCGGATTTTTAATTTATATCATGTTTATGTATGATTACTTATTCATAATTGCCGGATTTATACTGTTGATTTTTGGAGCTAACTGGCTCGTAGATGGTTCGAGTGGGCTTGCTAAAAGGTTTAACATCTCGAATCTTATCATCGGACTTACAGTGGTTGCCTTTGGTACATCAGCTCCTGAGATGGTAATAAATTTTGTTGCAGTTATTAAACCGGGCACTACAGATATTGCTTTCACGAATATTATTGGTAGTAATATCATAAATACCTTTGTAATTTTAGGTGCAGCTGCACTAATCTACCCTGTTGTCTCGCAAAAAAGCTCTCGCCGATTCGATATACCATTGAGTATTTTTGCGCCTATTGTTGTGTTGTTGCTAATAGTTAGTGATGATGAATTGAATCGTTTCAACGGTTTAATCATGCTAATCTTTTTTATTTGGTTTATGATTTCCAATATCAACAGGGCTATTCGTCATCCTGAAGACGAAAGGCCGGAAGATTATAAACCCATGAAAATTTGGAAAGCAACTTTACTGATTGTGATGGGATTGGCTACGTTGATAGTTGGCGCACAATTAATTGTTCCCTCTGCTACTAAAATTGCTGAAAGTATGGGTGTAAGTCAGGCAATCATAGGATTAACCATCGTTGCATTGGGAACTTCATTGCCCGAGTTAGCTACATCGGTGGTTGCTGCATTCAAAAAGAACTCTGATATTGCGCTTGGTAATGTTATCGGATCCAATATTTTTAATGTCTTTTTGGTGCTTGCCTCAAGTGCTGTAATCAGGCCAATGTCAGTTTATGAAGGTATCAAGGTTGATTTGTTCGTCACAGCAGCCGGGAGCTTACTTTTAATATTATTTATTTACACAAATAAAAATCGAAGTCTGAAAAGATGGGGCGGGGCAGTGTTACTCCTTGCTTATGGACTTTATCTCATGTATAAAATTATTTCTCTTTAAAAATTAAGCAATGAAATTATTCGACGTTTATCCGTTGTACAACATCGAAATTGAAAGAGGCTCAGGTTGTTATACCTATGATGTGAATGGTCAGGAGTACCTGGATCTCTATGGTGGTCACGCCGTTATTGCCATCGGACACTCGCATCCACATTATGTAAAAAGAGTATCAGAGCAATTAAGCAAGTTGGTTTTTTATTCCAATTCAGTCCAAAACTCTCTTCAGGTGCAGCTTGCTGAAAAGCTTGGAAAGATGTCGGGCTACGACGATTACGAACTTTTCCTTGTTAATTCGGGTGCTGAAGCCAATGAGAATGCCCTCAAGTTAGCATCATTCCACAACAACAGACGGAAGGTGATTGCTTTTCAGAAGAGTTTTCACGGAAGAACTTCTGCCGCAGTTCGTGTAACGGATAATCCTAAGATTGTTGCACCTCTGAATGAAGGGTTGGAAGTAGAGTTTCTGCCGCTGAACGATATTGATTTACTCGCATCGAAACTTAAAGCTGGGGATGTTTGTGCTGTAATCATCGAAGGTATTCAGGGTATCGGTGGTATTGTTGTACCCGATCCGGAGTTTTTACATCAAATGGATAAACTTTGTAAAGAAACCGGTACCATCCTGATTCTGGATGAAATACAATCAGGGTATGGCAGAAGCGGAAAGTTCTTTGCACATCAACATGCCGGGATTCGGCCTGACCTTATTACTGTTGCAAAAGGAATGGGCAATGGCTATCCCATTGGAGGTCTGTTGATAAGTCCAAACTTTGAAGCATCGTGGGGATTGCTTGGTACCACTTTCGGAGGAAACCATCTGGCCAGCGTTGCAGCAATGGCGGTGTTGGAAGTGATGGAGCAGGAAAACCTGGTAGAAAATGCCCGTGAAACCGGAGAGTATCTGATAGCTGAGTTGAAATCTATCCCCGGAATCAAAGAGGTTCGTGGACAAGGATTGATGATAGGGCTGGAATTTGATTCCCCGGTTAAAGCGCTTAGAGATAAACTGTTGTACGAAGAGAAAGTGTTTACAGGTGCAACCGGTACGAATGTAATACGCTTGCTCCCGCCACTCTGTTTATCCAAGGCTGAGGCCGATCTTTTCCTCACAAAATTCAGAAAAGCACTTGCGGCTCTGTAAACAAGTGCCGTCAATCAGGACTTGTTTCTTTGCTCTTCTTCAATCATAAATTTACAGGTATCCCGGATGGAATCTTCCACCGGGATGAAACTGTAATTAAGAATTTTAATTATTTTTCCTGAAGAGTAAAGTGCGCTGTTGGTTGCTGACCGCGCCATATTCCTGTCAATTAAAGGTTTGAAACCGAATATGTTTCCCAGCATTTCCATTAAATAACCGGCAGTAAACATGAGGCCCTTTGATATCTTGATAAAAGGTTTCATTCTATCAAAGCCCGTGCATATAAGTGTGATAATATCTTTTGTGCTCCTGTTTTCAGCCACCAAAACAAATCTTTCTGCGGTTATGGATTTTTCCATGAGAGCAATCATCACTTTTACAACATCTCTGACATCGACATAACCCGACCCACCCGGAGGATAAAAGAGCATTCCGTTTCTCATTTTTGTAAAGATAACACTACTGCTCCCATCGCTGCCTGAAGGTCCGAGAATAACACCGGGATTAACGATTACGGCCTTAAGTCCATTTTTTATTGCCTTCCAGACTTCCTGCTCTGCCAGATATTTACTGATAGCATATGCTCCCTTGCCTTCGCCATCGTTCCATGGGGTGTTTTCATCAACGATATTGTCTTTATCGTGTCCGCAAGCTGCAATTGAACTGACAAAACACAGTTTCTCAATTTGTTTTTTCATGCAGATGTCCAATAAGTTGCGGGTACCTTCAATATTCGTTTTCATAAGCATATCATCGCCTTTACCCAGCGACACAACTGCTGCGCAATGATAAACTTCTTTTACATTTTCAAAAGCTTTTTCGAGTGATTCAGTACTGTTCAGGTCTGCAAATCTCCAGATAATTCTATTCAGAAAAGTCCCGGGTTCATCGGAGTAATACCGAAAAATAGCTTCGAGTGGCTTTAAGTTGCTGCTACTTCTGCGCAGGGCGATGATATTTTCGTTTTTTTGAAGTAATTGCCAAAGCAAATGGCCTCCTACTAATCCGGTGGCTCCTGTTACAAGTATCATAAGTAATGTTGAATGAGTTTTCGCAAAATTACGGAAATAAATGTACTTTTGCATGTCATCAAAAAATCTTTCTTTTATGCCGAAACGTATTTGTGTTTATTGTGCTTCGAGTTCGCAGGTTCGTCCTGTTTTTTTTGAAGCAGCTGAAAAATTGGGGAAAATTATTGCTGAGCGTGGTTCAGAGCTTATTTATGGAGGCGGACAACGCGGTTTAATGGGAAAGATTGCCGATACAGTTCTTGAGTATGGAGGTAAGGTGACAGGCATAATCCCCGGTTTCATGTGTGAAGTTGAGTGGAATCATACCGGTTTAACCCAATTGATTATGGTTGACACCATGCATGAAAGGAAAGAAAAATTAGCATTTATGGCTGATGCAGTTGTTGCATTGCCCGGCGGATGTGGAACCATGGAGGAATTACTCGAAGTAATTACCTGGAAACGATTGGGCATTTTTGTTAAGCCAATTATTATCTGTAATGTGGATGGTTTTTTCGATCCATTGATTGAAATGTTGAACCGAACAGTTGATGAGAACTTCATGGGCGAGGAGCATCGTAGTATGTGGATGGTCGTAAGTACTCCCGAAGAAGTAATTAATGCCATAGACAATTCGGTGGAATGGGGAGAGTATGCCCGCAAATTTGCAGCTCTTTAGAGAATAAATGATGGCAGTATTGGGAATCGATACCACTATTTATAAAGATATTCAGGATTCAATCGTAGTTTCTGAAGATGTTTTTTCAGGTTTAACAATACCATCTACACCGCAGTCGGAATATTGGGTGTTTGGTGTTGTGCTTGCATTATTTCTTTTTGCAATAATAGCATTGAACAGGTCGACCGGCTGGATTATGTATACATTAAAAGGCTTAGCGAGGCCAAGGAAAAAAGATTCTTCAGTGTTTAAGTCCACCATAAGAGAATATCAAAGCCGGTTGCTTTTGACAATTTGCTCTACCGGAGTAATTGTCATGTTAGTATATACTGAGTTTTTTTTGTTTCCCCCCTTTTCGATTCTGAATTATCTCTATTTGGTTGCCATTGTATTTGCATTTCTTATACTTAGAAATCTGTTGGCATACTTGATTGGTTATGTTTTTATTTTAAAAGAGAGTGTTCGGTTGGCGCGTGAGCAGTATTATGGAGTGTACTCTTTTTTGGGACTTATACTCTTTCCGATAATGTTAATCAGAATATATGCAACGAGCGGAATTATTCATGATATTGCCGGATTCATCGCTGTCTTTGTTGGGATTGTTGCGTATATCGTGATTGTCGCGTTGCTTTTTCAGATTTTTTTCAAAAAAATATTAGACTTATTCTATATTATGTTGTATCTTTGCACCCTCGAAATTTTGCCATTAATTGGTATGATTCAGGCATTTAAAATTATTATTGAAGGGGTATAACGTATAAAATTTTGGGTCTTGAGAATTAAGAAAATATTGGTTTCACAACCACAACCTACCGGGAGTAAATCGCCATATTTTGATATTGCAGAGAAATACAACGTCAAAATGGATTTTCGACCCTTTATCAAGGTAGAGCCGCTCTCAGCGAAAGAGTTCAGAACTCAGCGAGTGAATATTCTTGACTACACGGCGATAATTTTCAATGCGAAACAGGGAATAGATCACTTTTTCAGACTTTGCGATGAGATGAGGATAACTGTTCCTGAGTCGATGAAGTATTTTTGCATTACCGAAGCAGTTGCTGTATACCTGCAGCATTATATCAACTATCGTAAGAGAAAAGTTTTTTATGGCGCTTCAGGGAAGATTCAGGATTTGGTAACGATTTTAAACAAACATGTCGAAGAAAAGTACCTCTTTGTAACGCCTGAATCATTGAATGAGGAGACGATCAACGCGTTGGATAAATCGAAGATTAAATATACCAAGGCGATAATGTATCGTACTGTAAGTAACGATTTTGCTTCTAATGAGGAGTTTAATTACGATATGCTTTTGTTCTTTAGTCCGTTTGGAGTTCAGTCATTGATGAAAAACTTTCCGGATTTTAAACAGGGAGATATTCAGATTGGATGCTTTGGAGCAACGACAGCAGCTGCCGTAAAAGAAGCAGGATTAAGGCTTGACCTTGAAGCCCCAACACCAGAATTCCCATCAATGACCATGGCACTTGATTCGTTTCTGAAAGAAATTACAAGAAAAGCAAAAAAAACGGCCTAATAATAGACTGGTTTTACAACTAAAGTAATAATCCCAAGGGTCACGATTTTTTCGTACTTTTGGGATTTGTTTTTATACTGAAATTTGATATGAACAAACGTGAAGGATTTTCAAAACAGGAGCGGTTAACAGGAGAAATCAGAATCGCTTCTCTATTCAGTAAAGGAAAATCGTTTGTTTGTTTTCCACTCAGAATAGTTTATACTTATGTTCAGGAAGATACTATGTCGCCGATTAGTATTCTAATTTCAGTACCAAAAAAGAAATTCAAACATGCTGTTGATCGCAACAGGGTAAAAAGACTGATAAGGGAAGCATATCGTAAAAACAAACAGGATTTGTACGATTTGCATTGTGAAAGAGGAAAGGAACTTCATGTTGCCTTTATTTTCTTAGATGATAAATTACCTGAATTCGATGAATTGCAAACAAAAATGAAGTCTGCTTTGTTAAAATTATCCGGACATGTTGCTCCGCAGTAAATATCGCATGTTGAAAAAAGTTCTTCGACAGATTTTTCTGTTGCCGGTGTATTTTTACAGATACAGTATATCTCCATTGCTCAGACCGAGTTGCAGATATACACCCAGCTGTTCTCAATATACAGTTGAGGCAGTTCTCAAGCATGGAGTCTTTAAAGGAGGATGGCTTTCCATCAAAAGAATATTGAGCTGTCATCCATGGGGAGGAAGTGGTTACGACCCGGTTCCCTGATTATTTATAACATAAAAAACACATCATATAATGACCAATGAACTACGTAAGATATTATTATTTCCATTATCCATCGTTTATGGTTTTTTGGTTGGAGTAAGAAACTTTCTTTACAATAAAGGCTTTAAGAAGTCGGTAACTCCGAAAATTCCCGTTATTGTTATTGGTAATTTAGCCGTTGGCGGTACAGGGAAAACACCACATTCTGCATTTGTAATCGAGCATTTGCAATCAAAGTTTAAAACGGCCTTCTTAAGTCGCGGTTATCGCAGGAAGACCAAAGGGTTCATGCTGGCTTCTGCCGACAAAAGTTTTGAAGATGTTGGCGATGAGCCATATCAAATACATCGAACATTTCCATCACTGCCTGTTGCAGTTGATGAAAACCGCTTACGTGGTATTGATTCTTTATGCAATCTGTATCCTGAAACTGAACTGGTTGTGCTCGATGATGCTTTTCAACACCGAAAACTACGGGCAGGTTTAAGCATCTTGCTTACCGATTACCGCCGCATTTATACCCGCGATCTATTACTTCCTTCGGGAAATTTGCGTGAAGGTCGTAAGGGTGCCCGCAGAGCCGATGTTATAATTGTTACCAAATGTCCTGCAGACATCACCCCCATTGATATGAGGGTGATTGAACTTGAGTTAAAACCCCGTTTTCATCAGCAATTGTATTTTTCCTGCTACGAGTATCTGAGCCCGGAGCCTTTAATACGTGAAAATCAGAGTCTCAGTATAAGCTTTGAATGGATTAAGAATCAAAATGCTAGTGTTTTATTGTTGACCGGCATCGTGAATCCGGGTATGATTGTGGACCATCTGAATCAATATACTCAGCAGGTAATTCGTGCAAGCTTTCCTGATCATCACGACTTTGGAAGAAATGATTTATCGAGACTGGAAAAGCAGTTTAACAGGATAGAGAATGACAAAAAGATCATACTCACAACAGAAAAGGACGCAACAAGATTAATTAACAATAAATTTCTACCCGACCAACTGAAAAATTATATCTTTGTGTTGCCTGTTAAGGTGAAAATTCTCGATAATAAAGAAGAAGTATTGATTCAAAAATTGACAGATTATGTTACAGAAAATTCAGGAAACCGCTGATTATTTAAAGACAAAAATCCCGGGAAGTCCGAAAGTCGGCATTATACTCGGTACAGGACTTGGAAATCTGGTTACTCAGATTACCGAGCAAACGCAAATACCTTACGAAACCATTCCCAATTTCCCGGTTTCAACTGTTGAAGGGCATAGCGGACGTTTGATTTATGGAAAACTCGGAGGAAAAGAAGTGTTGGCAATGCAGGGTCGTTTCCATTATTACGAAGGTTACGACATGAAAGAAGTAACATTTCCTGTAAGAGTGATGAAGGCTCTTGGAATTGAGTTTCTGCTTGTTTCAAATGCATCCGGAGGTATGCATCCCGATTTTGAAATTGGTGATTTAATGATTATCACCGATCATATCAATCTTTTCCCGGAGCATCCGTTAAGAGGAAAGAACTTTAATGAATTGGGAACCCGTTTCCCCGACATGAGTGAGGCATACTCGAAAGATCTTATCGTAAAAGCCAAAGCCATTGCCGCCCGAAATAACATCAAAGTTGTTGAAGGTGTTTACGTGGGAACAACCGGACCAACATTCGAAACTCCTTCTGAATATGTTTATTTCAGAATTATCGGTGGTGATACTGTTGGTATGAGTACTGTGCCCGAAGTAATTGTTGCCAATCACGCCGGCATGAAAGTATTTGGTATGTCGATTATTACTGATTTGGGAGTGCCCGGTAAAATTGTTGAGGTGACTCACGAAGAGGTGCAGGAAATTGGTAACAAAGTGCAGCCTTTGATGACTAAAATAATGCAGGATTTGGTGAGTGAGATTGTTTAAGCTTATCAAGCATTTATAACAATAAACCCTGAAAATGTTGATTTCATTTTCAGGGTTTATTGTTTCAATTATATCAGGCTTTATCTGAATACAACTTCGTATGGAAGTCGGGCCTGAATACCATTCATATATTCAAACGACCTTAGATGTTTGTAAATGTGATAATGTTCACCCATTTGTGATTTAAGAATTCTGGCTTCGAGATCGCCACCCAGATTTTTCAATAAACGGGTTGTGAAATCTTCTTTCTCTGGGAAATCGCGCACCTGATATTCGGTCAGACCAGCCTTCTCTGCAGCAATCGCAATGGCATCACTTAGATTTCCCAGTTTATCAACAAGTCCGAGAGCCAAAGCATCTTCGCCTGTCCACACCCTACCTTCAGCAACAGCTTTAATCTGATCGGTTGTCATGCCTCTGCCATCTGCACAACGTTGTATAAACAATTCATATCCACTATTGATATATGTTTGCATCAGGGCTCTTTCTTCTGGTCGGAAAGCACGGTTTGTTGATAATGCATCACTCATCTTATTTGTTTTTACGACATCATAATTCAAACCAAGCTTTTTATTCAAACCATCCAAATTCGGAATAAGTCCGAATATGCCGATAGAACCGGTAATCGTATTGGGCTGAGCCAAAATTGAGTCGGCCATACAGGCAATATAATATCCTCCCGATGCCGCGTAATTACCCATCGAAACTATCAGAGGCTTTTCTTCTTTCAGTTTGGTAAGGGCACGCCAGATTTGCTCTGAGCCGTAGGCGCTACCGCCCGGTGAGCTGATTCTGAAAACAACAGATTTCACCGATTTGTCCCGTTTTACCGAATTAATTGTTTTCACCAGTTCCTGCGACACGATACCATCTCTGCTTCCGTCATCAATACCACCAACTGCATAAATAACTGCAATTTTGTCCCTGCTGAATTTCTTGCCATCCGGAACTTTGGTTAAGTTACTATGTTTTACCAAACGATAATCTTCAACAAAGCTTTTCATAATACTATCCACTTCATCGCGATAAACGAGTGAATCAACCATAGCATACTCAATTAATTTGGCAGTTGGTTGAAAAGTCATAAGTTCATCGGCATAACGATTCAAAGTTTCAACGTCAATATTTCTTGAAGTAGAAATTCCATCCAACATGGTTTTCCATAATGATGAGGTGTAGGCCGTGATTTGTTCGCGGTTTGCATCGCTCATTTTGGTCTCTGTAAATGGCTCAATGGCCGATTTAAATGTGCCTACCCTAACCACCTGCATATCGACGCCCAACTTATCCAGGGTGTTTTTGAAGAAAACCAGTTCGGCTGATATTCCCTTGAAATCGACCATTCCGTAGGGATTTAGTAGCATTTTATCCGCAACAGTTGCTAAATAATAGTTACTTTGAGTATAGGCATCCGCATATGCCAGGATAAATTTTCCGGTTTCCTTGAAATCAAGCAAGGCATCTCTGATTTCTTTGATGGAAGCAAATCCTCCCAACAATGTACCTCCCCGAAGATATATTCCTTCGATGTTTTCGTTGTTTTTGGCTTTTTCAATATTGCTTAGAATATCATCGAGACCGATGGTAGCCGGAACAGATTGTCCGAAAGCTCCTGCCAATGCAGCCGAAAATGGGTCATCCTCCGAACGATCAGCTAATTGTCCTTCAAGTACCAGTTCATAAACCGAATTGGGTTTTAATTTCACGGGTTTCTGACTGCTTGCGGCGATTGCGCCCAATAAAACAAAGGTAAAAATTGTACTGATGATGGTGATGATAATGATACCAACCATCGTTGCTAAGGTGAATTTTAAAAACTGTTTCATATTTTAATGCTATTTAGATTGAAGTGCAAAGGAAACGATATTTTTGCAGATATTAAGTATAAAAAACCAAAAATTGAGAATAAATGCTGGTTTATCAAGAACTTAAATCTGTAATGTATTGTTTTTTGCTAAATTTCCCTTTTCTTTGTTTCAAAATCAATACGACAATTAATGTATTTCATTTCATCGATCAATTCTTTTCGGATTAAATTAACAAGTCTGCTTCTTACTTTTTTATTTGTAGGTTCAGTAAACTCAGTTCCGGCATATCCATTTCCTGTAACCATTACGCAGCCTGATGGTACAACTTTGACTATCCGACTTCATGGCGATGAATTTCGAAACTTCCGCACCACAGAAGATGGTTATCTGATCAAGCAAAACGAGCGCGGTTTTTATACTTTTGCCGAACGTGACACTCAAAACCAATGGGTTCCCGGTAACATCATTGCAAGAGACCCGGCCAACAGAACGGCAACGGAACGGGATTTCCTGAACAGGATACAAAAGATTGACGATCTTGAAAGTATTGACGAGGTTAAACCGGTCATGAACCGGGTGGGTGCAGCCGTTGAACAGACTGCATCAGGGGGATTTCCACGGACCGGTTCGCCCCGTAGTTTGGTTATTTTAGTCGAATTTACCGATAGAAGTTTCGTAACCCCCAATCCGCAGGATGCGTTTCATCGGTTGTTAAACCAGCCCAGCTATGCTGATAATGGAGGCACCGGATCGGCCAGGGATTATTTCCTATCAGCAAGTAACGGTCAGTTCAGTCCGCAATTTGATGTGGTTGGACCGTATGTACTTCCCAATAATATGGCATATTATGGAGCAAACGATTCGCAGGGAAATGATGTTCGCCCGGCTTACATGATTGTTGATGCCTGCAGTGCAGCTCACAATGCAGGAGTCAATTTCGCACAATATGATGTGGATGGAGATGGAGTTCTTGACAATGTTTTTGTGTTTTATGCCGGATATAACGAAGCTGAAGGAGGTCATGCAAATACCATTTGGCCTCATAAATGGGTTGTTTCTCGTGGATTTAATTATCAGGGGACTCCCAATTCTGTCCTTTTCGATGGGAAAAGAGTTTTCGATTACGCCTGTACATCTGAACTCAGAGGCAATTCCGGCTCAAATATGTGTGGTATAGGCACTTTTACCCATGAATTCGGACATGTAATTGGTTTGCCCGACTACTATCATACTACAGAGAATAAAGCAACGCTGGGTTTTTGGAGTATCATGGATGCCGGAGCATACGCAAATCAGGGTCGTACACCACCCACCTATTCTGCATACGATCGTTTCTTCTTAGGATGGTTAACACCTGAACAACTCACACAGCCTGCAGATAAAAGTTTGTACCCTTTGTCCCAATCTCAGGATCCACTTGCAAGCACTGCCAAACAATCCTATTTATTATCAGCAACATCGCATAACCTCAACGGAGGAAGTCCATCACCCTCAGAGTTTTTTGTGATGGAATATAGAAAGAAAACTGGTTGGGATACTTTTCTTCCTGCTGAAGGACTGCTATTCTGGCATATTGATTTTAACCAGACAGCCTGGACAAACAATACCGTAAATAATTACAGCGGATCGACCCAAACAGCTTCCAGTCATATGCGCGTATATTTACGTCCACTTTCAGGAAATACAACTACACCCGGAACAGCATTTACTTCGGGGTCGTTTACGCCAACTACCTGGGCAGGACTTGATATAAACCGTCCCATTACTGAAATCAGCAGAACAAGCGACAGTGTCACTTTCAAAATTATGGGAGGAACACCTGTTAATATACAGAAACCTGTCATAGAATCAGGAGTGATAGGATCGCTGATGCAATATAGAACACAGCAGGTAGGAACTGAGTTTAGCAGGTATTTGAATGTAAAAACTACCGATATAACCGCCAATTTAACCGTTGCCCTCACCGGCGATCAGGCATCATCCTTCAGTGTTTCGGCGACACAAATAGATTTCAATCAGGCTAATTCAGAAGAAGGCATGATGCTCACTGTCACATTCAACCCTTTATCAGTTGGAATCCATTCGGCTACCCTGACAATCTTTGGTGGTGGATTAAATCCGGCAAAGGTTATCAACTTAACCGGTGAAGCTGTTGAGTAGATCAGAGTTTTTCCCCGAAAGCCAAATCGCCAGCATCTCCCAAACCGGGAACAATATACGAATGTGTATTCAGTACCGGATCGATGGCGGCAGTCCACAGTGTGGCATCATTTTCAGGGAAGTTTTCGGCAAGATAATCTACCGCCTGCTGACTGGAAATTACCGAAGCAATATGAACATGTGCCGGTTTCCCTTTTGTTAGCAAAGCACCATAAGCCAGTTCGAGCGATGCTCCCGTGGCCAGCATGGGGTCGCTGATGATCAAAGTTTTCCCGTTCAAATCGGGTGAGGCAATATATTCGATGAAAATCTCAAACTTCAGTGCATCTTTATACTTGCGGTAAGCCGATACAAAAGCATTCTCGGCGCGGTCGAAATAACTCAGAAAGCCCTGATGAAAAGGCAAACCTGCACGCAGGATTGTTGACAAAACAATTTTGTCGCTGATTACATTCACAGGAGCAATACCCAGCGGAGTTATCACATCTTCATTCTCGTAACGCAGTGTTTTACTGATTTCATACGCCATTATCTCGCCCATTCTCTCTAAGTTTCGACGGAAACGAAGCGGGTCGTGTTGTATATCAACCGAGCGAATTTCTTTCAAATATTGATTAACAAGGCTGTTGTTTTCGGAAAGATTGATGATTTTCATGAAATGATTATTTTTTGTTGCATGTTATCCCGGTTATTTCAAATGTGACGCCTTCAACCCCTGAATAACCGCATTGCTGAATCCGTTGGCTTCCATGGCGTTCAGACCTTTGATGGTGATGCCGCCGGGGGTAGTTACTTTGTCGATTTCGGCTTCGGGGTGCGATTCGTTGACGTGCAGGGTCTCGGCGGCGCCTTTCAGGGTTTGAATGATGACATCGAGTGCCTGAGTGGGAGGAATGCCCATCTCCACAGCTCCTGCCATGGCCGCCCGAATGTAACGGAATGCATAGGCAATACCGCAGGAGGCCAGCGACATATATGCGTTGAGTTGGGTCTCGGGAACGAAATAAACCTGACCAAGTTCTTCGAAAAGTTCCGTCACTGTTTCCTGTATTTCTGCGTCATTGATGCGTGAACTGATGGCGGTAACACCTTCAAAAACTTCTACTGCAGTATTCGGAATTGCTATGAAAATAAGGGCTTCAGCACCCAGTGCTTCGTGCAACTGATCGAGGTTTACCCCTGCGGCCACCGATACAATGATTTGTTCGGCAAGGTTAAGACTGGCTTTGATATCTTCACAAACAACAGGAATAAGCCAGGGTTTAACCGCAAGGATTACCAAATCGGCACCGGCTATCGCCTCCGTGTTTGATGTGAAAACAGTGATTTCGGGAAAATCTTCAGAAATTGCATTGAGCTTGTTTTGGTCTATATCGCTCAGTCTGACTTCAATATCATTAGCCACAAATGATAAACCTTTGGCGATGGCACCACCCATGTTTCCCGCCCCAATGATGGCTACAATGTAATCTCTGTTTTCCATAACTTCTGTTTTTAATAACCTTGCAAAGATAGAAAATCTTTCAGAACTGTAAACGAATGCCTGTCATGATTCCAAACCTGCGAAGTCCCGGATGATTCGGGTCGCCGGTTCGCCAAACTGCCTGCAATGAAAATATCCTGAAGATATTGGCTACTCCCGCTCTAAACTCCATATAAGGAGGCTGAATGCTTCTCATACCCGGTGGGATATCAAGGATGTTATCGTGCTTGTCGCTTCTGCCTCCAATCAGCAGTTTGTATGTGAGCAACTCCCGTAAATTAAAGTTCCTTATAAAGGGTATTCTGTTGAATATAATACCGTTAAACAACAGTTCATGATGCATCGAAAAGTATTTGTCGAAACTATACTCACCGTAATCCATTAGGTTGTAATGAAAGCGTTTGAATAGTCCGGTCTCGCTGCCAATCGGCACAAAAAGCAGCGGTGCAGGCATATTCCCAAGCACCACACCACCTCCGGCACTATAGTTCCAGCTTCCCATGCCAAACAAAACCTGATGTTTCATTTCTAAGGATATTTTTCCGTACGGATGGGCGTCATATCCCGGAAGGCGGGTGGTTCCTCCTTCGAGGTGCAGGTAGAATACCGGATGATAATTCGGAATATAAATGCGCTGCATGTGGTCTTCGTAAACCCTTTCGTTGAATGAAAATCGCGTGTTTATCGCTCCAAAGGTGTGTGTTATCGAAGGAACAGCATCTCCCAAAATACTTAATGGCATAGCGCCGGAATTATCATACTGATTATGTCTGAAGGTCAGCCTCGATTCCACATCATCATTCCAGTCGAACGACAGCGCAGCCAACAATTCACGCCTGTGTTGCAATTGTGATGTGCGCCGCCACGCAAAATAGGTGTTCGAGATATCCTCATCGCCTGATAGCAGAGGGTTTTCACGATGCCGGTAATCAGCATAATCATAATCAGGTCTGCGCAAATCGTTGGTGTAAGATGCTGTTAAAATCGTTTTCTCACCCAAAGGCAATCGCCACGCAATTTCAGCATTGTAATAATGCTCCCGGTTTCGCGTACCATAGCCCAGGTAACCACCAAGCGATACATTTTCCCAAAGCTTCTCATTGGTTCGCAAAGGCAAGGTGAATCGCACCCCTTCTTCATCGGATAATCTTGAAAAATGATACACCTTGCCAATATCGAAAATGCCTGTTTTCAGATAACCTGTGATAACTGCATCAGCAATCCACCTGGCTGTTTTAAAAAGCGGCATGTCATTCATTCGGGCAATATTATCTTCGAGTTCGTTTCTGCTGAATTCACTTCCTGCAAAAAACTCATCTCCACTGGATATCGAATCCACATGCAGTGTTACAACTTGACGGCGTAAAAAGATTTCAGGCAATACCTGCGCACTGTCGCGATACAGAGGATAGTGAAGCAAAGCCGTCAGTTGCGATATTTGCGGAACCCATAAACCCTGTTCATCAGGGTTATATTGTTTCTCCACCGACAGTTTCCCAACATAATTGATGTTGGCAGAGCCGGGAAGTTCCGCACTGATAAAGCTAAGTGCAGCCGTTGCCGAGTCGATGCGCATTTCACCGTTGAAAGCAAGGTTTTTACTGTTTCGAGACCTGAAACGAATCAGATATTCCTTGCTTGTTGCATGCTGTATGCTGTCGATCAGGAAGTAGCGGTAGAAGGAATTGCCCGAAACGGAAAGCGGACTGATAAAACTTCGTCCGAGTAACACAATATTGTTGCGGTAGAAATTCATTTCCTGACCGAAATCACCGGCGATTTGTGCCAGTATTTCAGTGAGATTTTCAGGTGAAGCCTTGCTGTGACTGTTGATTATTTCGCGTCTGTTCCCTGTTTTCAGCAGAAACTCTTCTTCTCCCATATAAAGTGGCAAAAACACCGATGAATCTTTTTCCGATACCAAACCTGTGTTTAGTCGGTTAAACAAACGCGATGCAGAACCATTCCCGTCAGGCTTTTGCAGCAGCATGAGTTCGGTGGCCGACTGCCTGAGCTGTATGCCTCCCGAAAGCACATCGTTTTGCAGTCGGTTTGCACGAACCCGTTTCAGTAAATCCAACGCGGGGTTAGCTCCCGGAATCACGAAAAGCTCCTGCAACATGCGAACATCCTCCTGCAATGGCATGTCAACCTGTACCAGCTTGCCCGGCTCAATGCGCACCTCACGGGTTCTGAAGCCTATGTACGAAAAGACCAGGCGATTGTCAGTTCCCGTATTCTTGAGCACAAAAAAACCATCTTCGTCGGATTGAGTGCCGATATTTGTACCTGCAAAATAAATGTTTACTCCCTGTAGCGGTTGCTGATCAACGGCACTGAAAACACGCCCGAGCACTGTTGTTTCCTGTGCTGATAAAGATTGCAGACCAAGAAGCATCAATGCAATGGCAATCAGATTTCGTGTTTTGATTATGCTTTGTGAGAACTCAATCTTCATGAATCCTGTTTTTTTTACTCATCGGATGACAATCTTCTATCGTTTTCTTCAGAAAATGAATATCGATGTGGGTGTAAATCTCTGTTGTTGTGATTGATTCGTGTCCTAATAGTTGTTGAATCGCCCGAAGGTTAGCCCCGTTTTCGAGCAGGTGGGTGGCAAATGAATGTCTGAAAGTGTGCGGACTCACCTTTTTGCGTATCCCGGCAGCTTCGGTAAGCGAACGTACCAGCGTAAAAATCATCGCGCGGGTTAATTTGCTTCCCCGGCGATTCAGGAAAAGGTAGTCTTCCTGACCTCTTTGTATTGGCCATTGCGACCTGTCGATGAGCCACAATTCAATCTGTTTAATAGCTGCAGGCGATATGGGAACCAATCGTTGCTTACTTCCCTTGCCTTCCACCATCATGAAGCCATCATCAGCATTGATGCGTGAAAGTTGTAATCCGGTAAGCTCCGAAACCCGTACTCCCGAACCGTAAAGCACCTCAAGCATGGCACGGTTGCGGTGACCTTCCTGTTTCGACATATCCACGGCAGCAATGATGCGATCTATTTCATCGACCGATAAAACTTCGGGCAGTTGCAGACCGGTTTTCGGACTCTCAAGCAGGGCTGTTGGGTCATCTTCACGCAGGTTTCTGTAGAGCAGAAAGTGATAAAACGAACGTATCCCCGAAATGATACGCGATTGTGTTCGGGGTGATACGCCCATATCACTTATTTCGATAACAAAATCCTTCAGATGAGCATGTTCTGCTTCGGCAAGTTGAATTCCTGCATCACGCAAATAGCTTTCAAGCTTCATCAGGTCGCTGCGGTAAGCATCAACCGAATTGCCCGAAAGCCCTTTTTCAAATTTCAAATAATAAAAGTATTCGTCTGAAATACTGCGCATGAGATTTTATTTATCGCATGCAAAGATAAAGAAAAATAAACTCTGAGTCTTTACCTGTAAATCATGTTAATCCTGACATATAAATTTGTCAAAGTTTCCAGCTTAACCCACCATGAATATTAATCCCCGGCATCGGATAGCCGTTATTTATCTGGTACTGCTGATTGAGCAGGTTATGACCGGAGATAAACAGGTCGGTTCCTTTGTAAACTTTCGCAGAAACGCGTACATTCAGCAGGGTGAAACTCTGGATGTTCTCAGGGGTCAAAGAGGCATAAAGCGTATTTACATGTTGTGCGCCTAAATTGAAATTCAGCATTTTATACTGATAGTTGGCGTGTATGTTAAACTGATGTTTCGGTGCAGCTACCACGATTTTCTCCATATCAAGGAAAGTGTAATTGGCGTGCAGATTCAAATCTTTGCTTATCCTGAAGCGCGTTGCAAACTCGATTCCACGGTTGCTGAAAGTGCCCACATTTTGTCGTTTTGCCGGGGTGCCGGGAACAACCTGAATCATGTTCTCGCCATTCACCAGAAAGGCTGTTAGTTCGGTGCTGAGTTTATTACCCATGAACGATTGTAACCAACTGACTTCATAGTTCATCATGCGTTCGGGTTTTAGCTCATCGTTGGGTGCGTAAAGGTATATTTCCATCACGGTCGGACTCCTAAACCCTTTTGATACAGAGCCTTTGAAGTTTGTTGTTTCACTTGCACTTACTGATGCGCCTGCCATTGGCACCCATTCATTACCAAAAACCGAATTGTGCTCAAATCGTAAACCGGCATGCAAATCAACAATTTTAAGAAGATTTTGACGAATTAAGGTATATCCGGCAAGTTCATTCACTGTTTTGAGATTGTTGGCTGCCACTCCTCTGTTTGCTTCACCGCCAAATTGTTTGGCATCGAAACCGGCGGTAATGTGAGTATGTTCAAAAAGCCTGTAATTCTGATAAATCATAAGCCCTGAATTTCTGTCGGTCGATTCGAAACCATCAGAAAGTATGTGTTCGCCGAAGTTATGATATATTTTGATGGCCCCATCAAGTTTATCATACTTGTTTTCGATAGATAAAGCAGCTTTCCCGCGAAGGATATCAATATTGAATGGAGCAGGGGCGTGTATCGGACCGTTATCGTTGGCAATGTATTTCGCCAGACTCGCATCTGCCGTGAT
>CAYMDE010000002.1:82168-83660 GCA_964389115.1 uncultured Paludibacter sp. | reverse complement strand
GCGCCACGGATAACCTCCACTTTCTCAACATCAGAAGCAACATATGCATCGGGTAGCGGGTGACCGAAAATGCCCTGGTATTGCGGGTGACCATCCATCAGAACCAGCACCTGTGTGTTGGGCGTACTACCCACACCACGAATATTGATTGCTCCCGAACCGCCTGCCGCAACCCCGAAACCCAACACATTGCGTTCAGTGATGAACACGCCCGGCACATGCGCACTCAGGGTTGTAAGTACATTATAGTGACCGCTTCTGCGGATCTGTTCTGAGCTGATTTGTGAAACAGAAAGAGGAACCACTTTCCGCGAAGTTTCAAATTTTGAACCTGTTATCACTACATCATCAAGCAAAACAGAGTCTTTAAAGTTTTGCTGTGCCGCAATATAAATAGCAATGAATGTAAAAAGAAAAGTAGCCTTCAGTCGTATCATTTTATTGGTAATAATATTAATAGTTTATTCAAAAACCCAAACAAGATTCCTGGTGTCATGGTTTACTAATAAGGGCGCAAAGTTAAAAAAACAACCACAAAAGGAGTGAATACCGGGTATAAATTCACTGGTTTTTTACAGAAGTAAGCTGATCTGATTGCTAATCAGAATTAAATAATCATACAAAAACGATGAATATAAATGCATTTATGGTGCGCGGACGATGTCAGGCTTGCAGTTTTACTGTTTAGCTTGACTGAATTGGTGCGACGCCTTGACGTTTTGGTGTTACAGCCTGATTGAATTGGTGCAATGCTCCTTAGGTTTTGATGTCGAGCCTACTTGCATGATGTCATCGAGCCTACTTGTTGTATGCCATCGAGCCTATACGCATGACAGCGATGAGCTATGTTGCTCTACATCAAAAATGCTGTTGTGGGGTGTGGTGTTTTGGAGTGTAATGCACAGAATAACAGGGAGTTTGCAAATAGATATTGCGAGCGGAATAATGTGTGAATTTGAGTCCAAAAAGTATGTGTTTTTGGACGTACAAATTTACAGTTCTGTGCAAAGGATATAGAGGGGTGAAAAGAATGTGTATCAGCATTATTATTGCTAAAAGAATCACATGTATCATTAAGAATATCAGGGATATATGTAGGTTAAGATGCTTTGCCATGTGACTGTTAATTGATTTGTTCGCTAATTGTAATGAAAAGAATTGTTGTTTATCAAGATTAATTGCCCGAAGCTAATTAAAGTTTTTGAGATTAGGGGGGCATAACTTCTCGTATAGGGGACATAATATCTCCAGTTTATGACATTTGTCGCTTAGTGCTTTCTTTATGATGTTTCATCAAGGTTATTTATTGTATATTTTTACATTCTTCTTACATTTGTAGCATTCAAGCATTATTGAGTTATTATTGTATTTTGCATATTTATAAAATTATGAAGCATTCATTTCTACTTCTAACACTGTTCATTAGTGTCCAAATCATTTCAGCTCAGAAAAAAAATCTCTCCATATCCGATTTTGCATCATGGAATCGCAT
>CAYMDE010000002.1:14874-82068 GCA_964389115.1 uncultured Paludibacter sp. | reverse complement strand
AAAATGCCCAAAGAGGGATATGGTTTGTACGAATTGCACTCACGCAAAACAACAAATCTGGATGATTTGAAGTCGTACCAAATAGCTAATGAGCAGAGTAACTGGCTGGTGTTTCTTCAGGAGGGGGATTGGGAAGATAAGGAGGAAGTTAAAGAAGTTAAGGAGGAAGTTAGGGAAGTTAAAGAAGTAAGGGAAGTTAAGGAAGTTAGGGAGGGGATTGATACGGTAAAGAAGGAACTTGCGAAGATTGCTAAACCTGTGAAGAAGAAAGACCGTTTCAGATTGGTGTTGCGGGAACCATTGCTCGATAAAGAGTATATATTCAATGATGTAGATAGCTTTGTGATTGCTGAGAAGGGCTATCAGACTGCCTTTTTTACCCGGGCTGAGGATAGTACGCGTATCAGATCGTTGGTATTGTTTAATCCGCTTAATCAGCAAACCGATACTGTTCTGACTAAAGCTTTGACGATTCAAAAAATGGCTTTCGATGAACAGGGAAATCAACTGGCTTTTTTGGGAAGTACCGACACAACTTCTGTAAAACATTATGCGCTTTATTTAGTAGATGTAGCAACAACGCAATTCAGCAAAATTGTTGATTCGCTTAGCTTGGGAATGCCCTCGGGATGGTCGCCATCGCTTCATGGAAACCTGACTTTCTCGAAAGATGGAACCAAATTGTTTTTTGGTACAGCTCCAATTCCCAAAACGGAGAAAAACGACAGTATTCTGGAAGAAGACAAGCCTAAGCTTGATGTATGGAGTTATACCGATAACTATATACAGCCCCGACAGCTAAGAATGCTCAATCAGAAGAAAAGGCAAACTTACCAGGCTGTGTATCGTGTGCCTGAAAAGACTTATATTCAATTGGCTGATTCTGATATTGAAACCATCAGACTATACAACCATCGCAATGCAGAAGTTGCACTTGGTATTGATAATCGTCTCTATCAGCGACAAACAACCTGGAGCTCAAGATACCTGAATGATTATTATCTCGTCAATCTGAAAACAGCTGAAAAGATGGAATTGCTGAAAGCCCGTAACACACTCGAATTATCTCCAAATGCCGGATTTGCCCTTTATTACAATTATGTGGATAGTGTATATTATGCTATCGAACTGAGCTCCATGAAATCACGTGCGTTGACTCAGAATATTCCGGTGATGTTTTGCGACGAAGAAAATGATGTGCCCGGCGATCCTCGTCCGTATGGTATTGCAGGCTGGATATCCGAAGACCAATACGTGCTGATTTACGACCGCTTTGATATATGGAAGATAGACCCGACAGGAAAGGAGGATGCTGTGAATCTGACTCAGGGGCGTGAATCAGGAACGCGTTACCGTTATGTTAATCTGGATAGTGAAAGCATCGCAATTCCTTATAATCAGCCGGTGATGCTGAGTGCTTTCAATAAATTTACGAATGAGTCGGGTTACTACCGACTACATGTTGACCAATCGGCACCAATGCGCAAAATGCTTTATGGCGATTTCATGGCCGGTCAGATTCAGAAAGCCAGGGATGCAGATAAAATAATCTGGTCAACACAAACAGTACAGGATTTTCCTGAGCAAAGAATCAGCGATATTGATTTTTGTTTGCCCCGACAAATTTCCCATGCCAATCCACAGCAATCAGCATTTAACTGGCCATCAGTGGAAATGGTTTCATGGGTTTCATTTGCAGGCGATTCATTGCGCGGGTTATTATACAAGCCCGAAAACTTTGATCCAAACCGTCAGTATCCCATGGTGGTTTATTTCTACGAAAAGAGTTCTGACACCCAACACCGCTATTTATATCCTCAACCAAGTCGTTCTATCATCAGCATCCCGTTTTATGTAAGCAACGAGTACCTGGTTTTCGTGCCAGACATTGCATACGGCACCGGTTATCCGGGTCGCAATGCCTACGATGCCGTGGTAAGTGGTGTGCGTAAACTCACCGAAACCATGCCTTTTATTGATGCAAAACGCATTGGTTTGCAGGGACAAAGCTGGGGTGGTTATCAGATTGCCTACATCATTACCCGAACCAATATGTTTGCAGCCGCTATGGCCGGAACGCCCGTGAGTAATATGATTAGTGCATATGGAGGTATTCGATGGGGAACAGGTATGAGTCGCATGTTCCAATACGAAGAAACGCAAAGCAGGATAGGCGGCACCCTGTGGGAACGCCCCCTGCATTATATCGAGAATTCGCCTTTGTTTATGGCTCCTGAAATTAATACGCCTCTGCTTATTATGCATAATGACAATGATGGTGCTGTGCCCTGGTATCAGGGAATTGAGTTGTTTATGGCGCTTTACCGCCTCGACAAGCCTGTTTGGTTGCTCAACTACAATGGTATGGATCACAATATTGAAGCTAAATACTGGGCCAACAGGGTGGATTTGAGCACCCGCATGTTCGGATTCTTCAATCATTATCTGAAAGGAATGCCTGCACAGGAATGGATGATCAGGGGTATCCCTGCTGTTGAGAAGGGGGAAAATTTAGGGTACTAACCAACCAATAGATTAGTTGTATAGCTGGTTTTGCAGCCTTCTTGTTTATTTGAGAAGGCTGCAAAACTTTTTTAATTCCAGAATGTTAGATGGATTAAACCAAAATTGTATTTCATGCAAAAGATTCTAATTCAAATCATCATATCTTTTATCACTGTTTTCAATATCTTTTCCCAATCATCAGTAGTAATTAGCAAAAAAGTTCCCAAAGAATATAGTCTTGAAGCAGGTTACCGCCATGTTTTTAGTCAGTCGCAGGTAAGTAATAAGACCTCGCATGGTTATGGAGGTTTGTTCGATTACGCCTGGCAGCTATCCGGTTTTGATGGGTCAAAACACAAGTCGTTTATATCGGTACCTATGGGCTACACCATCATGTTGCCGGATGATGCGACCCAACAACGTACAACGATGCTCAATTATGGATGGACGGTAAGGCATGAACTCAAGAAAAAAGCTGCCTGGATGCCCTTTGTGGGCTACGGGCTTTTTCTGAATGATTTGCGTTTTGCAGATGTGGATGGTTCAGTTTTCGGTCATCAAACCCAATTTGAGTTCGGATATAATTACCAAACAATGGGTCGCTTACAATATTTTGCAAAAATTCAATATAGCTATACCTCGTATCCACAACTGCATGAGCCTTTAAGAATTAAATATCACTATGCTGATTTGAGAGTTGGAATAAGACTTTAACAAAACAATTATAAGTATGGAATCATTTGATGTTGTTATCGTTGGCGCTGGTCCGGGTGGACTAAAATGTGCTGAGACTCTGGGTAATTCTCAATTTAAAGTCTTGCTGCTTGAAAAGAATCCTGAAATTGGTCCCAAGGTTTGTGCTGGAGGGTTGTCAGGTAAAGATATTGAGTATCTGAATCTGCCTGATGAATTAATTGATTTTAAATACAATACGGTAAATCTTTATGTAAAAAGAGCAAAATTCCGTATCAAACATGATGTTGATTATGCTTACACCATAGACAGAAAAAATTTGGGTCAGTGGCAGCTAAGTAAGCTTACTCAATTTGAGAATATTACTGTTAGAACAAACTCGAAAGTTTCTGAGATTAGCAAAGACTATCTGGTTGTTAACAATGAAAAAGTTGGATATAGATACCTTGTTGGAGCCGATGGTTCAAATTCAACGGTAAAAAAGTACCTGGGAATCAAATCTAATGCAGTTGGCACCTTGTTCCAATATATTATTCCTACAACACAGTACAGGGAATTTGAGATTTTCTTTGATTCTAAAAAGTTTCATACTTGGTACACATGGATCTTCCCTCATAAAGATTATGTTTCGATTGGTACAGGCTGTAACCCTAAATATATGTCTCCCTCTGTGTTAAAGAAGAATTTTCATGAGTGGCTCGATAAAATGAAAATTGATATTTCAAATGCCAAATATGAAGGTTTTATGATCGACTATGATTATCAGGGTTATCGTTTCGACTCTGTTTTTTTAGTGGGTGATGCGGGCGGTTTTGTTTCCGGGTTTACCGGTGAAGGGATTTTTCAGGCATTGATATCTGGCGAAGAAGTCGGAAAGATTATTCTCGATGAAAAATACCAGCCCCATCGTATAGATGAATTACTTCATATCAAAAGAAGGCATAACAAGGTGATGGATTTTCTAATCAATTCAAAATATCGACAGCTTTTGTTTTTCCTTGGAGGAATTTTATTCCTGACTCCTCGATACAGGCGCAAGGCAATCAGGTTGTTAGGCTAATCAGGTATATTAATTCATATTAAACCATGATAGTTCGATGCATCTTTTTTATATTTTTGCATACCAATTCAATATTTATAATTATGCATCGCAAAGCAATTCTTTCAATAATCCTTCTTGGCCTGCTCCTGCCCGTTTTTTCCTATGGCCCTATAGCCCACCGGGCAATATCTCTGATAGCCTATGAAGAACTTACACCAGAGGCTCGCAGACAAGTTGATATGATTCTGGGTGTGAAGGGTATCGTTTATGAATCGACCTGGGCTGATGAAATTAGAAGTGAACCGGAGAAATACAGTTATAGTTATCCGTGGCATTATCAAAATCTTGCCCCGGGAATGACCAGCGATGATTTACTCAAAATGTGGAATAACCCACGGTCAGAAGGCGATCATTTGTTTTATGCCATGCAGGAAATGATGAACAGGTTAAAGAAAAACAAAAAAGATGCTGAGGCTCTTAAGTTCCTGATTCATTTCACAGGTGATTTGCACCAACCCATGCATTTGGGCAGAAAAGAGGATTTGGGTGGTAATAGAGTTCCCTTTACGTGGTTTGGCCGACAAACGAATATTCACAGTCTTTGGGATACGTTTTTGGTTGAACATAAAAAAATGTCATTTACAGAACTGGCGGAATATCTTTGTTTGACTCAGGTTTCAAACAAAGCTGAGTTTAAAAATATGACACTTCCCGAAGTAATTCAGAAATCCTATGCTATTACCAACAGGATTTATGAGTATAATCGAGATGAAACGAATAATTACATATATGTGTATCATTTCAACAAAGATTTGGATGAAATGATGTATCTGGGGGGCATTCAATTAGCAAAGATTCTGAATGAGATTTATCAGTGAAACTGAACAATGATGATTCTCTTGGGTTTTAACAGCAGTTTGGGTTTGGATTTTTTTATTAAATAAGAGCATATGAAAAAGAAGTTGATTATCATTACCTTTATAATAATAGGTTTATTGCCGGGTTTGCGTGCCGGTGGTATTCAGTTTTTAAACGACACCATCTTCGAGAATGTACTGAAATTGGCGCAGCAGGAACAAAAAATGATCTTCATCGATTGTTATGCTGTTTGGTGTGGTCCATGTAATTTCATGTTTCGTGAAATTTTTCCTGACGAGAAAGTAGGAGAGTTTCACAACAAAAACTTCATTAACCTGAAGTATGATATGGAACAGCCTTACGGCATGAAAATCAGGGAAAAGTATGAAGTCAAGGGTTTTCCTACCTATCTATATCTTTCTCCTGAAGGAGAATTGATCCACCGGGGAATAGGTGCAACGCGCGATGCAGAGTCGTTTCTTGAAATCAGCAAGACTGCCCTGAGTGGCGATAATAGTTTCAAGGTTATTGCAGAAAGAGTTCGTAAGGGTGACCGTACAGCGTCAACTTTGCTTGAATATCTCAATCTGAATTTTCGTGCTCCTGAAACCGAACAAATTATCACGGAGCATTTTCGGATTGTTGCTGATGAAGAGAAATTCAGTGAGGCAAGTTGGAAACTTTTTAACGAGCATCTGAATGTGATTGACTCAGAACCTTTCCGTTTTTTTCTTGATAACAGAGCTAAATACGCTGAGCTATTTGGAGCAAAGGCGGTTGAAGATAAACTTTACAACGCTTTCTCGGCAGTATTTCGCGCTTCTCCTGAAACCTATGAACAATTGGAAACTATCGATCCGGAATTGTTTCAAAGGAATAAACTTGAAATGGCTTACAGGGGTCCAAGCGGACGTTTCATCAGAGACAAAACCAATGCTGAGCATTGGAAGGATATGGTCGCCGGAGCCGAAGTATTTATCAATGGCGGACATGTAACTCCGATTCAGTTGAATAGTATTGCCTGGATTATTTACGAAAACTATGAGCAGTTCAACGATCGTAATGCACTCAGAAAGGCAGAGCAATGGTCGAAACAAACTCTGAGCGCCGAACCCGGGAATCCTGTGTTTAATAATACTTATGCACATATTCTTTTTGCGATGGGTAATCGCAGAGCTGCCATAACTCAACAGGAAAAAGCAGTTGCTTTGGCCAAATCCACCGGAAGTGCCAATCTTGCACGTTACGAAGAAAGCTTACAGAGATTCAGAGCAAGAAGATAAATGAAAAAACCAAAATTTACGCCTGCCAGTCGCATGAACGAACTTCTCAAAGAAGATTCGTCGCTTTTACTCACCATCACTCGTTTCGGATTACCATTGGGTTTCGGCGATAAAACAGTGCGCGAAGTTTGTACTGCCAACGAGGTGGATATGAGCACTTTTCTGGCTGTGGTGAATTTTGTTACCGGTAGTAATGATATCAATGATATTAATACAGATGATATTTCCATTCATTCTCTGATTACATATCTGAAGAATGCTCACTACTTCTTCTTAGATTTTAAATTGCCACTGATAAGAACCAAGCTGCTCGAAGCAATCGAAGCATCGGTTCCGGAACAGCCGTACAGGCAAATGATTATGAAGTTTTATGAGGATTATGTGAAAGAAGTTGAGAAGCATATGCTCTATGAGAACGACGTTGTCTTTCCTTATGTAATCAGATTGGTCAATGGCGAAAAGGATCCGCAGTTTAATATCGGTGTATTTGAAAAGAACCATGATAATATTGATTCAAAACTTACTGACATCAAGAATATCCTCATCCGTTATTTCCCTGCTCACAAACCCAACTACCTGCTGAACGAGGTTTTGTTCGACTTGTCGGCATGCGAAAAAGACCTTGAGCGCCATTGCATAGTCGAGGATCATTTATTTGTGCCTTACACCGAACAACTCGAACGTGATATGCATGTGCAAACTGATGTGAAACCTGTGAATGAGAAAACAGAATCGCTTACCGAAAGAGAGATCGAAGTGCTTGTTGGTGTTGTAAAAGGACTTACCAACAAAGAAATTGCAGCAAGTTTGTTCCTCTCAACGCATACCATTATTTCGCATCGTCGCAACATTGGCCGCAAGCTGGAAATTCACAGTACAGCCGGCCTGACCATTTACGCCATTGTTAACAAATTAGTTACCCTCGACGAGATTAAGTCTGTGATAGAATAAATTTTCAGTCAAACTTTCCATTTTTTGTATTTTCTTTCATTTTGACTGTTTTTTGTCAAAATGCTAATGATGAACATCAAAAAGGTGATTCAAAGCCATTTGAAGACTCCCTATTTTTGATGCCGTATTCTGTTTTAATAGAATATTGTCCTTAAATTTCTAATCATTTAAATTAAATCACATGAAAAAACTCTTCTCTCTGGGCATATTCATGCTCTTCGCTTTGGTGAATTTTTCAGCTAAAGCACAAATCAATTTCGACCTTTCCACGGTTGGTGGGACCATTACTTTAGGTTACGATGATGTAAATGCGGAACGTAACAAACCGCTTGATGAACGCTGAATTTCTGTAGTTAACTTTGGTGCAAGTGGTACAGCCGGTGCGTGTAGTGGAGCTCCAAAAACATTTGACATCAAATCAGGACGTACCATTGACTTCTTTTTAGCAAAATGCGACAAACTTATTATTAATGCAAATGTAGCTACTGGTCGCGGTTTACGGGTAAACATTGACAACGGACCAAACATTGACCTTGCAGGATTGGGATATTGTGAAGACTATGTTGTTGAAATAAACAAAGAAGAACCTGTAAACATCAGGGTACAGGGTCAGAGTAGTGCAAGTTCATGGACTTCCTTCTTCACTTTTGTATACGAAGCAAAAGCTCCAAAAATCGAATCATTCAAAATCAATGGTATCGAAGCTGATATCAACGAAGATGCTAAAACCATCACTTTAGAAATGCCTTACGGAACTAATATCAGTAATGTTACGCCTGAGGTTACTATCGGTGGAACTGCAACTTCTTATTCTCCAACAGGAGCTCAGGATTTCACTGCCGGTTCTGTGGTTTACACTGCTACTGATGGCGACGTTACTGTGGATTATACCGCAACAGTCACTGTTAAAGCTACCCCTGATACTGAAAAGGCGATTACTTCATTGACTATCAATGGTAAAGCTGCGACAATCGACGAGGAAGCAGGTACAATTACCTGTTTATTTGCTAGTTTCGAAGGACCGTTGGCTAGCTGGCCGGTAGTGTTTACACTGAATTCAGTTACTGCAACGGCGTCATTTACTTCAGGTGATAGTCATGATTTCGCAGCTCAGGGTACTTTGGTAATTACTGTTACTGCTCAGGATGAAAGCACTAAACAATATAGTGTAACACCAAGTGTGTCAACCAAAAAGAATATTGGTTTACTAAGCGCTCAGGGTAGAGCAGAAGCTTATGATGATTTGTTCCTTTCGGCTTTCGATGATTATATGGTTCATCATCTGCATGCAGCAAATACAGCTCCTGCTGATATTGAAGCGTTCTATGCCAATTATGATTTAGTGGTGTTCCATGCTAATGTTGCGGGAACTAATGCCACAGCTGTGGCCAGTAAAGCAATTATTGGTGTGAAGCCGGTGCTGAATATGAAAGTATTCTTCTATAATTCCGGACGATGGAGCTGGTCAAGTGCTGCACCTCAAAATGCTGCTGCCGGTACTGCAAGTGCCAATGTTGAAACCAGATTCCAAAGTCATCCAATCTTTAAGGATGTCACTTTTGATGATACAAGCCTGACATTCTATGATAATCTTCCTGCCGGCAATACTAATTCAATTCAATTTGCTGCTGATGTGAATACCATCGACAAGGGCACTTCTTTCACTATTGCAACCGTTGGCGCCACCGGTATCCAGATGCATGAAATACAGGATGTTGCTGCTGCCAAATACTTGTTGGTTGGTTTGAGTATGGAGAATAACAACTATACATACTTTAATAGCAATACGGTCAATCTGTTGAAAAACAGTGCTGATTATCTGACTAACCCTGTTGCTAAATACAACTATCTGACATCTGATGCTCAGCATGCAACTGCAAGTCGTTTGTACTTTAGCAATGGTGTTATCCACAATCCTGCTCAGGAGTTGGTAAGTGTTTACAATGTTTCCGGAGCTCGACTGTTCGTGTCTGATGCTACTGTAATTGCAACGGATAATCTTCCTCAGGGAGTTTATATCCTGCGCACAGATAAAATGCAATCGGTTAAATTCATCAAGTAAAATCCGCGGATTTTAGTAAAAATATAGGAGAGTTTCCATCGTGGAGGCTCTCCTTTATCATTTTTATTGCTTTAGTTTCTGGATGTAATCACTGGGGTTTAGTCCGAATTCATCTTTAAAACATTGTCGGAAGTAACCCGGGTTATTCATCCCGATTCGATACATCACTTCATTGATGGTATATCGGTCGGTAATCAACAATTGCTCTGCAAGCTGCATGCGTACCTTTTTGATAAATTCGTTGGCGGTGAGGTCGGTCAGAGCTTTGATCTTTCTGTATAAAGATGAATGACTCATATTCATTTTCTTGGCTATCATTCCTACATTCAAACCTTCATCCTCAGCATTCTTTTCAATATATAAAGTCACTTTTTCAATAAACTCTTTATCGAGTTCGCTGGCCGATTCATTGAGAATCGACTTCTTGTTGATGAAAAGATTGTATGCATTGTTCAGTTTCGAACGTGTTTGAAGCAGGTTTTTTATTCTGCTGCGCAGCAAACTTCCACTGAAAGGTTTGGTTATATACGAATCGGCACCGGCATCGTATCCCTCGGTCTTGTCTTGCAGGGCTGACTTCGCAGTAAGCAGTATAACCGGAACGTGACTTGTAAGCACATTGGTTTTCAGTGATTTGCAAAGCTCAAAGCCATCCACTTCAGGCATCATCACATCACTGACAACAGCATCTGGAATACGCTGGCAGGCAAGTTCAAAACCTGTTTTGCCATTATCGGCCGTTATTACATCATAGGTTTCAGTCAGACTATCATGCACATATTCCAGGATTTCAGGATTATCATCAACCACCAGAATTAATTGCCTTGGGTTTTCATCTTCCGAAGTATGTATTTCAGTTGCATCACTAATCTCAGATAAATGAATCGCATTTGGATATGAGTTGTTTGCCAGTAGCTTTATCACGAAAGAGGTGCCTTTGTTTAATTCGCTACTTACCGATATTTCAGCCTCGTGTAAATCGACCATATTCTTTACCAAAGCCAGTCCGATCCCGGTACCCGTGTTCAGGGTTTTGTTTTTAGCCTGATAATACCTGTTGAAAATAAGCGGAATTTCTTTCTCCGGAATCCCTGTGCCGGTATCTGATACCGCAATTTCCACATATTTAATATTGGTTTCTGTTATTTCCCTGAGGTCAATTCTTATCTCTCCTTCGGAAGTAAACTTATAGGCATTCGAAATCAGGTTGTCAAGTATGATGGTTATCACATCAGCATCGTAGTATATTTCGACGGGGTTTTCGGGCAGACTAAGATTGAGTTGCACCTCTTTCTTTTGATGTAATTCTTTATATCTGAGTGCTATTTCGTAAATCAATGTAAGGATATTACCTTTCCTGACTGCCAGTTCGCGGTTTTTGGTTTCCGACTTTCTGAATTCAAGCATTTGGTTGATGATATTCAGTAAACGGTTGGCAACGCGATGTATCGAGTTCAGCTTCATTGCCAGAGAAGGTTGTACTGTTTTATCGGTTACAATATCTTCCAAAGGACCAATAATCAGAGTCATCGGAGTGCGAAGCTCGTGAGCCAGATTGGTATAAAAGCGCAGCCGTTCTTCGTTCAGATTCTGTTCTTGCTGATGCTTTCTTGTTTCCAGAATAAGTGAATTCTCGAGTACCAGTCGTTTTTTGTAAAAACGTACTATCACGACAATGATGAGCAAAACGAAAAGGAAATAAGCTGTTTTTGCGGGCCACGAAAGCCAGAAAGGAGGATGGATAATTATCTTCAGCGCAGTTATGTTGTCCGACCACTCACCATTTTGCAATCGGGATCTGACATTAAACACGTAGCTTCCCGGACTAAGATTTCGGAAGGTGACCTGTTTATCTTTGTCGATGAAATACCAACTATTATCGAGACCCGAGAGTTGATAGGAGAATTCAGTGATATTATTCAATGAAAAATCGGGAACATTAAAATGAATCTGGAAGGTATTCTGCGTATATTTTAGCTCAACCACATCAGAAAATGGGAATTCTACCAATCCGGAGGTGAATCTGCGGGTCCTTTCAGTCACCTGAAAAGAAGAAATGACCGGTTGAATTGATATCTTAGGGCTTTCAACAGGAACCTGATTAAAGAAGGTTATACCATGTTGAGCACCAAAAAAGACAGTCCCATCACCGGTTTTAGCCACTGAAGTCTTGTAATAATCTCCCATCGCGATATCATCGGAAATGTCATAGTTACGTACGATGCCTGTTGCGAGATTCAGATAACTGATACCATTGATGGTACTTACCCAAATATCATCAGCCGTTTCTCCTTCAGTAATGGCCATGATATAATTTCCTTTCAGTCCATCGTTTTTACCTATTCTGACTACATTCGACACTTCGTAATCATTAAATAAGAACAGGTCGTTCTGACTTGCAACCCATACCCTGTTTTTCGAATCCATGTAAATGTGATTGATGCTGTAGAAGTTGAAATGTGGGCCGAAATTATGTAAAAGATTGAATTGCAAATCATAAACCTGTAATCCACCACCAAGAGCTCCAATCCAATAATTCCCTTTTACATCCTTTAAAACATAACGCAGATTATTATCGGGCAGGTCAGAGTTAAAGGTTGTGTATTCATAGCCTTTCTTTTCTCTTAAGTTATAAATATACAAGCCTATATCTGAACAAATCCACAGCCTTTCATCACCATCAATAAGTATGTGATAAACAGGGACATTCACATATGGATATTCCTTTAACTGTGTGAATCTATTCCGCGTTGTATCAAAAAAAAACACTTTCCCATCACTGGTGCCAAACCATAAATTGTTGTTTACATCCGTCGAAACAGTAAACACAAACAATGAATCAACTAAGCCCGGGGCGCTGTTAATAGTCTTTAGCCTGTTCTGATAATAGTACTTGCTCATTCCACCGGCACCGTTGGCGACCCAGATATTATTATACTTATCCCTGCTTAATGCCATGGCTGTATTGTATGGAAGGCTGTTTTTATTTCCAATGTAGGGCAGGTAAGTTATCTTGTTGAAGAAATTATTTTTAATTTGAATAAAATTAATTCCACCGATAAATCCTCCCGACCAGAAATTACCAAAAGAATCCTGAATAAGTGCTTGCACCGAAGAATTTGAAAGTCCATCCGGGGTAATCGATTCCACGATATGCTGAAACTCTATTTGTGTGTGATCTGCAATCGTATCTAATGTATTAAGATTAAGAATGTTGATTCCACCTCCTTCGGTTCCAAGCCACAATTCTCCTGATTCAGTTTCAACGATACTTTTGATGAAATTGGCAGTGAGTGAGTATCTTCTTTCAGGAATATTGACAAAGCTGATGGTTTCTTTTGTTGTTAGGTTGTAGCGGGTCAAACCGCTTCTTGTCCCAATCCAGATATTTTCTCTTGAATCTTTAAAGATGCAGGTAACTGTGTTGTCGCGTAACGAATTCGGGTTGTCAGCAATATGTCTGAGATTGGTTGCTTTTCTTGTTTGCAGATTAATAATGCTCATGCCATCATTGACATGACCAACATAAAGATTATCCCCATCGGGCAGCAAATACCAGTTGAAATTAGATGCCAGGCCTTCAATATTGCCGGTATTATATCGGATAAATTGTCGTGTATTTTTGTCAAAATAGTTAACACCGGCATTATATGTTGCGATCCAAAGGTTGCCTGATTCAGCGCCGGCAATATGTGTGATGCCATTACCACTTAAACTGTAAGGGTCGGAAGGATTGTGTGTGTACCGGTTAAATTGCAGGGTTTTGTAGTTGTATTCGTTTAAACCATGCTTTTCGGTGCCAACCCAAACAACATCTTCATTCCTGTCAGCATACACACAGTTTAATATATCGTTGCTAAGCGTATTAGGGTTTGACGAAGAATAACGGAAAACCATAAATCTGTTACCGTCAAATCTATTGAGCCCGTCTTTGGTTGCAAACCAGAGGAAACCGTCCCTGTCCTGGTCAATGCTTACAACATTGTTATTTGACAATCCATCCACGGTGCCAATCCTCCTGATATTGATGGCCTGTGTGTGAAAGCTGAAACTTATTAAGATCAGTAATGATATGACTTTTAACATGTGACTGAGTTTCTGGTATTACGAGTTTCAAAATTAGAAAAAATCTGATAATGATTGCAGAGGAATAATTTGCATGCTGAATTTACATAGTTATTTTGCCGAATTTTTTAAAATATAATATTAAAGGGTTTCCGATATTTGCACTACCACCGAAAAACAAAATGTTATGATGAAAAGACTTAGTGTAACAGTATCAGGTAATCTCTTTTTAGAGAAGGCGGCACAATTCATAGAAAAAAACCTTTTTGATGAATTCAGTATTGATAAATTTGCCCGCGAAATGTATGTAAGTAAATCCAAACTATACAGAATTATCATGAAAATGACCGGAGAGCCACCTCTTGCATTTATCAAAAATGTGAAAATGAATAAGGCTTTGGATTTGCTCAGTAATTCTGATCTTACTGTGAAAGAGATCGCATATTCCAGCGGATTCAACGATCCCAAATATTTCACACGTTGTTTCAGAAAAGAATTTGGCATCACTCCAAAGCAATACAGGAAATGTGTTACCCGCAGTTATGGTTATATGTGGAACGGTTTTAATCTGAATTAGAACTTTTGCAAATAATCGGACAAATTCACATCCCTGCTCAAATCCATCTTTTTCCTGATTCGATAACGGTTGGTTTCAATACTCCTGACCGACATGTTTAATAATGGCGCCATATCTTTGGATGATAAATCCATTTTGATATAGGCGCATATTTTTTTGTCAGTTACATTGAGTTCCGGATACGACTCACCCAAACGCTTCAGATAATTTTCGTAAACCAAATCGAAGTTTTCCTCAAAACGCTTCCAGTTATTGTCGTTCTCGATATTCTGACGTATGCTACGTTCAACCCTCGACAAACGGGTGATGATAGTGCCCGAATCGTTATTCTTCCTGATATCTTCAGTCGTTTTGTTGAGTATCTCAACAATTTCAAGTAACATCTCATTTTTCCGGATAAGATTCATTGTGGAACTCGCAAGCTCCTGCGATTTATGTCGTAGTTCATATTGCAATTGCTGGTTCTTAAGTTCCTTTATTTCCCGCTTTTTGGCCTGAGTCTCTTCATCGAAAATTTTCTTTTGCTCCTGCAGTTCTTTTTCTTTGATTTCTTTCATTTTGACCGCACCCCTTTTTGAACGGTAATTTACGAACATGATTAACGCAACTATTATAATAGTTAGCAGGAACAGATATACTACAAAAGCACCTGTGGATTCATACCATGCAGGTAGAATTCTGAAGCGAAAAAGTGTTTCAGTCTCATTAAAATCCAGTAAATCTCTGGCACGTACTCTGAAAACATATTCACCTCTGGGGAGTTTGTTATATTCCTTGATGGTTTCAGGTCCAAAATCTGACCAGTTTTGTTCGTAGTTTTCCAAAATACAAGAGTATTCAATCAAACCATCATCACGATATTCAGGGGCATTAAAAGTGAATCTAATGGTGTTAAAGTTTGAATTAAAGGCCTGATGAGTGTCAAAATTCACCACATTAATTCTTGTTAGTGATTTTGAGCTTCTGTTGTTAATTGCAGTGATGCTATTGAATAACACTTTGAATGTGCTGTTAATTGCACTTTGGTGTCGGGTGTCAACCCTGGTGAAACCATCTTCAGTATTAAGGATTGCCCTGTGGTTATCAATATAATTAAAATGCTCAAAACCAATCAGTATTTTGTCCTGCAGCAGGCGGTAACTTAACGAGTCGATGCTATAACCTCCCTCTTTGTTCTTCCGTGCAAGCCCCACAAAACTACCCGAAACACACCACACGTCGCCTTGCGGACTTTCATGCAGTCGCATATAGCTGGGCACCGACGAGAAGAGATTATTCCACTGCTCATTTTCAACCATGCGATCGGTTTTCTTGTCTAAAGAGAAAAAACCTCTTTCGGAGGAAAATATTATTTCATTATTCACACTGAAAAAAGTATTATTCGTATTGGCCGGAAGTCCTTTGTCTTCATTATACAATACCACACGCGTAATGCTGTCGAGCGTTTCGTTCAGATACAGTCTGAATAAGCCATTTTGCCAGTGACTCAACCAGATGCTTCCATCTTCATCTTCGGCAAACATTGGGCTTGATTCTTTAAAATCGCCCCGTAAATAATGCGAAAACCGCCAGCGTTGCTGTTCCTTCTTCAGCATAAATAAGCCCTGATAGGAACAGCCCAGAATATAGCCGGGTTTCTGTTTAAGAGGAATGAAGTTCCAGACACCCGGTAATCCTTCGATGCGCTCTACCCTGTCGGGATGAATTATAAATGCACCAAGGTCGTCGCCACAAAAAAGTGTATTATCAATTTCTTTCAGGCACCACACCTGACCCTCCATGCCGCGAATCAGTCTTAACTCGATAGGTTCAGGTCGGTTGGGCAAAGGGTAATCGCTTACATATAAACCCTGATTGGTACCGAAGTAAATCTGATTCTTTCTGATGTGTGATGTGTAGCCGGAGCCATACAGATTGTTTGTGCCGAAGATATTCGTAAATGGCATGTTGAGAAGCACGTAATCAATCCCATTATCTAATCCAAGCCATAAATTGTCGAGTTTATCAAAGGACATACTAAGCACAGTGTTGTTTTGCAGACCGGTAAATGTGTTTACAAACATGATTTCGTCATCGCGCAGACTTTTAATAGCGATACCTCTCTGAACAGTTCCGAAAACAATTTTATCTCCGTTGGTTACAGCGCAAAACACCTGGTTTGTCTTGAGAAAATTTTCTATCCCTGTAATAAAAGGAACAATGGTCAGACCATCATATTCATAAACCCCATCAAAAGCCGTAACGATGAGCACTTTTGAACCTTCGAAAGGCAGCAGGGATACAATCTTTTTTCCGGTTAGTATTTCTGAACCCGATATTCTTACAAACATATTCCCTGTGAGCATGAAGAGCCCTGCATTCTGACCTGCTACAAAAAGGTTGTGATGTACAATGGCTGAAGTTTCAATTTTGTGACTAAAATCAATTATCTCAGCTTTTTCACCATCGTATTTGCAAATCGTACGTTCACCCTGAAAATACACAAAATTATTGTCGATATGAATATTGTATAGCTCGTTCGACCCGGCATGTTTTATCTGTAAAGGCTCTGATAAAGAGTAATACTCGACATTTCCTGTTGAATTACTTTTCGCAAAATATCCAAACTCATTAAAAGTGGAGGCATAAATACGGTCATTGCCATCAAAAATTATTGAACGAACGTTGGTGCCAAATCTGATAGGAATTGTCTTCCAGTTTTTACCATCAAAGACTAAAAGCCCGCTATTGTTGGCAAAATACATCACATTATTATTATCCTGCGAAATCGCCCAGTTTTGGGTGCCTGAACGATAATCCCTGCGTGAAAAATTACGAACAACCGGGTGAACAGCATCAGCAGTTATCGCTATCAGGATGAAAATGAGTATAAAATGAATTCGTTGCATTACAATATTTGATTTATTAAAAAATGTTGTTGCTAAAAACAGCTCAATATTAGCCTTTTTGAAAGGTTGAATTTGGTGTTGAAATATGTTTTATAACAGAGTATTTTATAAGGTGCTGAAAAACAGAATAATAAAAAATTATTTGGTGAGTTTTTGCGTAGTGTTTTGCTACTCATTTTGATTTTATGTGAGGTAAAAATTTTGGTTTCAGCATTTGCATGCCATAGATTTGTATAGTCGAAATCTCACAATATCGATGAACATTAATTCAACAATAAAAATTCAATTATTTCTCAGTTAATCACAATTAAATTATCAAGTGTTATGAAAAAAATTACTCAAAAATTGATGCTAGTTGTTTTAGCATTTAGTTTCGCAAGTGGAGCATTAGCTCAGGTTCCTCCTACTATCGATTTTGAAACTGTAGGTCACGATTGGTCATGGACATTATTTGAAAATGGTGACAATGCCCCCGCACTGTACTCCGTAGTTGCTAATCCTGCTCCCGGAGGTATTAATAGCTCAGCCAATGTTGCCAAGTATATTGTGAATGCCAATGGTCAACCATGGGCAGGTTTATGGTCGAACGATTTACCTGATTTTACAGTAAGTGCTGAAAATTGTATTGTAAAAGTGATGGTTTACAAAGATGTAATCAGTGATTTTACAGTAAAATTTGAAAATGAGAGTGCCTCTGTAAACTTTGAAAGAAAAGTATCGAACACTGTAATTAATCAGTGGGAAGAGCTGACTTTCGATTTCAGTTCTAATATTGGTGCTTCAGTGAGCCGTTTGGTAATTATTCCTGATTTCCCTGCTTCAAGAACTGCAGGTAGTATCAATCATTGGGATAATATTTCGTTCAATGCAGGTTCTGCACCTGTCGGCAATACTCCTACTGCTTTAGCTCCACTTCCTACAGTAAATGCTTCTAATGTTATTTCAATGTTCAGTCGTGCTTACACGAATGTTGGTGTTGACACATGGAGAACTGGTTGGTCTAATTCCGGTTACTCAGAAGTTTTGGTTGATGGAAGTCCGGTAAAAAGATACTCTGATCTTGTGTTTGTTGGAATTGAAACTACAGGAGCTAATATTATTAATGCTGCCGGAATGACTCATTTCCATGTTGATATCTGGACTCCGAATATGACAACTTTCAGAGTGAAACTGGTTGACTTTGGTGCGAACGGTGTATGGGGTGGTGGTGACGATGTTGAGCATGAACTCACTTTCACTCCTGAATTGAAAACATGGGTTAGTCTAGATATCGCCCTTGCTGATTTTACAAATCTTGTTACCAAAAATCACATTGCTCAGTTAATTTTCTCAGGAGCGCCAACAGGAACAGTGTACATCGACAATGTATATTTCTACAATGCAATTACCAGTTCAACTGATGCGGTTAGCAGCAACGATTTATCAATCTATCCAAATCCTTCGGTTGATGTGTTGAATATTCGTTCCGGAAAATCTCTTTTGAAAGTTGAAATCAGCAACTTGTTAGGTCAAACCGTTAAGCAGTCGCAATTGAATGGACTTGAAACTTCAATCAGTGTAAGCGATCTTGTTGCAGGCAACTATATTGTAAGACTGACAACTGAAGATGGAATGGTTAGCACTCGTAAATTTACAAAACAGTAAATCTCCTTATCATAACCTGCCCACGAGAAATTAAAGGGCAGGTTATGATATTAGAATCTTTTCAAATAATAATACCACTATTCATATGAAGAAATCAATACTTTTTTCGGGCATTGTATCAGTTTTGATGCTTTCAGCCTCAATGCTTCAGGCACAGCCAACTGTTTCGGCTCCGACTCCACCTTCAAGACCGGCAGCTAAGGTAATTTCTATTTTCAGTGATGCGTACACCAATGTTCCGGGTACTGATTTCAGTCCGTGGTGGGGACAATCGACTGTGGTTTCTACCATCAAGATCGGCGAGGACAATGTGCTGAGATATGCTAACCTGAATTATCAGGGCACACAGCTTACAGGTTCTGTAAATGCCATTACAATGAAAAAATTGCATGTGGATGTATGGACTTCCAATGCAACACTTTTCCAGATAACACCTATCAGTCCGGGGCCAAAAGAGTTGTTGGTAACATGCACGCCTTTGGTACTGAATCAATGGAACAGTTTTGATATCGATCTTTCACAATTTACAGGTGTTAATTTTGCCGAGATTTTCCAGTTCAAAGTGGTTGGAAACGGTACGGTTTATATTGACAACCTGTACTTTTATGATGACTCTGAGACCGTTGATACTGAAGCTCCAACCGCTTTTACTGCTGAAGTTGGCGCTGTTGGTTCGGATGAGGTTGTTTTATTGATGACTGCCACTGATGATTCAGGTGCGGTTAACTTCGAAATAACTTATGGTACCAATACAGTTACTGTTGGAGGTGTTTCAGGAGTTCAAAGAGCATACACTGTTGGTAATTTGCAGGGATCAACCACCTATCAGTTCTCAATAGTTGCAAAAGATGCTACCGGCAATGTTGCGGCAAACAGTCCGATAGTACTTTCTGCTACTACACTGGCTCCCGTTCCTGCTGCACCGGCTCCGTTAAATGCTGCATCTGAAGTTGTTTCTATTTTCAGCGATGCATATACGACTGCTGCACCGAATGCAAACTACTTCCCGGGTTGGGGACAAAGTACTGTGGCTACGATTGTTGACCTGAATGGTAATAACAAAACCCTGAAATATGCGAACCTGAATTATCAGGGTTTGGAATTGGGCGTTGATGTTAATGCCGGCGCTATGACATACCTGCATGTGGATGTCTATACCGAGAACGAAACATCATTGCAAATAACTCCGATTAGCAACACTCCTGTAAGGGAGCACCTTGTAACGCTATCACCTTTGAATCAGTTTGCATGGAACAGATTTAACATTCCACTTACATCGTTCACTGGCGTGGAAAGTTCCAGGATATTCCAGTTTAAATTCGTAGGCTCAGGCGGAAAAACAGTATATATCGATAACCTTTATTTCCACAACAATATCGCTGCTTCAGTGAATAAAACGCTATCGTTTGCCCTGAATGTTTATCCAACAATGGCAACCGACAAAGTAACAATTAACTCGGAAGTAGGAATTAGCAGGTTGTCAATTAGCAGTTTGACGGGTCAGTTGATGTTCTCAACTACTCCTGACAGCAATTATGCAACCCTGGATGTAAGCACCTTGTCGCAGGGCAATTATTTACTGAACATTCACTTTAACAACGGCGAAAGTACCGTTAGAAAAATCAGCAAGTTGTAAATATTTTTTACAATCTTCAATGCAGGCGTAACTTGATTGATGCGCCTGCAACATGAAGCTTCATCAAACTTTTCTCCATATGAAATGAGTTTGATAAGCCCTTATTATCAAATAAAAAAACAAAAATCAGATCATTTATCGTCCGGCTTTGGGTGGTTTTCAGTATCTGCAAAATATAAATCTTTAAATACATCAAGTAATGAAAAGTATTTGCATCAGTATGCTGCTGATAATTGCCACTTTATCTATCAGCGCACAAGAGTATAAACTTGTTTGGGAAGAAAATTTCGAGGGAGGTGTACTTGATCCCCGGATTTGGTCAACCGAGTACAACAATCAGGGAGGTGGCAACTACGAAGCACAGTTTTACACGCACCGCAATGTGAGTGTGGAAAAGCATGAGTCAGGAGCCAGTTGTTTGGTGCTGACTGCCAGGAGAGAGACTTACAAAGATCGTCCGGCTACATCCGGTAGGGTAAATACACAGGGTAAACTTACCGTTAAATATGGTAAAATAGACGTAAGAGTCAAGGTTCCTAAAACTGCCAATGGCTTGTGGCCGGCGTTTTGGATGTTGGGCGATGACATTACAGAAGTTGGTTGGCCCCGCAGTGGTGAAATCGATATCATCGAGATTGGTAATTACAAAGGCATAGAAACCAACACACAGGATCGTTATTTCAACGGTGCACTGCACTGGGGCGAAAAATGGGATCACGGTCGCCATCCCAGTCTGGCAATGCATTCGGTAGCCGATTATTCACTGCAGGAAGGTTTTCATCTTTTCACCCTGATTTGGACCCCTGATTCGATATTGATGTATCTGGATCAGGACAGGTTTCCGGATGTGAAACCATACTTCTACATCAAAATCAGTGGCGATGATGAGCCCAATCAACCGGCACGTTATTTTCATAAACCTTTCCATTTTATCGCTAATCTTGCGGTAGGTGGTGGCTTTACAGGTCTTCCCTATTATCCCCGAAAAATCAATTGGTTTCCGGCATTAAACAAGAATTTCAGAAAGATGACGGCTTTGCCTCCACGCGGAGAATCGGCCAAAATGTATATCGACTATATACGTATTTATCAGAATGGAACTCCCGGTGAGGAGTTCTATGTAGCAACAAAAGAAAACAAAAAATAATTCAATGAAAAATCTCATTCTTTCCCGTTTTTCAATCCTTGTCCTTAACTTCTTATTAGTTGTTGGGGTATCAGCGCAAATTGTACCTGTTGGAAGTGGCAGTTACACGAAAACTTTTCCGGGAACCGATGCAGCCGGACGTAACAGCTATCCTTCCGGTACACCTCAATTATCAGGTGCCGCAGTTGGCAAGCCTGTTCCAACCAACGACTGGTGGTCGAAACTGATTAAAGAAAATCATGCAGATAATCTTTTCAACTATCCATATACGATGAAAACCACGAACAATGGACTGGTTGTGACATACATACCGTGGGGTGTTATCGACGATCAGCAACCTGTTGTGGTTGGCGTTTCAGGATTAGCAACAAACAGAACGACAGTTTCTAATTATTCCGACTGGACAGTTACGATGAACTGGAATGACGGAGTACGTAATTTTGAAGCTACCTCGGGCGTTGCTATGCCGTTCCTGTATTTCACAAAAGGAAACAATGATGTAGCGCAGGTTACTGTGAACCTGGGAAGCGTTGTGGTTAACAACGAAATGTTGGTTATCACTGATGCCCGAAACGGAGCTGATTTTGCCATTTATGCTCCTACAGGTAGCACCTGGACTCAAAATGGAAAAGTTTATACATCAACCCTCAATGGTAAAAACTATTGGTCGATGGCATTTATTCCGCTAACTGCACCCAGTGTAGCTGCAGTAGCAAACGAGTATAAAAAATATGCGTATGTATTCCCCAAGAATACAACGGCAAGTTACAGCTACAACGAAGCGACTTCTGTTCTTCGTACCGATTTTCATGTGGAAACAGAGGTCAAAGAAGGCGTTGAGACAAAAATGTTGCTTGGTTTACTTCCTCATCATTGGGCGAATCTTGCAGCCGATTCGCCTGTGCCTGATAAATACAGTTATGCTGTTATTCGTGGTGAAATGAAAACCATGGCAGGAAACAGTTTTAGTACTGAGAACAAATTCAAAGGTATTCTACCTACTTTACCCTATGTGAATAATTACAGTGCAGGATTTACACCCACTGCGTTAACTGAAAAAGTAACCGCGTTGGAAAATGATGGTCTTGCTTTATGGACTGATTCATACAACGAAGGGCAGGTAATGAACCGCTTAATTCAAACTGCCCGCATTGCAGCTGAAATGGGCAATACCGTGGCATTGAACAAAATGCTGACAACAGTAAAAGATCGTCTTGAAAATTGGTTAACCGCTGAAAGTGGTGAAAGAGCATTTTTGTTCTATTATAATAACACCTGGTCGGCATTGATTGGGTATCCTGCAGGTCACGGTCAAGATAATAACTTGAATGACCACCATTTCCATTGGGGATATTTCATTCATGCTGCGGCTTTTGTTGAACAATACGAGCCGGGTTGGGCTGCACAATGGGGACCAATGATCAATATGTTGGTACGTGATGCCGCTACAATCGACAGAAACGATACGATGTTTCCATATTTGCGAAATTTCAGTCCGTATGCCGGTCATGCCTGGGCTAATGGTTTTGCCACATTCCCTCTGGGAAATGATCAGGAATCGACATCAGAAAGTATGCAGTTTAATTCATCATTAATACATTGGGGAGAAATAACCGGAAATAAAGCCATTCGCGATTTGGGAATCTATTTATACACAACAGAGCAAACTGCGATTGAAGAGTATTGGTTTGATGTGAACGAACGGAATTTCGGTCCGAATCAACGATACAGCTTAGTGTCGAGGGTATGGGGAAATAGCTATGACAATCAGACTTTCTGGACAGGTGATATTGCTGCCTCGTACGGTATCGAATTATATCCAATACATGGAGGGTCACTTTATCTGGGACATAATATCCCTTATGCAACAAAATTATGGAATGAAATTCAGGCCAATACCGGCATATTAAGTAATCAGGCAAACGATAATTTGTGGCACGACATCATGTGGAAATTCGCTGCATTTACCAATCCTGAACAGGCCATAGCTTTGTACGATTCGTATCCGGGTAGAAATCTGAAATTTGGTGTTTCGGATGCACAAACCTATTATTGGCTACATTCCATGAATGTCTTAGGTCAGGTCGATGCAACTGTTACTGCCAATTATCCGATTGCAGCAGTGTTCAAGAAAAACAACACAAAAACATACGTAGCACATAATTACTCGAACGCACCTATTACTGTCTCTTTCTCTGATGGATATCAGCTGTCAGTGCCTGCCCGAAGAATGGTTACCAGCATCGATAGTAATGCAAGAGGAACATTGACTTCGTCATTCGACAAGGCATTTATCGGAGGCAGTGTTGAATTAACTGTTACCATTACGGAAGGAAATGCAACGAAGGTTGAGTTTATGAATGGTAATACTTCGCTTGGCATTGTAAATACGCCTCCTTATGTTTTAGAGGCAACTAATCTTGGACTTGGCATTCATAGTTTGTACGCCAAAGTATATGAAAACGATAAATTCAATCCTACGAACAGTGTTCTTGTAACAGTTGGAGAACAAAAACCTTTTGGTGGAACAGCAGTTCAAATCCCGGGTGTTATTGAAGCTGGAAATTATGATGTATTTGAAGGTGGTAGAGGACAAAGTATTACGTATTTAGATATGAGTCCATCTAACGCAGGTGATTACAGAACAGATGAATTCGTGGATGTCGTATCCAATACTGCAGAAGGTCCGACAATTGGATGGATTAATGCAGGCGAATGGGTTGAATATACGGTTAATGTAACGCAATCAGGGTTATATTCATTTGCATTTCGATATGCCTCCGGAAATGCATCCGGTGGTGGCCCATTCCGACTTGAACTGTCGGGTCAGCCAATAACAGAAAACATTACTGTTGCATCAACTTCAGGATGGAACACCTGGGCTACAAGAACCATAAACAATGTGCCACTTACGGCAGGCAAACATATTCTGAGAGTTGTATTCTCATCAGGGGAATTTAATTTTGGAAGGATGACGTTTACACGTACTGCTGATTTGCCTTTCAGTGTGCCGACAGCCAATGCAGGACCTAATATCAAAGTTGTTTTACCAGCAACTTCCGTAATGCTCGATGGTTCCGCAAGTACTGAGTCAGCATCCAAAGCATTGACTTACAGCTGGCAACAGGTTTACGGTCCAAGCGTTGCTACTTTCTCTAACAGGAATGTTGCACAGCCAACCATAAGCAACCTGAGAGAAGGAATGTACAAGTTTAATCTGGAAGTGAAAAATACCGACATGCGCGTTTCTAACGACGAGGTAATGGTAATGGTTACTTCAACGGCAAATATTCCACCCACAGTCGCCATCGATTCACCTGCGAATAATACAACTTACGTACAGGGAAATCCGGTTACAATTACAGCCAATGCAAGCGACTTCGACGGTACAATTTCGAAAGTTGAGTTCTATCAGGCCAGTACCTTGATTGGTACTGCCAATAACGCACCATACAGCTTAACATGGACACCGGGTGTCGGAAATTATGTGTTGACAGCTAAAGCAACAGATAATGAGGGAGCAGTAGGCACTTCGCAACCTGTTAATGTAACAATATCACCATTAATGAGGTGTTCCAAAACATCAACTCAGGCATCGCAAGGCTCGTTCACGCTGGGCTATATAGCTACTTTCGAAACTGTGGGGTCAAATGTAACGATGACTTTTGAATTGTTGGATGATAGGGCCGGTGTGGTTGCTTATGCATTTAAAAAGTCACCATTCTCAGAAACTCCTATGACTCATGTTGAAGGTAGGAAATTTACGCTAACAATAGGTGGTCTCACTGCCGGTGAGACAATTAGTTATGCTTGTAAATTCGCATTTGCAGGAGGAATGGCAGTTACAAAATACTTTGATTATGTGGTAGGTACCAGTTGTGGTTCAGATATCAATGACACCGAAGCGCCCACAAACTTTAGCGCAACAAAGGGGGCTGTTGGACCTGAAAGTGTAGAATTGTTGTTGAATGCTACGGATAATTCAGGCTTTATAAGCTATATAATTAAGTATGGCACCACAACACTGACCACTACGGGAAACTCAGGAGTTCAGAAATCATTTATTGTTTCCGGCCTTACACCTGAAACCACCTATGTTTTCTCTGTTGAAGCAAGAGATGCAAACGGAAATGCAGCTGCAAATAATCCTGTAACGGTGATTGCAACTACTGCTAAAGCAAGTGTATTCTCTTCGGCTCCTGTGCCTGCAATGCCGGCATCAAATGTTATAAGTATTTTCAGTGATCCTTATACCGATGTAGCTCCGAGATTCGACATGTGGTATGCTACTACAATGACTGAAACCACCGTAGGAACAGATAAAATTAAGTTGGTAAATAATACCGCTTCAAATGCCGCATTTGGCACCCCGGATATTAGTCCGTTAGTGAACCTGGTTTCGACAAATATGGAAAAACTCCATGTTGACATTTATCCTACCGTGGCGACAACCATGAGTCTGGGAGTTGTAACGGCAACCGGTGAATGTAAATTGCCTTTGACATTGATACCTAATCAGTGGAACAGTATTGATTTGTCGCTGACCGATTTAAAAGCGAATAATCCGGCAAGTGATTTATCAAGGGTAAGACAAGTTGGTTTTTGGCTGGTAAATGGCACTTTCTATATGGATAACTTGCTTTTCTATAAAGGAACCTATGTGACAACTTCTACTTCTGTTTCGGAAATGAGGCACGATACCAGCGTTTCGGTTTACCCGAATCCGGTGCAACATGATTTACAGGTAAGATCAGAGCAAATAATCAAGCAAGTAATCGTTCGCAATCTGATGGGACAAATTGTTCAGAATGTTGAAGTGAACAATAATGAAGCTACCGTGAAGTTTGGTCAAATACCAAGTGGTAATTACTTAATATCCGTTCAATTGGCTGATGGGCAGGTAGTCACGCGAAAGATCGAAAAATTTTAATGGAACAGTCTTGAAACTAATCAAACAATAAATACTCCTTTTAAAACAATGAAAGAAACTACAGGAAAATTCGTGACTATCGACGGTGAACGTTATTATGAAATTCAGCATTTCGATGCCATGCAACCTTTCTTTATCAGTGTTGCCAGCGATTCGGATATTTGGATGTACCTATCATCAGTTGGAAGTCTTTCCGCAGGACGCCGAAATCCCGACAACGCCCTTTTCCCTTATTACACAGATGATAAGATTGCTGATTCTGCAAGCATTACAGGAAGCAAAACCATCATCAGAGTTAAAAGCGATGGGAAGTTTATCGTGTGGGAGCCTTTTTCGGAATTAAACGAAGGACTGTATGCTATTGATCGTTCCATTGCCAAATGTACCTCCGGGAATAAGTTGTTATTCAAAGAAGTAAACCATGATCTTGGATTAACTTTCAGTTACCTGTGGACAAATGCAGATAAGTTTGGGATAATCAGAAAGAGTATCGTTCAGAATCATTCAGAAAAGAATGTTGAGCTCGAAATGCTTGATGGCGTCCAAAATCTGCTGCCGGCAGGAGTTGATCGTCAAACTCAAAACGAATATTCAACGCTGGTGGATGGCTACAAGAAAACGGAGCTTCTCAGTGATTCGTCGCTGGCTCTTCTGAGGATGGAAGCCGTGTTGGTCGACCGTGCCGAGCCGAGCGAAAGCCTTCGCGTGAATACGGTTTGGAGCGTTGGCGGAGCAAGAGATGGGTATTTGCTGAGTTCGGTGCAACTGAAAAAGTTCCGTCTCGGAGAAAATATTGTTCATGAGCAGGAATCCAAAGGGGTAAGGGGAGCATATTTTGTTCATTGCCAGCTTACGCTGAAATCGGGCGAGAGCAATAGCAGTTATATTGTTGCTGACCTCAACAAAGATGCTGATCAGGTGGCTGAACTGAAAAAGTTTTTGGGTACAGAAAATGATGTCATTGCCCAACTCGAAGCGGGTATCGCCGCAGGTACATCAACATTGAAAGGGATGGTAGCAAGTGCCGACGGGATACAGCATTCAGCAGATGAACATGGCACAGCACGACATTTCTCGAACACTTTGTTCAATGTGATGCGTGGTGGAATTTACAATGATGAATATCAGATTGATGGACATGTTTTTCACAAACATGTAAAGCATTTCAGTAAAGGTATTGCCGAAAAGCATGCAAAGTTTTTATCTCAACTGAATGGAAATCTGATTTATTCGGAATTGCTGCAGTTGGTAAAACAGCAAAACGACCCACAGCTAAATCGCCTCTTTCAGGAGTATCTGCCCCTTACTTTCAGCAGAAGACATGGAGATCCCAGTCGCCCCTGGAATAATTTCAATATCAAGATAAAAGATGATCATGGGAATAAACTGCTTTCGTGGCAAGGTAACTGGCGCGACATTTTCCAAAACTGGGAGGCATTGTCGTTATCATTTCCGGGCTATATCAACAGCATTATTGCCAAGTTTCTAAATGCAAGTACAATCGATGGTTACAACCCGTACCGCATTACCAATGAGGGAATCGACTGGGAAGAGATTGAGCCTGATAATCCCTGGTCGAACATCGGCTATTGGGGCGACCATCAGATTATTTATCTGCTGAAGCTTCTTGAGCTGGCAGCCAGTCATCATCCTGAATCGTTCAAAACATTGATTGATGATGACAAGTTTGCATACGCGAATGTTCCCTACCGGATTAAAAGTTATGCACAGATTGTGGAGAATCCCAAGGATACTATCCGATTTGACAGTAAGTTGCATCATGAGATTCACGAGGCTGAAAAGCTTATGGGTTCAGATGCCCGACTGTTGCTAAACGAAAATGGCGAAGTGCGACTGGTGAGTTTTACGGAGAAAATGCTCGTAACGCTGCTTGCCAAACTTACCAACATGATTCCCGGTGCAGGTATTTGGATGAATACCTTGCGCCCTGAGTGGAATGACGCCAATAATGCCCTGGTTGGAACGGGTGCATCGATGGTAACCTTGTATTATATGCGTCGTTTTGTCGATTTCATGTACACTTTGTACCAGGAAAGCAAAGCCGAAAAGTGGATTGTCGGAAACCAAATCTTCGAATTAATGATTAAGGTTCAGCAAATCCTTCAGGAATACAAAACGAATACTGTTTCAGGATTTGACAATGTTGAGAGTCGCCAATTTGCCGATAAAATGGGACTGGCAGCTGAGCAATACCGCAATGCAGCATACAGCTCGGATGCTACCACCGAAAAAGAGATAAACAGGTCTGATCTCAACATATTCTTCAGTCTTACACTCCAACATCTGGATTACAATATCAATATAAATAAGCGTGCTGATAATTTGTATCATGCATATAATCTGGTGAAATTCACGGATAATAGTGTTGAAATCAGATATCTCAGTGAAATGCTCGAAGGACAGGTGGCGGTATTAAGTTCAGGCAAACTTACTGCACAGGAATGTGTTGAGCTGATGGATGCCTTGAGAAACAGCGCTTTATATCGTGCCGATCAGCATAGTTACATGCTATATCCCAATAAAAGACTTCCACTCTTCATGGAAAAGAATATTGTTCCGGAAGAAGATTTAAAGAAGATTGACGTGCTTGTTACCATGCTTGAGAAAGGGGATAAAAGCATCATCAGCAGGGATGTGAACGGTAAATGTCATTTCAATGCCGGATTCAACAATGCCGGATTTCTTCAAAATAAACTGGAAGGATTAAAGGCATCAGGTGCTTATGATATCAGTGCTGAGGAGCAAAAAAACATCCTCGATTTATACGAAAAGGTTTTCGATCATCAATCGTTCACCGGTCGCTCCGGAACCTTCTATAAATATGAGGGACTGGGAAGCATTTACTGGCACATGGTTTCGAAATTATTGCTTGCTATTGGCGAGAATATCGAATATGCTCACATGTCGGGAGTGTCAAATGATACAATTGCTAAACTCAAAGCTCATTACTTTGAAGTTAAAAAGGGCATCGGGGCCAATAAAAATCCCGGTGAGTACGGCTCTTTCCCATTCGATCCATATTCGCACACACCCATGATGATTGGCGTGCAACAGCCCGGCATGACAGGTCAGGTTAAGGAAGATATCATCAGCAGATTCATGGAACTGGGGATCAAGGTTGAGCAGGGAAAAATTCAGATAAAACCTTATTTGCTGAGAATGGATGAATTTGCGGATTCAGCTTCAGGTTTCCCGGAAATTAGTTTCAGCTATTGTTCAGTGCCTTTTGTTTACCGAAAAGATGGAAAAACAGGAACCGAAGTTGTTTTCAGCAATGGTTCGTCAGAAGAAAATGACAATTATTATCTGTCGTCTATGGTTACTGAAAAGATTTTCAGCAGAAGTAAAGAGATACAATCAGTCGTAGTTCACTTTAAATAATTAAAAAGATTATGAGCACAAGGAGTATTATTGCCCTGTTGATGGGTGCTTTTATAACGATTCTGTCGGTTTCGTGTGTAAAAAGTGATAAGTCGGAGCAGCAACCTGCGATACAGCAAACCGAAAGTGATTTGCTTTCCGGCACATACAAAGCAATTTGTTATTCCGGTTTCCGTGAAGGTCAGCATCCCGATCGCGGTCAGGGAGCTGTGAATCCTTCGAAGGAGGAAATCCTTGAAGATTTACGCATACTTGCCGATGTCGAGGGATTCAGTTTAATACGTATGTACGATAGTGGAGAAAACACGGAGACTGTGCTTGAACTGATTCGTGAGCATCAACTGAATATTAAAGTGATGCTGGGAATTTGGCTGAGTGCTGAAATAAGTAGTCATGAAACCTGCGAATGGCTTACCGAGCCCTATTCAGAGGAGACCCTGGCAAAAAACAAATTACAGAATGCAGCCGAAATCGAGAGGGGAATCCGGTTGGCAAACCTGTATGCAGAGAGTGTTGTGGCGGTTAATGTTGGCAATGAAGCGCTTGTTCTATGGAACGATCATCTGGTGGATGTGGATACGCTGATAAACTATGTGCGTCAAGTGAAGCAAAGCATAACACAGCCTGTTACTGTAGCAGAAAACTATGAGTGGTGGGCTGAACAGGGTGCAAAGCTTGCGGCAGAACTCGATTTCATATCCATACATATCTATCCGATTTGGGAAGGTAGAGATATTGAAGAAGGAATCGAGTATTCAATCGAGAATGTACAGAAAGTGCGCAATGCCCTGCCCGACAGCAGGATTGTAATTAGCGAGGCCGGTTGGGCAAGTACATCTTCCGAGTTTGGGGAGCGTGCCAGCGAGGAAAAACAGAAAATCTATTACGACTGGTTGATGCAATGGTCGAAAGATAATAATATAACTACATTCTTTTTTGCCGCATTTGATGAGCCCTGGAAGGGTAATCCAAACGATCCTTATGGCGCTGAAAAACATTGGGGATTATATTTCGTGGACAGGACTCCCAAATTAGCTCTGCAGAAATAAATCTTTGCTTAACATTAATCTGATTATTATATGAATACCACAAAAACACTTCGCTCTGATATTGTACCTTTCAGTCAGAAGCTCGCCTTTGGTTCAGGTCATTTGGCCAATCAGCTTTTCCCGGCTGCATTGGGAATTTTTATGGTGGTGCTGGTGCTTTCACTCGGTATGGATCCGTTTCTCGCGGGCGTGCTGGCAGCTTTGCCGCGTGTTTTCGATGCCATCACTGATCCAATTATGGGGTATGTTTCTGATAATACACGTTCACGATGGGGGCGCCGTAAACCATATATCTTCCTTGGAAGTGTGATTACCGGCGTTACATTCATGGTGATGTGGCAACTTTATCCGGAGAATTCGCAAGCCTATAATTTCTTTTATTTCCTGTTCTTTTCACTGATATTTTATGTTGGATACACCATCTTCGCCACGCCATTAATCGGACTGGGCTACGAAATGAGTCCCGATTATAATGAGCGTACCCGCTTGATGGCTGTGTCGCAGTGGATGGGACAAATTGCATGGATGATTGCTCCCTGGTTTTGGGTTATCATTTACAATCCGGATATCTATCCCTCAGCTCCCGAAGGAGCCCGAAATCTTTCGTTTTGGGTAGGCGGACTTTGTTTGTTATTGGGAATTATGCCGGCATTGTTTTGCAGAGAACTGGCATTGCCTCCGTTGAGTGAAGACTCGAAATTGAACTGGAAAAATATCGCAAAGAATACGAAAAGCTTTTTGGGAGGCATTAAGCAAACACTTACCTGCAAGCCATTTCTGAAACTTTGTGGAGCTACATTCCTTATTTTTAACGGATTTCAGACAATTGCTCAGTTTGCATTCTTCATTATCATCTTCTATCTTTTTAATGGAGATACCGTGGCTGCTGGTCACTGGCCCGCATGGTTCGGAACTGTAAGTGCTTTTGCTACTGCTTTTTTAGTGATACCAATTATTACGCTGATATCTCAGAAGGTAGGAAAGAAGAATGCTTTTATAATTGCCACTATGATTTCGATGGTTGGTTACGGACTAAAATGGTGGGGTTTTAATCCCGAAAATCCATACATGATGTTTATTCCTATACCGCTGATGTCATTTGGTATCGGAGGTTTATTTACCCTTATGATGTCTATGACAGCGGATGTTTGCGATTTGGATGAACTCGATAATGGTACTCGTCGCGAGGCAACTTTTGGTGCAGTTTACTGGTGGATGGTGAAACTGGGTACTGCCGTGGCGTTGCTGACAAGTGGTGCAGTGCTTAATCTTGTTGGTTTCGATCAACATGCAACTGTACAGGCAACAGAGGTGCTCACACGTTTACGTATGGCCGATATCATCATTCCTGTTACAACCGGAATCATTGCAATTATTGTTATATGGAAATACGACATAACTGAAGCGAAAGCAAACGAAATTCGCGCGATGCTTGTTAAAAGAAGAGGAGACATACATGCAGAAAGCCTGAAAAACCAAGCTAATACCGAGTCGAAATGAGTATTGAAATATGTTATATAACAGTTAAAATACCATGTGTCAGAATATCAAGCAATTAGGCTTGAGGTAATTGAGATTTTGCGAGTAAATAATCAGGCATTGTTGAGTTTTTGTGTGGTGATTTATGCCATCTTTGCGATACCTGTTCTCTATATTTGCAAAGTCAGTTACCTGAAAAAGAGATCAATCATGAAAAAATCAAATACAATTATGATGAGTAACCTTAGAAAAATGTTTTTATTAACTCTCACCGTGATTATGTCGTCGGTTTTGTTTTCGCAAAGTCTGACAGTAAACGGAGTAGTTACTGCTTCCGACGACAGGGAGCCGTTGATGGGTGTTAATGTTATTGTTTCCGGAGTTCCCGGACAAGGTACCATTACAGACCTGAGCGGAAAATACACGCTGAGTGTACCGGCAGGGAGTAGCCTGATATTTCGTTATATCGGCTACAGAGAAAAGGTAGTGGCTGTAACACAGTCGGGTGTAATTAATGTAGTTATGGAACCCGACACCAAGGTGCTCGATGAGGTTGTTGCCATCGGATATGGTACAATGAGAAAGAGCGACCTTACCGGTTCGGTGACATCTATCAGGGCTGAGGCACTACAAAGAACTCCGGCTGCAGGTATCGATCAGGCTTTGCAGGGACGTGCTGCAGGTGTTACAGTAAATGCTAATTCAGGACAACCCGGAGCACAGGCCGAAATTCGTATTCGGGGTATTGGTACAGTGAATAATAGTGCTCCGATATTTGTTGTCGATGGTACCATCGTTGACAATATCAGTTTTTTAAGTCCGAACGACATAGAATCCACCGAAATTTTAAAAGATGCATCGGCAACAGCAATTTATGGTTCGCGAGGAGCTAACGGAGTAATTTTGGTAACTACCCGAAAAGGAAAAGAAGGCAGAAGTAATATCTCGCTTAATGCTTATTACGGAGTTCAAAATCGTTGGAGAAAGCTCGATTTAATGGAGAGCAATGAATTTGCAACAACGATTATCGCACTCAATAACGTAGCATCAGAAAGAAACTTTTTCAGAAACAATGGCTTTAATAAGTGGCTTACAGCATACCGCCTTGGTCGTTCGCCATATTATCCTGTAAATCTGGATTACGAAAATATTGAAACCGATTGGCAGGATGAGGTGTTCGTGCCTAACGCAGCCATTCAGAATTATCACCTTTCTATCGATGGAGGAACAGAGAAAAGCAATTACGTAATCAGTGGAAGTTATTTCAATCAGGATGGTACCATCATAGGTTCCAATTTTGAACGTTTCACCTTACGCCTCAACAGCTCTCATAAGGTGCGTAGCTGGTTAAAAATCGGTGAAAACTTATCATTCATGACATCTTCAGGAAGAAACGCCATGAATAATAATTCCAGCCCCGGAGCATCTATCTTGTCGGCCGCATTGGCCATGGCTCCCTGGGATCCTACCCATTATCCTGCAGGTTCATTGAATATTGATGGTAGAGATTTGAGTGGACAAATTGCTGCATCTTCCAACTTCAGAAACGTAACCAATCCGTTTTCGATGGTCGAAAACAGTGTTCCTTCGAATAATGTAGAGCGCTGGGTTGGCGATTTATATGCCGAGATTACGCCCATCAGAAATCTTGTTTTACGTTCATCTGTGAGTCTGGACTTATCGAATAACAGGGACAAATTGTTTAAGTATGCGTATGAGTACTCATCGTACGACAAGTCTGATAAGAATTTTATCGCCAATAGCATGTCGCGTTACAGTACCGTGATTTTTGAAAATATCCTTACCTATAACAGGGATATCGATAAACACAGCTTCTCAATCATGGGAGGTCAAACCACGCAGGAATTCAACTACAGTTTTATAGGAGGTTCGGGAGCATCAATTCTGAATCCTACTTCCAACAACTGGTTTATTTCGCAAGCTACCGAAGATAAGACATTTGCCAATGATGGTGCTTCCAGAACACGTATGTTCTCGCTTTTGAGTCGTTTGCATTATTCATACGACAGGAAGTATATGGCTACATTCAATTTCAGAGCGGATGCTTCCAGTAAGTTTCCTGAAAATCTTTGGGGGTATTTTCCTTCAACTGCGATGGCATGGCACATAAGCGAGGAAGATTGGATGAAAGATATTCCGAATCTCGATTTTGTGAAAGTTCGTGCAGGTTGGGGACAAATTGGTAACGATAAAATTGCTGCGGATAACTTCATTCTGAAGATGTTTAACTCAGGGCCAACCTTTGTCGATTATGTGTTGGGCACAAATCAGCAATTAGCAAGTGGTGCGGCAGTACTTACTTTTGTGAATCAGGGTGGAAGATGGGAAGCTACTTCGCAGTGGAATGCCGGAGTCGATTTCGGATTATTCAACGGTTTAATCGTTGGTACCGTCGATTTGTTTGTGAGAGATACGCGTGAAATGCTCCTATCGGTAAAAGCACCTGCACATGTAGGAAACCGCTTTGATCCGGTTGCCAATGTTGGAAAAGTGCGAAATCAGGGTATTGAATTGAGTGCCGACCACCAATATCGAATTGGCAATTTTAACTATAATGTAAGTGCCAATGTGTCATTCATTAAAAATGAACTTACCTCACTGAATGGTGGCGACAGGGTTTACGGAGATAAAAATATCAGTGATGAGGGATATCCGCTTTTCACCTTGTGGGGTTATATGTACGAAGGCATATACCAATCGAATCAGGAAGCTCTTCAGCACCTGACCGCCTATAATGCCGAATCGATTCCCTACCATGCCGGTGATGCCCGCTTTGCTGATTTGAACAACGATGGAAAGATTGATGATCAGGATAAAACAGCTCTTGGGAATCCGTTTCCATGGTTAACTTACGGTATCAACCTTGGTGCCGACTACCGTGGATTTGATTTGCAAATGTTTTTCCAGGGTGTGCACGGTAATCAGCTGTATAATGCAGTAAGACACCGTACCGAAGGAAAAGGTGTTGAAGCAACGCTCGGAACTCAGATGCGCAATGTTTGGACAACTGCAAATCCTTTCGGTGATATCCCTAATCCTTATGGAAGCTCAATGAACTTCGAAACATCCAGTCGCTTCGTTGAAAGCGGTTCTTATTTCCGACTGAAAAACCTGCAATTGGGCTATACCCTTCCAAGGGCTTTGCTCGCTGAAACATTCATCAATCGTTGCAGGGTGTATATATCAGCTAATAATCTGATCACACTTACCAATTACACAGGCTACGATCCTGAAGTAGGCGGTGGAGTTGATTATGGTAATTATCCTCAGGCAAGGACAGTATTATTTGGAGTGAGTTTGGACTTTTAAGAAATAAATAAATGATTATGAAGACAATAATGAAATATTTTCGAATAGTCCTGCTTTCAGGCTTATTAGTTTCTTTATCATCCTGTGATGAGTGGTTGCTTGAGCCATCGCCCGGACTAACCCGACTGGAAGATTTTTATTCTATCGGACAGACTGCGATTCAGAATACAAACGCGGCCTATGTGCCCATGATGTGGGAGTTTCATTCAACCTATTTCCCTGAGTGGTTTATAGGTGATGTGGTATCGGATGACGCACTTAAAGGTGGACAGTCGGTTGGCGATATGCCGGATGTTTATGACATGGAGAATTTTAAAACGAACTCCAACAATACGCTCTTACTCGATTACTACAGGGCACAGTGGCAGGGAATAGCCCGGTGTAATTTGCCATTGCAGGAAATACCTAAGATGACCCCTGATTCGGTAATGACGGCAAGGGTTCAACAGCGACTGATAGGAGAGTTGAAATTCCTACGTGCTATGTATTATTTCCGATTGGTGCGTGTTTTCGGAGGTGTTCCCAAAGTAACAGACCCAATTTTGTCATCATCGAACTGGCAACAAAACAGAGCAACGGTTCAGCAGATATATGACTTGATGATCAGTGATCTGGAACAAGCAAACAGCGGTCTTTGGAAGAAAAGCGAGTATGCTCCCGAAGATTTGGGAAGAGCAACCAAAGGAGCTGCACAGGCCATGTTGCTGAAAGTGCATCTCTATAACAAGAATTTTGCAGAGGCCAAGCGTTGGGGCGATTCCATCATTTTATCCAATGAATATCAGTTGGTGGCTAATTATGCAGATAACTTCACGCTTGCCGGAGAAAACGGTCCCGAGTCGGTATTCGAAATTCAATACATGGAAGATCCAACCAGCGATTATGGTCAGGGTTTTGGATTTACCCGCGGAACGTTTACAGTAATTCTTACCAGATCCAGATCGTCGAAATTAGGTGGTGGATGGGGCTTCAACAAGCCTACGCAGAACCTGTATAACGCATTTGAGCCGGGAGATCCGCGTCGTGACATCACGATTTTTAATCCATCTGACAGTGATATTGAAACTCCTGAACAGGAAATATACCTGGGAAGCAGATATTTGAACAGGAAGTATGCTTTGATGAACGATGATAATACTTTCTATAATTTATCACATGCCACCCGTGGACCAATCAACAACAAGGTAATTCGTTATGCTGATGTGTTGCTGATGTATGCTGAAGCATGTTGTGAACTCAACCAGTTAACTCCTGCTAAAAATGCACTTGAACAAGTCAGAGCCAGAGCGCGCGGTAACAATCCTATATTACCAGCATTCCCTTACGGAACATATGCCGATAATCAGGATGATTTACGAAAAGCGATTCGTCACGAACGCCGGGTAGAACTGGCAATGGAAGGTCACCGCTGGTTCGACATCACCCGTTGGGGCATAGCAAAACAGGTGATGGATGCTTACAAAGCAGGTGAAACGCCAGAAGTGCAGCAACACATGGCCGTATTTATTCAGGGCAAACACGAACTGTTCCCAATTCCAAGTCAGGAGATTGATCTCAATCCAATGCCACAAAATCCATAATTTAAAAAAGATATAGTCAAATTACAAACAATTAAAATTTCAACATCATGAAAAAGTATTTTTTTATTGCGACTGCGTTAATGATTTTATTTACCGCCTGTGAAGATGAAGTAGCAGTAACCGGTATAACGCTGAATGAAGCAAACATTTCTCTTGAAGAAGGACAAACTGAAACCCTGATTGCAACCATCATCCCACAGGGAGCAGAAGGTACTGTAACCTGGGCAAGTTCCAACAACGAGGTTGCCACTGTAGAAGATGGTTTGGTTACTGCTGTTGCCGTGGGAACTGCAAATATTACTGCCACTGTTGCCGGTTTCAATGCTACATGCGTAGTAACTGTTACCAAGGCAGGTGTTAACTTTGCAATTTCACTAACAGGTACCGAGTATTTCCCCATCGTTCTTGATGGTATTACTGCAGGAACATTGGGAAGCAAGATCAAAGCTGATTTCCGTCCGGATGAAGTAAATAATTTTCTCTATATCTGGGATAATACATTCAATCCGGGTACTTCGACAGGGCCAAATCCATTTGGAGAAGTTGAACCATGGACCAGTCTGATTGTAGGTACAAATGGATGGTCAGGTGGTGGGTTCTTCAGCAAAAGCACTGCTGATCTTGATAAGCTTGTACCACTTACAGCCAATACCGACAAGTATTATCTGCATATGGCGATAAAGAGCCGCAGTAGTGCAACTTATGTGTTTGGTATGGATGGACAATCGAATGTGAAGTTTGCTGTAGGACCAACTGCATTTAATGATAATGGTACCATGATTGAGCCTTTGGCGGATTTCCCACGCGATGGCGAATGGCAAAAGATTGAAATTCCATTAAGCACTTTGAAAGCGAACGGTTTACTTTACAGTACCGGAATGGTTGACAAAAACGTTCTTTGGTTCCTCGCAGGTGGTGTTACAGGAACTACTCTCGAAATCGATGCTGTTTTCCTTTACAAGAAACAGTAAGGATATATCTTTCTGATAACTAATGAAGGTAGCTGGTTATTTTAATCAGCTACCCTCAATTTTTCAAATAAACGATGGTTATGATGTCATTTAAAAGACTTTTTTTCGTATTACCGCTCCTGGTATTGTTGATATCCTGTGATACCGAAGTAATTGTGCCCGATGTGAGCAATGTGATGCTCAGTGAAACTAATATCACTATTGCTGAAGGGGACTCAATTACGCTCGAAGTGATTTTTGAGCCCGAGGGGGCAAGTGAAAAAATCACATGGACTTCCTCAAACCAAAAGGTTGCCATAGTCTCGGAAGATGGTGTGGTAAGAGCTCTTTCACGTGGTTATACGCTCATCAGAGCACAGGCGGATAGTCTTTTCGCTGTATGTGATGTACATGTAACCAGAGATGATTTGCCATATCAGTTGGTTTGGTCGGAGGAGTTCGACGGCCCCGAACTTGATCTCAATGTTTGGAATATTGAGATTGGTGGTGGTGGCTGGGGTAACCAGGAGAGACAGTTCTATACGGGAAGACCGGAAAATCTTCGTATTGAAAACGGACATCTGATTATCGAAGCCAGAAAAGAAGTTTATCAGTCGAATAACTACACATCAGCACGGATAAATACACGTGATAAGCAATCGTTTAAATATGGTAAAATTGAAGCGCGTATCAGTTTACCCAAAGGCAGAGGTACATGGCCGGCATTTTGGATGCTGGGATCCAATTTCCCTACTGCACGTTGGCCACTTTGTGGAGAAATTGACATCATGGAGCATGTAGGAAATGACCCTAACACGGTTGTTCATGCCGTACATACAAGTGATAGAAATGGCTCACGTGGAAATAACTGGTCATTCAAAAAAACTGTCCCCAATATAGTGAACGAATTCAATGTTTATGCGATCGAATGGGAAGAAAGAGCCAATCATGGCGATGACAATATCTCGTTTTATGTCAATGGTGTTCGAAGCACAACCATTTGGGAACCACATGTAAACTCAACTGTTCAGCAGTGGCCATTCAAACAGGAATTTTTTATTATTTTGAATCTTGCTTTGGGCGGAACCATGGGTGGTACCATTGTAGATTCCAGTTTTGACGAGGATGTAATCATGAAAGTTGATTACGTAAGGGTCTATCAAAGAAAGTAATATTTCGACTTACAGATGAAGCAAGTGAAAAGAATCTACATAAGTTTGCTGTTGGCAATTTGTTTTCAGTTATTAATTGCTCAGCAACTTAGTGCTGTAGGTTTTGACTCCCGTGCAGACGGGTACTTTTTAGTGTGGCAGGATAATTTTGACGGGAATACGCTTAATGAAGACAATTGGGCAATAGAGGTTGATGGAAATGGCGGAGGAAATTATGAACTTCAATATTACCGAAGAGAAAACATTTCAGTAGGTGTTGAGCCTGTAAGTGGAGCAAATTGTCTGATCATTACTGCAAAACGGGAAAACTTTGCAGGCAGATTTTTTACTTCAGGCAGATTGAACACCTTAGGGAAAATGTCCTTCAAATACGGGAAAATTCAGGCTCGCATAAAATTACCTAAAACAGCTAATGGCTTGTGGCCTGCATTTTGGATGATGGGGGATGATTTTCCCGGTGTTGGATGGCCCAAATGTGGCGAGATTGACATCATGGAAATGGGTGGTCGAAATGGAATAATTAATGGAACTCAGGACAGGTATTTCAGTAGCTGGTTTCATTGGGGCGAAAGCTGGACACCACAGGGACACCCGAATTGGGGCAGAACTTATACACATCCAACAGGCATTCAGGACGATTTTTTTCTTTTTACATTGATATGGGATGAAAACTCAGTTAAAACTTATTTCGGAACTGATGCAAATCCGTATCAGGTGAATATTGTCGAAATGAGCATTACCGGTTCTACAAATCCCGGGCAGGTAGCAAGGTATTTTCATAAGCCATTTTTTGTGATTTTTAATCTGGCTGTAGGTGGTACATTTACCGGAATAACCGGAAATCAGAATATAGGGCAAATAACTGCTTTGGCAAACGAAGACAGACACATGTATGTTGATTGGGTCAGGGTTTATCAAAGAGGTGTTGCTAATGAGGAGTATATAGGTCCGGTACTCACTAATACAACTTCTACATCAATAAATACTCAGTCATTCAGATTAATGCAAAACCCTGTCAGCAATCAATTGATGATAGAGAGTAATGAAACTCCCCGAAGTATAAGTGTTGTAGATATTAAAGGAATTACGTTGATGAGTGGTATGCAAACAAATACCATTGATGTTTCAAAGCTATATTCAGGCACTTATTTCGTAATTGTAGAAGATAGAAACGGCCATTCAGAGCGTTATACCTTCATCAAAAGATAGCAATTATTGAAAGCTGGATTAGTTTTCTCTGATTTGGTTTTCGTCGATGCCTTCAACATCAATTAGACTTTCAACATCTTCATCCCCAATCTCTTCTGTTAAAGCAGGGATTGGGTTTTTTTCTGCAAAAAAGAATTTTGGTCTTTCTCCCAAAGGGTAGCGGGTAAAAACATCTTCGGGAGAGTTCGGCCTTTGGCCTTCAATCCAGAAGAAATCGGGCAAAAAGATGATTTCATCTGTTACCCTTTCAATTGGGTAGAATACACCGCTGGATGCTGCTGTGAGTACAATCCGATCAATTTTCCTGTCTTTAAAGTGCATTACCACAAAACTACTTTCGGTGCGGTTAGCCCCGACGATTGAGTTATCGGCATCATCACGAACAAAATACACCGTTTCTGCATTCCCACTAACATCAACGCGATGCAGTACGCCGCTGTCGAGATGGGCGACAATTTCTTTACCCACAATTTGATTGAAATACATGGAATCGACTCTTTCTACCGTCATTGCCGATTGGTCGAGTTGCACTCTTTCAACACTTTCGTTCTTTAGGTAAACCCTGATGGTATTGGCTGAGAATTGTTGACCCTCCTGCCAGACAACCGGTTGATTGATAAGATGTATGGTTGAGTCGCGCGATGAATAGCGCAGTGAGTCGGCAAATCCCTGTAAGTCCTCCCTGTAGAATCTCACATTGAACCAGGCACGGGCCTCATTGAATGTGGAGTCTTTGTATGTCTTAAGGGTATCGGCATGGATGTACATGCGTTGTTCTGTTGACCAGTCAACAAGCAATGCCGAGTCGGTTGCAATGCCCAGTTCACGCTCTTCATTGTAATAAACATAATGGCCGTAGAGTGTTGATTTCTGAACAGTGTCATTCAGTACTACGCTCCCGAATGCTTCTCCATATTGTTTTGCCTTATCATAAAAAACAGTATCGCCGGTAAGCGTTTTTCCCTCCTGATGAACTATCAAAGACCGGTTGAGTAACATGGATCTGTCGGTTTGTGTGTTGTACCAGCCTCTGTTACTAAAAATATCGGTTTCGTCCTGATATACAATATGTGTTTCGCCAACAATATTGGCAATGTGGTTTTTGGCATTGTATTTCAGTGTGTCCGAATTCATCACAAAATTTTGATTTACCAGTTTCACATCCCTTCTGAAGAGTGCGTCCTCAGTAGCTGTGGAATATTGTCCCCACACCGAAGTCAGCGTATTTTCCGGGTCAACGATTTTTCCGCCTGTAAAGTAATAAGCCAGTTGGGTGTTTCGGTCGTAATTTAAACTGTCAGTTGTCAGTGTAGTATTTCGGTTTATCATCCTGACATTTCCTCTGAGGCGGGCGAGTCGGGTCTGACCGCTGTAATAAAGTACGTTACCGTATATGAATAGTGTGTCGCCCTGCACAATTCGTACGTTACTGAACGCATCGATGGAGTTGGTGCGACGGTTCAGATAAGCACTGTCACATGTCAGGATTGCATCATCATGTCTGAAACGCACCCTTCCCTTCAACACCTGAATGTCAGGACGAGCCCGTTGATCGAACTGCATTTCATCGGCATTTTCAAGATAAATGAGCCGCGAGCTTCTATCGAATGGTGTGCGAATAGGCGCTACGGGCGGTGGAGGTGCAAGAGTGCGACGTGTGGTTCTTCGTGGTTCTTGTGCGGGAGGCTTCTGACTTTCAAGTACTTCCTCTCTTAGCTGACCGTGTTGTATCTGGGCATTAACCGGTAGTAAAAGCCAACAAAGCATTGCCAGGGTTATTCCCCTTAGCAGCGAATATGTTTGCGAAAAAGTCATGTTTATTTAATCCATCCCGGGTATTCGAACTCACAGTTCTGCCATGCCGGGTCGATTCTGATATAAGTTTCCCTTTGCTTACGGGCAATCCAGTTATTAAGAAACTCCATCTTTTTTTGTTCCTCGTACATATCTCGAAGTAATTGATAGTCGTCTCGTAAATTAGCTTTGTGGGTGTCAATTTTCGATTTAACCCTCACTAAAGCAATAATTTCCTTGTTGGTGCTAGGGTCGATCATTGAAAAAGCTCTGGAAATTTCACCCACATTCATGTCGTAAGCTATTCTTGCAATCTCTTGTGGTAAATCCTGGTATTGAAATCTGGAGGTTCCGGTTTTGGGGTTCATCATCAAGCCGGCATTCATCGCGGTATTTTTATCCTGGGAGAACATAACCACACCCTGTTCGAAAGTCATACGTCCATTACGAATCTGACCCGCGATAGAATCTAATCTGTTGATACCCTTGATGCGATCTTCCTGCGAAACCTTAGGCTTCATGAGGATGTGGCGGGCATTGATTCTGTCGCCTCTTTTCTCAATCAGTTGAACAATATGAAAACCATATTCAGTTTCAAAAACACGCGACACACGTTTTGGATCATTCAGGTTGAAGGCAACATTGGCAAATTCGGGCACCAGCTGGCCGCGCCCCATAAAACCCAGTTCACCCCCTCTACGGGCAGTTTCTGTATCTTCTGAATACAAACGGGCCAAAACGGAGAATTCTGCCGTACCATTATGTACACGTTCGCTAAATTGCCTCAAGCGATCTTTAACATAATCAATTTCTTCGATTGGCACAGGAGGTTGAAAACTGATGATTTGCAACTCAACCTGTGCGGGTACTACGGGAATTTCATCTTCACTGAGAGAATTAAAGAAACGTCTTACTTCGGCGGGGGTCGATTTAATATCACCAACCAGTTTATTTTTCATTTGTTGAATGATAAGTTGTTCCCTCACAACCTGTCGCTGTTCCTCCCTGATGACATTAATGCTTTTTTCGTAAATCTCTTCCATGCGCTCCTGAGAACCCACCTGATTAATGAAGTAGTTCAAACGCATTTCCACCTGATTGTTTACTGTGCTTTCGCTAATTTCGATACTGTCGAGTTGAGCCTGATGCAGAAAAAGCTTTTGTATGGCTAACTGTTCCGGAATAACGCAGTTAGGGTTGCCCTGTATGGGAGTTCCTTCAAATTGTGCCCGAATACGATAATGCTCTACTTCTGATTTGAGGATGGCTTCATCGCCGATAATCCAGATAACCTCGTCGATAATATTGTTTTGTGCTGTAGCTGTTGCAGTAAGTAAACAAAACACTGCTAATAAGAAACTATTTTTTGGTGACATGCTGTGACATTTAGCGGGTTGTATTCTTCCCGGGAATTAATTTTTAAAAAAGGTTATGGTGCCATCCTTTACAGCATCACGATACATTTCATTTTGAAAATCCGAGATATAATCAGACTTCATTTTATTCATGATGATATTGGAAATTTTATCTTTTGCTAACTCAAAGGGTTCAGTTTCGCCCACCTTCACTATCGACTCAATGCCGAGGAAGTAATGCTTCAGGCTGTCCGATTCTTCATGAAAACGGATAGATGAAAAATATGCCTGTAGGTTACTTCTTTGCGATGGGAGTTTACGTAGTATCTCTGAGAGCGGTATCCAACGGTCGCCGAAATAGTCGTAACTCAGCGCATTTTGCATGCTGTATTTCTCAATTTGTTCCAGTGCGTTGGTGTTACCTGATTGTACCCAGCTTCTTACATTATTCAAACGGGGTGCGTCAACAGGAACTATCAGCAGAATGCCTTTTAAATAGGGCTCCTGTGCCTGAAACTGTTCCGGGAAACGTTCGTAGAAATCCCTGATTGCATCTTCTGCAGGTGATTTTGGTAATCGTTGCTGCATCAACCTTTGCTGAAACTGATGTATTATCAGGTTTTTACGATAATCCTCCAGTAATCTGTCGATCTCTGCTTTATCAGGAATATTACGCTTAGCTGTTTCGTAAAGCAGAACATCCGTTACCCATTTACGGATAAATCTGTCGGCAATCTGAATACTATCATTTTCCCTTACATTGGGAGGCATGATTTCTTCAATTTGATCAAGATATAGAAATCTTCCTTCTACTTCAAGTATCGGTACACGTTTCTGATCCGGTGTTTTTGAGTCGCACGACATCAAAAGCAGGGAGAAAAGTAACAGGAACGTGTACAGAATGCGCGACATATAATACTGTTTCGAATTAATTCTGCTTTACGGTACGAAGCACCTTTTCGTCGATCTTCACCGAATATTTATTGCGAAGTGCTTCAACCCATCTTTTCTCAAGATACTCCTGATAATCGGCTGTAACCAAACCACGTACATCGGTATAGTCTTCAGGGGTATAATTGAGCATGGTGCCGGGAACATAAACATAGGGGAAGTTAGGGTCAGGTTCAGCCTGAACGCCTGTGTTGAAAATTTTCTGATCAACCCATTTATTGTCTCCCTGAACAAACAAACCGCGATCAATTCTGATATTGATAACGCTGTCGTTTAACTGACGAAGCTTCATATCAATAGAATCTTTGTGCTGCATGTTTACGATATCCACGGCTGCACGGTAAGTTTTCTCATCACGGCACTGTATAACCCTGCCTTTGAAATGCGGTTTGTCCCATTTGTATTTCTCTTTGTTTCTTCTGAAGAAAGTCGCCAGTCCGGCAGTATCTTTCGAAGCCCTGTCCCACACTTCATTGTTGCTTATTTCGAACAGCAATATTCCATCATGATATTCCTGCATCAGCAATCTGAATTCCGGATGTTTTCTTTCCAGCTGGGTGTCTTCGTACTTCAATATTTCATGTTCGATGAAAGCAGCCAGTTTTTCGTCAATGATATCTTTGGCGCTTGTTTTTGCCGAATGTGGATTCTTTTTTAGATATTCCAGGAAGTCCTGCTGTGTGAAATTCTTTCTGGCAAAAGAGAACATGCGTTTGTTTAGTTTCGATGCATCAGCAATAAAGGCTGAATCATTTAATGTTTTGCCTTCAAGTATGGGATAAAAGTCGGATGTGTGTGAACCACGTTGCATTCTGAAACGATATTCTTTTTTCAATCGATCTACAAAGGCTTTCTGACCTCTGTTGGCTCTTTCATCACGTTTTACCTGACGTTCAATTTCAGCTCTGCGGCTTTCGAAACTTGGCAAGGGTTTGGTATCAAGTAATTTAATAATATGCCATCCGTAGGGCGACTGAATAGGTTCGCTGATATCACCCACTTCTTTGAGCGCAAATGCAGCCTGTTCAAATTCCTGTACCATACGACCTACACCAAACCAGGGAAGTTCACCATTGCGAACAGCCGAGCCACGATCTTCAGAATTGGCAGCAGCTACTTCACCAAAATCTTTTCCGCTTTTCACTACCTGATACAGTGAATCAATCTGATGTTTTGCACGTTGGTTAATCTCGTCTTCTCCCTGAGAAGTAAATTTCATAATATGCGAAACCAGAATCTCTCCTTTGGAACTGCGGCGGTTATGTACCCTGATGATATGATATCCGAAGTTCGTGCGAACCGGTTTCGAAATTGTACCCGGAGCTGTGTTGAAAGCTACTGTTTCGAAAGGATAAACTGTTCTGAAGCCAGTTATCCATCCAATATATCCTGAATTGTCGACAGCAGATTGATCTTCCGATTCTGCCTTGGCTATGGTTGCAAAGTTATCGTTATTAACCCTTCTGGCTATTTCGTTGATTTTGTTCCAGGCTTTCAATGTGTCTTCAGGCGTTGCTGAATAGTCAACACGAACCAAAATGTGGCTCACCTCAATGTCTTCTTTCAGGCGATTATATGCTTCGATGAGTACATCTTCCTCAACTTTAGAATCAGTAAGATAGGGGCGGGTGAGCTGACTGCGATATCCGCTTAGTTCCGAAATAAATGCGCGGGTAGTGTCTAATCCCTGAGCCTTTGCTTCCTCAACCTTAAGTTTGAAATTCACGAACAAATCAACATATTCATCCAGTGATTTTTTGTCGAGTGTATTGTTGGAGTTGTTTTTATTATAAATGTATTCGAACTCCGATTTGAGAACCGGTTTGTCGTTGATATACATTAAAACAGGGTCTTTACCCTTTGCAAAAAGGGATGCTGTGATAAATAAAACAGGTAATACTCTCAAAAGTGCTTTCATACGATTTTTTTTAACTAAATAATTAAGCCTGCGAACGTAAGCATTTTAACGCAGACAAAAAAAAGATGTTGTAAAATGATTGAATTTTTTAAGGAATTTTATTCCCCTCTGCTATAATTTGGTGCTTCACTGGTAATTGCAACATCGTGGGGGTGGCTTTCGGCAACTCCCGCGTTGGTAATTCTGGTGAAACGAGCCTGATGCAAAGCCTCTATATTTTTAGCTCCACAATAACCCATTCCGGCACGTAATCCGCCTATCATTTGATACACGACTTCAAACAATGAACCTTTGAAAGGTACACGGGCAGCTATTCCTTCAGGAACCAGCTTTTTAATATCTTCTTCCACATCCTGGAAGTAACGGTCTTTCGATCCTTTTTCCATGGCTTCGAGTGAGCCCATGCCACGGTATGATTTAAATTTTCTTCCATTGAAAATGATGGTTTCACCCGGTGATTCTTCCACACCGGCAAATAATGACCCGGCCATCACGGTATCGGATCCAGCGGCTAATGCCTTAACGATATCGCCCGAATAACGAATACCTCCATCAGCAATAACAGGAACGTTTCTGCCTTCAAGGGCTTTTGAAACCTCGTAAATGGCTGAAAGTTGTGGAACTCCGACACCGGCAATTACGCGGGTGGTACAGATTGAACCGGGACCAATTCCCACTTTTACAGCATCAGCTCCTGCATCGGCAAGTGCAATGGCGGCTTCGGCTGTCGCGATATTACCTACGATAATATCGATGTTTGGATAACGGCGTTTAGCATCCTTCAGTGTTTTGATAACTCCTTCGGAATGACCGTGAGCCGTGTCAATAACGATAGCGTCCACACCGGCTTCGACTAATGCTTCGATGCGTTCAAAAACATCTCCTGTAACACCGACACCGGCAGCAACACGCAAACTGCCATTTTCATCTTTCGATGCCATCGGTTTATCTTTGGCTTTGGTGATGTCTTTGTAGGTGAGCAATCCAACCAGTTTGTTATCAGCATCCACCACCGGAAGCTTTTCAATTTTGTGTTGTTGTAAAATATCGGCAGCTGCTTCAAGATCGGTACTGCGGGAAGTAGTTATCAGATTATCTTTCGTCATTACCTGATCAACAGGTGTTGCCATGTTACGCTGAAAACGTAAATCCCTGTTGGTTACGATGCCAACAAGATATCCCTGATTATCAACCACGGGAATACCGCCAATTTTGTATTCAGCCATCAGCGAAAGGGCATCAGCGACAGTAGCTCCCTTACGGATTGTTACCGGATTGGAAATCATCCCGTTCTCGGCCCGTTTAACTGCTTTTACCTGCTTGGCCTGCTCTGCTATCGACATATTTTTATGAATAACTCCGATGCCTCCTTCACGGGCAATGGCAATGGCCATTTTAGCTTCAGTAACCGTATCCATGGCTGCTGAAACAATGGGAACCTTTAAGCTGATGCGGCGGGAGAAACGGGTGGATAAATCCACATTGCGGGGCAGTACATCCGAATAAGCGGGGATGAGTAATACATCGTCGAAGGTTAGACCTTCCAGGTGAACTCTATCGGCAATAAATGACATAGAAATAATTAGTTTTTAAATTTAGCAAACAGGATAATATGTTTACCCTACTATGAAAAAATATTGCGTGCAAATGTACGTAAATTTTGTGAGTCGTTAAAATTTCAATCTGTTTTTGTGATGCTGTCTATTTGAAGGAGCCGGTGATAATTCTTTGGGCTGAGTTCACCTCCGGAATTTTATTCAGGTTTTTGCATAGGCTCTCAACTTCATGCCTGTCGCGCACATACAGACTGAATTGTCCCACAAACATTCCGGCATTGGTTTCGATGTTTATACTGCTGATGTTTACGCCATATTGTTCGCTAATCACTTTCAGAATTTCGATCATCACGCCTTTTTTATCTATACCTTTAATTTCGATTGATTCCAGGAAGGATAATGCTTTGTGAACTGCCCATTCTACAGAAACGATATTGTCGCCATAGCTGGATTTTTGCTTGGTGGTTTTTTCGCAGGAGCGTTTATGAACCTGCACAATTTCGTTTTCATCAACAATTCCCAGAATTTCATCACCGGGGATGGGTTTACAGCAGTCGCCCAGTTTATAAGTTATCCCGGTGTTTTCCTCGGTTAGCAGGAATGTTTTTTTACGGTCAACCCTCGATGCAGGAACAAGCTCGATGGTCTCTTCTTTTTTGTTGGTTGTTGTTGAAACAAAAGGCAGTTTACTGATGTATCGGGTAAATACATTGGTTGACCTTGGCTTAAATATGACTTTGGAGATATCTTCCAAATTGATATTTCCATTGCCGGCCTGAAGATACAGGGCGTTTCGGGTGCCAAATTTATAATGATTCATGATTCTTACCATGTGCTCATTATCAGGATTCAGGTTGATTGATGCGAGTGCTTCTTCAATTTTTTGCTGTCCTTCTGCAAGAATGAGCTTTTCATCTCTTTTGAGAATACCTCTCAGTTTTGCTTTGGCTCTTGCGGTGGTAACGTAATTAATCCACTCAGGCTGTGGTGTTTGTTTTTTGGAAGTCAGAATCTCAACCTGATCGCCACTTTCGAGGGTATGACTAAGCGGTACGAGTCTATGGTTTACTTTGGCTCCGATACAATGTTCACCGATATCAGAGTGCAGTGCAAAAGCAAAATCGAGAGCAGTGGATCCTTGTGGAATGGTTTTAATTTCGCCTTTGGGTGTAAAAACAAAAATCTCCGAAGCAAAAAGGTTGAGTTTGAAAGTGTCGATAAAATCAATAGCATTCGGTTCGGGGTTTTCGAGCAATTCCTTGATGGTCTTCATCCATCTGTCGAGTTCCGATTCATCGCCTTCGCCCGTTTTGTATTTCCAGTGAGCAGCCAGTCCTTTCTCGGCAATATCATTCATGCGTTCACTTCTGATCTGGATTTCAATCCATCGACCACCCGGTGCCATTACCGTCAAATGCAGTGCTTCGTAGCCATTTGTTTTCGGATTGCTAACCCAGTCGCGAATACGGTCAGGATGCAAGCGATAAATCCCGGTAATGGCCGAAAAAATAGCCCAGCATTGATCCCTCTCGCTTAAACCTTCTTTGGGAGTAAAAACAATCCTGAGCGCCATAATATCATATATCTCATCGAATGGGATATTGCGCGTATTCATCTTTTTCCAGATGGAATAAACTGTTTTTACCCGCATCTTGTAACGAAAAGTCCAGCCAAGCCTTGTTAATTCATCGCTGATGGGTACGGTGAACTGCTCATAAAAACGATTCCTTTCTTCTTCGTTAACAGCCAGATTAGATTCTATATCGGCATAAATCTCCGGATGTTCATATTTGAAACTCAGGTTTTCAAGTTCGTTCTTTATTCTGAATAGTCCGAGCCGATGCGCTAAAGGAGCATATATATATTGTGTTTCGCCGGTGATTTTAAATTGTTTGGCAGGAGGCATGGAGCCCAGTGTACGCATATTGTGGAGCCGGTCAGCAATTTTAATAAGCACTACCCGGATATCTTCCGACATGGTAAGTACAAGCTTTCTGAAGTTTTCGGCCTGTGCCGATGCATGTTCGGCAAATATTCCCCCGGAGATTTTGGTCAGTCCTTCAACAATCTGAGCGATTTTTGGTCCGAACATATTGGAGATATCTTCCACCGTATAATCCGTATCCTCCACCACATCGTGCAATAGTGCCGAACAAATTGAGGTTGACCCCATTCCTATTTCAGAAGATACGATGCGGGCCACCGCCAGCGGGTGCATGATATATGGTTCTCCTGAACGCCTTCTGAACCCTTTATGCGCAGCCTTGGCAAAATTGAATGCCTTGGTGATGATTTTCACTTTTTTGCGGTGAGGGGAATTCAAATAGTCGTTCAGCAGGGCATCAAACTCCTGCTGTATCAGTTCATCTTCACTTATTGTTGTCAATCCCTTTTCTTCCGACATACGTTGAATAAAATCACTGAGAAACTAATAACCTGCTAAAAACAAACCGATTTCGTTGGATTGTAATCCGAAATAAGAGGCGATGAGTCGGTTAACCAGCACCCCTCCGTAAACATAAACTCCGTTCCTGAACCCTGAACTTTCGCTTACAGCCGGTGTAACGCCGCCTGAATTGCCGATTTTGAGCAGCATGGTAGCGAAGATATTGCTCAGTGCCATAGAACTGGTTCGCGAAACGCGCGCAGAAATATTGGGTACGCAATAATGGATGATGCCATGCTTCTCAAACACAGGGTCTTTGATGGTACGACATTCTGATGTTTCGAAACAGCCTCCCTGATCCACGCTGAGATCGATGATGATTGCGCCGGACTTCATCGTTTTTACCAACTCTTCGGATACCATAAACCTTTCTGATCCGTTGATGTAGCGAAGATTCCCAATCACAGCATCGGCAGATGATAATGCCCTGAAAAGTACCGCCGGATGGATAACCGATGTAAATACCTGCTGTCCGAGATAATGCTGTATTCTTCTCAGTTTGTTGATATCGTGATCGAATATTTTCACCTGAGCTCCCAGTGCTAAAGCCGACCGGGCAGCCACCGAACCTGCCAGTCCGGCACCGAGAATCACCACTTCGGTAGGCGAAACGCCGGCAACACCGCCAAGCAGTATTCCTTTTCCGCCTGAAGCAATGCTCATCAGTTCCGACGCCACGGAGATGGCGGTATTTCCTTCAATCTCGGAGATAGTATTAACAACAGGAAATGCCTTTTGTTCGTCTTTTATCAGTTCGTAGGCGATGGCATTCAGCTTCTTGCTCATCATCAGTTTGATGGAATCAGCAGAAAGGGTCGAAAGTTGAAGCATGGAAAAAACCGAGGCTCCCTTCTTCATCATAAAAAGTTCTTCCTGCGTAGGGGGAGCAATCTTCAGAACGATATCAGCTTTGAAAATTGTTTCTGCATCTTCTACGATTACAGCACCGGCTTCGCTGTACTGCAGGTCGGTATAAAACATGGGCAATCCGGCACCACGCTGCACCAAAACCCGATGCCCCTCTTCCACAACGATCGAAACACCTTCGGGAGTCAAACCCAGTCTTGTTTCAGTTTGCGGATTTTCACGGGGTATTCCAATCGTTAATTTTGGCTGCATCGTCAGCTCTCTGAGCAACGACTCTTCGGGGAACAGCACTCTTTGTGTACCGGGAACCTGTTTCATGCGATTTCCTGTTTTTCTGAATTGACTACAAATCTAATGTCATTCGTTGAATACTGCAAGAGGCGAGACAATATTTAATAATATAGGGCTAAACAAATAAGCTTCTTGATTTAATTTTGTATTTTTGGGGGACTGAAAACTACATTCAATGCTGAAACTTCATAAAGGAAATATTATTGATATTTTCTCGGCTGATACCGAGACAGAACTTTCGTTGCCATTGGTTGATGAGGGGATTTCTGCGGGATTTCCTTCGCCGGCGCTCGACTTTGTTGATTTGACTATCGACCTGAATAAACACCTCATCAAACATCCGTCGGCAACATTTTACGGCAGGGTGAAGGGTGTTTCGCTTAAAAATGCAGGCATTGATGATGGCGACCTGCTCGTTATTGACAGAAGTCTGGAGCCAGCCAACGGAAAAATTGCGGTTTGCTATGTTGATGGAGAATTCACTGCAAAGCGCATTAAGGTGACCAAAAAAGAGCTTTGGCTGATGCCTGAGAATGAGGATTATCAGCCCATCAGGATTGAGCAGGATAACAACTTAATCATTTGGGGAATTGTGACACATGTTATAAAATCAGTCTGAAATGTTTGCCCTGATCGACTGCAATAACTTTTACGCTTCGTGCGAAAGGGTTTTTCGTCCCGACCTGAACGGAAAACCCATTGTCGTGTTATCGAACAACGACGGATGTGTTATAGCCCGAAGCAATGAAGCCAAAGCGATTGGGGTTCCGATGGGAGCACCTGCATTCGAGTACGAGAAACTTTTTATTGAACATAAGGTGCATGTCTTCTCCACAAATTTTGCCTTGTATGGCGATATGTCGAACAGGGTAATGAGTATCCTGTCTGAATACTCTCCCGACATTGAGATTTACAGCATCGACGAATGTTTTCTGAAGCTCATCGGGTTTGAGTATTTCAATTTGCACGACTATGGTCTCGCGATGCGTGTTAAGGTTGGTAAGTGGACAGGCATTCCTATCAGCGTAGGCATTGCACCCACGAAGGCACTGGCTAAGGTGGCCAATCGTATTGCCAAAAAGTTTCCGGAGCGAACCAATGGAGTGTATGTTATCGACAGCGAAGAGAAACGCATCAAAGCACTCAAGTGGCTGAAAATTGAGGATGTGTGGGGGATAGGCAGACAACATGCGAAACGTTTACAGGCGCGGAAGGTGCTCACGGCCTACGATTTTGTTCAGCTTTCCGATAATTGGGTGAAGAAAAATCTGACCATCGTGGGGTTACGACTCAAACACGATTTACAGGGCATCCCTACACTCGATTTAGAAGAAGTGCAAAACAAAAAGAACATAGCAACAACCCGCAGCTTCGAGTATAACTATACAGAGTACGAGCAGCTGGCCGAGCGGGTAAGCACTTTTGCAAGTTCGTGTGCCGAAAAACTGCGAAAGCAAAACTCCTGCTGTAATTCCATGATGGTATTCATTCATACCAACCTGCATCGCAGGGATTTGCCGCAGTACAGTCGCAATATCGTTATAAAACTGCCTTTTGCAACCAATTCAAGCATCGAATTGTCGCAGTTTGCCAAACAGGCCCTGAAGAAAATCTTCAAGCAGGGCTATCATTACAAAAAGGCGGGTGTGATAGTTCAGGACTTCACTCCCGGAGATCAAATGCAAACTACGCTTTTTGAAAGCAGAGACGAACGCCATGTGTCGTTGATGAAGGTGGTTGACAGGATGAATCTCTTACATGGACAGCAAAAGATTCGCCTTGCATCGCAGGATCAGAAGCGGGTGTGGAAAATGAAACAGGAGAAATTGTCGCCGCGTTACACTACCAACCTCGCCGATATCATTACCGTCAAGGTTTAAGTATTGCAATTATTTCCCTTTAATGTAGCTTATTGTTACTGCACCTTCTTGCCCCACAGCGAGTGCCCTGAAGTGTTAAGTCCGGCATACACGATGGTCGGTACGCGCGGGTTGGCCTCCCAATCGAGTTCCCTTTCAACTTTGAGTCGCACATTGCCAATGGTAAGTGTTTTGGTATTGGCATTCCACGACCAGGTGCCGGTGAGCGCCCCGGTTGCCACATAATTGGGATGCAGGGTTAACGGGACTGAAGTTCGTTGGTTTTGGTAGCTGTAACTTAAAGTGATGTGTTCCCAGGTGCCCATCAAATCCTCGTCGGTGATGATGGTTTGCGGTACATTGGCATAGCGCTGCGGTAATACCACGGGCCATCCGGTATCAGTCCAGACAATTTTACGCACATGCCCCATCATGATGGCGTTGGCATATGCATTTCCGCCAGTACCAGCCGGAAGTCGGGCCTGCGAAGTATAATACCACTGCTCGCTGTCAGGATCCTGAAAAACAGCACAATGTGCAAATCCGACCCAGCCCGAGTGATTGTTGAAACGGTAAGGATGTGTGATGATTGGGAAACAATCGGCACCCTGGGTGATATTAGCTCCGTTGATACCATAATAAGGTCCGAGTATGTTTCGCGATCGTGCAACACGGGTGTTATAAGCTACAGAGAGTTCATCATACGCCAGGAACAAATAGTAAAAGTTGGTCTTTGGGTTATAAATAATTTCGGGACCTTCCAGTGCCTGCCAGCGGTTGTTGTCGTTGTTTTGTCGGCGGGCTATCCTCACGCCATAGTCGGCAAGTGTGTTTAGCTGATAAGGTTTGCCCGTTTCAGGGTCGATTTTAACAGCCGGAATGCCCGAATGCCACGAGCCATATATCAGCCAGTGTTCGCCCTGTGGAGTTTCAATATAGGTTGGGTCAATGGCGTTCCATTTGAAATAGCCACTCCAGTCGGACGTGTAGCTCGACCGATACCAGTTGGTACCCCTGTCGCTCACCGAATGAATCACATATCCTTTGTCAACCCACACATTACTTTCGAGACTCTCGGTTTCCATCATGCCAATAAAAGCCCTTTCGGTCCACGAATTATCGAAATTGGCCGCTGTGTTCGGAAGTCCTGTTTGAATGAAATTATCCACAATCATGCTGTAGTACAATCTGAATTTATTGCCGACTTTACGCACCACCGGAGCCCAATATCCATAGCGTGGATCGTTGATGGGTGCAAGTCCGTCGCGTGCACGCATCGCATTCAGCGAATCTTTAACCCACGAAGGTGGCGTATTCGGCATGGCAAATCCAATGAAAGTCCAGTTAACCAAATCCATCGACCTGCGCACGGGGTAATGTCCTCTTCCCATGTGCACATTCCCGTATGATGCGTCGGTTTGATACATGTAATAAAAGTTGCCGTCTTTCTCTACCGTGGGGTCGTGTACGTTGGCCAGATTCCAGCGAATACGGTTAGCCCAGCTCGAAATTGAAGAATAATCATCGGCATATGTGGGAGGCGAATAACTGACGTTGGGTAGTTCGAATATTTTGATGCTATCTACTGATGAAATCAACATGTTGGTTTGAGTTTCATCCGCTCTGTGGATGCGCAATCGTGCTGTTTCAGTATCGAAAGTAATGCTGTCGATATCGGCTTTATTGAGGCTTTGCAATGCTCCGGTAGAGCGATAAAAATAAACCCTTTCCTGACTGATTACGGGATTGATAAAGAAAGAAAGTAAGAGAAAAAAAGGAACAAACTTCATGGATTAACATTAAATGGGTGTTACATGGCAAAGATAGTTATATCAGTGGTTTGTGATGGAGGATAAAAAAATAATTATAGAGGATAAAACTTCACAGCTCATTGTGACTGAAAAACTTATCGTATTTTTGTTTTCGTATCAAATATAACCGGAGTTTTGAGTATTTAGTCCATGAAAAAAACACTTATACTGCTATCATTCTTTGCCGTAATGCTGTCGCTCAGTGCAGCTTCCTACAAAATTCGTTATCTCACTGCCGACGATGGACTCTCGCGCAATTTCGTTACAGATATTTTCCGTGATTCAAAAGGATTTATCTGGATTGGGACATCGCGCGGATTAGACAGGTATGATGGATATACGCTATGGCAATACAACAGCAACCGGCACGATCATCCGCTATCGAATGAAGTGGTTAGGTGCATAGAAGAAGATGCACGCGGCAATTTATGGATTGGTACCGAGAACGGATTGTTTTTCATGGATTACCGAACCGGTATCGTGCAAACGGTTCAAAGCCGACTGGGATTGAATAAGCCCTATCTGTCGGGCGATATCATTTTTATTCGTCGCGATGAATATGATAAACTCTGGCTGGGACACACGCAGGGATTATCATTGCTAACAGCCAACACAAGTGGAGATTATAATATTGAGGAGATTTACGAGACTGAGAATATCAGCGATATTTTAATTTTCAATGGCAATATACTTGTTGCTGATGGCAGTGATGTGTTTAGGTTGCTGAAAGATAATAATAACCGATACACACGTTTGTCGGGCGATCCCAAACTTCGCAATCTTCCGGGAGTGGTTAATGTATTGTATCACGACCAGCAAACTATTTGGGTGGGCACATCGCTCGGCTTGGTAAGATATGATCTGAATTCGGAAAGGATACAGTTGTACCAGACAAATCCGTACGACCCAACCAGTTTATCGTCAAATACCGTCACCGATATCAACAAAACAGCTGATGGGCAATTACTTGTGGGTACTTTAATCGGGTTAAATCTTTTCGATCATCAAAACAATCGCTTTAGCAGAATAACCTCCGGGATTAATCCGGGAGTTGTATCGCTCAACAATAACTTTATCAGCTGTATTTATGTGGATCATAACATGATATGGATTGGCACCGAAAAGGGAGGTGTTAATATCCTGTTTCCTGATCAGCAGTTTTTTACGAACGTATCTCATGTGCCTGACGATTTCAATAGCCTTTCGAAAAACCCTGTTAACGCCATTTACGAAGATGAAGAGGGTGATTTGTGGGTAGGAACAGTTGAAGGAGGTCTCAATCTGAAAAAAAGAGGCACTGATGAATTTCTGCATTTTGTCAGTGATATTAATAACCCGCGGAGCATAAGTCATAATTCGGTAAGCAGTATTTGTCAGGATTACGAAGGAAACTACTGGTTTGGAACCTGGGGGCTTGGACTGAACTTTCTCGACAAGAAGAACAAAGGCAAACCTGTTTTTGAGCGGTTTGTAAATTTACCTGGCAGAATAGGTGATCTAATCAGCAATTTTGTTGCCGCTGTCGTACCCGACTCTCTGAATAAAGGAATCTGGGTTGGAACCCGCGAAGGGCTCGTTTTTCTCGATATTGCTACCCGGCAATTTTATCCGGTTTTATCAAATCTTCCAAGTGCTGTTGCGCTTAGGTTTGTTACCGGTATGACAGTGGACCGCCAGAACAGACTTTGGTGCGGTACGGGTAATGGTTTGTTTATGTTAGATTTAAGAAGATCTGATCCAAGGAACGATAAAATTGCGTTCAAGCATTTCCATTATGAGCTTTCAAATCCTGAATCAAGAAAAATTGAAAAAATCAATTGTATCCTGCAAACCAAAGATGGCAGCATGTGGTTTGGCAGCAACGGAAACGGCATCTATCTGATGGATGGCACCCCCGATCAGGGTCGATTTAAAAAGATTGATGAATCGATGGGTTTGATTGATAATGTAGTGTATGGAATGCTTGAAGACGAGGCCGGAACCATTTGGCTGAGTACTGATAAAGGCTTGTGTGCCTTCGACCCCAACAGAAATCATTTCAGGAGTTTTACGATTGTTGACGGACTGGCATCGAACCAGTTTTACTGGGATGCCTATCACAAGGGGCGCGACGGAAAAATGTATTTCGGTCATGTTGCCGGATATACCGTTTTCGACCCGCTGAAGTATATTCCACCTGTTGCCCGCAATAAAGTTGCGATTACAAGGATTGCCGTGCTCAATGAGGATATTTATCCTGCACAAAAGAAGAATGCTGCTGATTATATGCGTTTTACAGGGTCTGATTTGGTGGGACTTGTTTTAAAAGAATCAGACAAGATTTTCAGCGTGGAGTTCTCTGCACTCAGTTTTTATCTTCCGGATAAAATTCGTTATGCATACAGGCTCAGGGGTTTCGAAAACGAGTGGAAAGAAGTGACATCAGACAGGAGATTTGCCAACTTTACCAATATCAAACATGGCCGGTACGATTTTGAAGTAAGATGTACCAATGCCGATGGAACCTGGTCCGATATAGTTACAGTGCTTGCAATCAGGGTAGTGCCTCCATTCTGGAAAACATGGTGGTTCATACTGTTGGTGCTTTCCCTTTCATTGTACATGCTCTATTATGGCATTAATCATCGCATCAAATCGCTTAAAAAGCAAGAGATACACCTGAAGCAACTTGTTGAAGAACGTACCCGCGAAATTGAAGAGCAAAAAGAGAAGGTGCAGGAAGCTACCCTCGATAAAATCGCCTTCTTTACCAATATAACCCACGAATTCAGGACTCCGGTTACCCTCATTCTTGGTCCGGTTGAAAGAGCTTTGAAGCTTAGCACGAACCCCAAAGTGCTTGAACAATTAAATATTGTTCGTCGTAACTCCAAGCTCTTACTTTCATTAATCAATCAGTTGATGGATTTCAGAAAAGTGGATTCGGGTAAGATGGAACTTGCCAGAACCAAAGGGAATTTTATCAACTTTATGGATGAGATTATTCTGCCTTTTGAAGATATGGGTAAAGATCGTGGAATTGAATTCAAAAAGCAATACAGGATAAGTCCGCCGGAATTTTTATTCGATCGCGACAGTTTGCAAAAACTCATTGCCAATCTTTTATCCAACGCTCTTAAGTTTACGCCCGACAATGGCATTATAACTATTGTAGCCAGCACCTATACTGATAAATCCGATCAAAAGGAAAAGCTTTATATGGCTGTAAAGGATTCAGGGAATGGCATTCCGGAAGAAGAGCTTGAGTTAATTTTCGATCGTTTCTATCAGTCGAAAAGTCATAAACCCTATGCTGGAAGCGGACAAAGCGGTACCGGAATCGGATTATACCTGTGTAAAAAAATTGTGGAGCTTCATGAAGGAAAGATTGATGCTGTGAATGTGGTTTCAGGAGGAGCCTCGTTCCGTTTTATTATTCCGATTGAAAGAGGAAATACTGATATCGTCCCTGATCCGGAAAGCTTAGATATGCAGACCGATGAGGCAGTCTCCATGCATGACACAAATATTGAAGAAAGTTCGCGACACAAACCTTTGTTGTTGATTGTTGAAGATAATGCAGATATGCGTAAGTATGTGAAATCATTACTTATCGACGATTATCAGGTGATAGAGGCTCCCAATGGGTTGGTTGGGCTCAATATGACACGCAGGTATATTCCTGATTTAATTATCAGCGATATTATGATGCCCGAGATGGATGGCGTAGAGTTTTGTAAAGAACTGAAGGCCGGCTTTAATACATCGCATATCCCGGTTATTATGCTTACAGCCAAATCATCGGTTGACACACAGATTGAGGCTCTGCAAATTGGGGCTGATGCGTTTTTGGTGAAGCCATTCGACGAGCAGTTGTTACGGGCAGTGATCGATAATCTTACGGATAAAAGAAAGAAAATTCAGCAAAGCTTTGCAAGCAATATGGATGTGTCGGTGATGGAGTTTAGTGAAGATTCGCAGGATAAAAAATTCATCGACAAAGCGCTTCAGGTGGTAAAAGATAATTATACTAATCCCGATTTTGATGTTGCCGAATTTATCGATGCTATGGGTATCAGCCGAAGCTTGCTTCACAAAAAACTCACGAACCTCACCGGGCAGTCAGCAAGCCGATTTGTACGAACTTACCGACTCAATACTGCGCGAGAGCTTATCATCAGGAACAGGGTTTCGCATGCGATGAATATTTCTGAGATTGCGTATCAGGTAGGATTCAACGACCCCAAGTATTTCACACGCTGTTTCACCAAACAATTCGGAGTGCAGCCAAGTACTCTGCTGGATGAAGAGCATGATGATGTAATTTAAACGGAAATAAATCCTCTTCATTTGGCAGTTTATCCTCCTGTTCATTCGCCAATGCCTTTTATCTTTGTTGTGAGTGAACAGGAGGACCTGTGCACATATTAATCCTTAAATTTTGTAGCCTTATGAAGAAGTCATTACTTTTTTTACTCTTACTTGTTTTCGCCGGTATCGCATCGGAATTAACTGCTCAAACCGATCCCGGCAGTGCTAATCTCAGACATCGCTGGACGTTCGACGGAGGCTCGGCAGTGGATGAAGTTGCCGGAGTTGTTGGAGAGATTGTCGGTAACGGAACCTTAGCCAATAATGGTTTTGTTGCAACCAATGCACACATGCGCTTTCCGGCATCACAAATAGCAATCAATTCTTTTCCGGAATTATCCGTTGAAGTTTGGTGTACCTCGGTTGCAGGAGCCAACAGTGGCTGGACGATGCTTACTTATTTTGGAGAAACCATTGGTACCGGAGGGGCAAACTGTACATTTTTATCTATTGCACGTGGTGATAATGTGAGTATGGCCACCCTCGAAGCGCCAAACTGGAACGGTTGTACAGGACCTGAATATGACGATGGACGCCTGCATCATTTTATTTATACAGTAAACGCAACTACCATCACCCTTTACATCGATGGTGTTCAAATCAGCTCTGCAACTTTGAGCGGTTCCAACGCTCTCGCCAATGTAAGCACTTCGCTGGCTTATCTTGGTCGCGGTGGCTGGACAGCCGACCCGAACTGGGTGGGCACTTTCCATAAATTCAGCTTGTTCGATAAAGCTTTGTCGCCCGACGAAGTAATGTTTCTTTTCCAGGAAGGAGCGGAGGAAGGTGCAGTAATCAATGTGACTAAAAATGAGATAACGCTTGATGGAAATTTCTTTGCTGATGAATTTAATGTAACAGGAGCAAATCTAAGTGCACCCATCAGCATCACCACACCAGCAGGTATCACAGCCATGCCGGCCAGTCTGCCTGCCAATCCGCAGGGAGAATCTGTGTATGTTGTTTGGGATGGCATGACAGATGTTGATGGAGTGATAACGCTTGCAAGTGGCAATGTTACTGTGGAGATGCGAATCAAAACCGCTGATGACAGCGAGTGTTTTGTGCCTCTGTATGATGATATTGTTAATCTTGTGGATAACCCCGGGATGAACAGTCTGGCATTTTTCAGCGGTTGGGGTACACGAGAAATCAGTAGTATCATCAGCGACCCTGAGAATGTCTATTGTGGTGCATCATCCATGGCCGTTGGTAACGGTGTGGCTATCGGAAGTGGTTCGTTGAATGTGGATGTAACAGGCCGACTTGCGCCCAACACCATGTACCGTGTAAAGGCAATGGTTAAAACGGTCGATGGTTCGTTCCAGCTTGGCGTACTGGGTTGGTCGGAAGGAGAAGGCGACATCAACCATGTGATAGATACGCAAGGAGAATGGCAAGCGCTCGATTTCACTTTCACAACAGGGAATGTTTTGCGCCCTGATGTACATGTGTTATTCTGGAACAACTGGCAGTGCACCGGTACCAGATCATATATAGATAACTGGGAAATATATGAAGCACCCGATGCTCAGTTGACAGTTTCCAGAACATCTGAAGCTTTTGACCCGGAATATAAAGAGTTCACGTTTACTGTAACAGGGTTAAATCTTACCGAAGATATCAATATTCAGGTTCCTGCCGGACTATCAGCTGCTCCTTTGACATTGTCATCCATGGCTCAGTCGGAAACTGTGACCGTCGTTTGGGATGGTGTAACTCCGGTTGATGGCGAGATTTCAGTGTTAAGTTCAGGCTTGACAAGAGCAATCGTTGTAAAATCAACTGCTGTTTCAAATCACAGTTGCTTCGTACCTCTTTATGCTGACAAAGAAAATATGGTAACTGATCCTTTCCTGAATGATATGTCACAGTTTGGCGGTTGGGGCTCGCGTAGCCTGGTTTCGATTGCTACTGCTGCCGACTCGGTATATTGCGGTAGTCATGTTGGTCGTGTTGCCGGCTCAGGATCTCTCGATGTTATGCTGACAGGAAAAATGAAACTGAACACAGTTTATCTGGCAAGAGCCATGGTGATGACAGTAGGTGGAGCGTTCCAGTTAGGCGTTTGGGGTATGGATGCCCTGAGTGGTACAGATATCCAGGATTCAATCGATACTCAGGAGACATGGATGCCAATAATGCTTGAGTTTGCAACAAGCGACACACTGGGCGCTGTTCAGGGAATGTTCTTCAATAATTTCCGTCGCACCGGCAGGGTAGGTTATATCGACAACTGGGAACTGTACGAAATGGGTCCTTTGTCGGTTAACGCACCAACTCAATCAAATCACAGGGTGTTTGTAAACGATGGAAAAATTGTTGCAGAGTTTGATGTGAACAATGCATCTTCAGTTAATATTTCGGTGTTTAATCTGCAGGGAGTATTGGTGGCTCAAAAATCGATGATTGCACAAAACGGAAGAAATCGTGAGCAGATTGATACTATGTTACCTTCGGGAGTGTATTTAGTCAGAGTAAGTTCTGAAGGAAAACACATCGTACGAAAAGTGATACTATAATCACTTACTAACTCTTTGAGAATCCTTGTATGTTAAATCGTGCAGGGATTCTTTTTTTTTGTTGTAAAATTTGTCCACTCAATATAGCTATTTATCCACTATGACGAGCCGTTGGCCGTATATCTTTGCTTTAAAATTCGAACAGGATTATTAACTCTTAAATTTAATTATTGTATGAAAAAACGTTACCTATTTTTATGTCTGACATTGTTGTTGGGCATAAGCGCTCAGACTATTGCACAAACCGATCCCGGACTTACCAATCTGAGGCATCAGTGGACTTTTGATAATGGTCCCGACGATGTAATTGGTGGACTTGTTGGAACGCTTGAAGGAGCTGCAACAATTTCCAACAAAGCATTGAATACTACTGCAGGAGGATTCTTCTCCATGCCGGCTGCGCAGATTGCGATTAACACTTATCAGGCACTAACCTTAGAGGTTTGGTTTACTCCTTCAGCCGGAGTTAATACCGGTTTTACCATGCTTACCTACTTTGGAGCCACAACAGGTACCATCGGTACTGATTATACCTTTATTTCAACTGCTCGTGGCGATAATGTGAGTCGCGCTGCTATTGTAGGACTAAACTCTTCCAATCCATGGGCGACCGAGAACGGTGTTAATGGTACCGAATATGATGATGGAAGATTGCGTCATATGGTATCAGTTATAACTGATGAAACGATTTCGTTTTATATAGATGGTGTAAACCAGGGTAGTGCAATGTTGTCGGAAAATAACAAAATTCAGAACATCAGCACAATGTATGCCTATTTATGTAAAGCCGGATATACAGGAGACCCAACCTGGAGAGGCAACATTCATAAGTTTAGTATTTACGACAAAGCATTGAATGATAATGAAGTATTATATATTTTTCAGCAAGGTCCCGAAGAAGAAGAGGTGTTAACTGCTACCGTGTCTTCAGTTGCTTTAGACACCAATTATCCGGCTGAAATGTTCAATGTTTCAGGTGTAAACCTGGGGAATGATATTACAATTACTGCTCCTGCCGGTATCTCCGTATTCCCTGCCAGTCTTTCAAGAACAGCCAAAGATGAAGAAGTATATGTGGTTTGGGATGGAGCACAGGTTATTGATGGTGATATCGTACTTACCAGTGGTGCTAATGAAGTAAAAATTAAAGTTAAGACTGCTGACGACACCGAATGTTATGTGCCTTTGTATGATGATGTGGTGAATATTGTTACCGATCCCGGTCTGAACAGTCTGGCGCATTTCGGAGGTTGGGGAACACGCGATGTTTCTACCATCGTTACCGATCCGGATAATGTATATTGCGGTGCCTCTTCTGTCAGTGTAGGGGATGGTATTGGAGCTGGATCTGGTTCGTTGGATGTCGTGCTTACCGGTAACCTGATGCCAAATACCTTCTATCGTGTTAAGGCGATGGTAAAAACGGTTGACGGAACATTCCAGTTGGGTGTTTGGGGTTGGTCGGCCGGACAAGGCGATATCAACAATGTAATAGATACTCAGGGCGAGTGGATGCCTATTGATTTCACATTTACCACAGGAACCGACTTAGGTGCAACTCAGGGTATGTTCTGGAATAACTGGGCATGTACAGGTACTAAGGGATATATCGACAACTGGGAAATGTATGAAGCACCGGATCCGCAGCTTTCAATTTCTCGTCGTCAGGCAGCTTTCGACCCTGAATACACTCAAATGACTTTCACTGTTACCGGTGGAAATCTTACCGAAGGTATTACGATAACTACACCTGCCGGGATTACGGCCAGTGCAACCAGTCTGCCCGCTGAAGTTTTAGGAGAACCCGTTGTATTGCTTTGGGATGGAACAACTCCTGTTGATGGTGAGGTTTTAGTGGTAAGCTCAGGAATTTCTTTGAACATCGTGCTAAAATCAACTTCACAGTCGAACCTCGGTTGCTTTGTTCCACTATATACTGATAAAACCAACCTGATTGATGATCCATTCCTGAATGACATGTCGAATTTCTCAGGATGGGGTGGTCGCAGCCTGATTTCTATCGTTGACAAACCCGATTCAGTTTATTGCGGAAGTCATAGCGGACGCGTTATGGGTGGTGGTTCTCTCGATGTAATAATCACAGGGAAAATTGAGCCAAACAGAGCATATCTGGCCAGGGCTATGGTGATGACTGTTGGTGGTGCTTTCCAAATGGGAGTTTGGGGTATGGATGCCCTCACGCCTGGTGATGTTCAGGATTCAATTGACACACAGGGAACCTGGATGCCGATGGTACTTGAATTTGCAACCGGCGAAATCCTGGGAGATGTGCAGGGCATGTTCTTCAATAATTATCAACGTTCAGGTAGAGCGGGTTACATCGACAACTGGGAGTTGTATGACATGGGCGCTTTGTCGGTAATCAATCCAACACAGTCGAACCACAGGGTGTATATCAACAACGGAAGAATTGTTGCCGAATTTGATATGAACAATGCCGCTGCAGTTGATATTTCAGTGTATAGCTTGCAGGGAACATTGGTTGCTCAGAAGTCGCTGAATGCATTAAACGGAAGAAATCGCGAAGAGCTTGACGCGATGTTGCCATCAGGAGTTTATTTGGTTAAAATCAGTTCCGAAGGAAAACATGTGATAAGCAAAGTGATAAGATGAAAGATTGATAGAGTCTTTTAAATGAGAACTCCCGGATGATTCAATGAATATCATCCGGGAGTTTTTTAATTTATGAAGTTCGCAACTATTTCACCTCAACGCCATTGGTTACTGTGGCTGATGGTTGAATAAGCACGAGACGACCATCGGCATCTTCGGCGGATAATATCATGCCTTCGCTCATGATACCGCGCAATTTACGGGGTTCGAAGTTGGCAATGAAACATACCTGCGTTCCGATAAGTGCTTCGGGGTTCGGGTAATAGGCTGCGATGCCTGAAAGAATGGTGCGCTCCTCCATGCCATCGGCTATGCGGAACTGCAACAGTTTATCAGCTTTGGGCACTTTCTGGCAGTCGAGCACCGTTCCCACACGGATATCCATCCGCTGAAAATCTTCGAAACTCACATTTTCTTTCACCGGATTGGCTTTGTACTCCTGTGCCTCGTTGGCCTTTTTGGTGTCGAGCAGCTTTTGCACCTGTGCTTCAATGGCAGCATCTTCAATTTTCTCAAAGAGCAGTTCGGGAGTGCCGAGATTGTCGCCTGCTTTCAGCAAATCGGTGCGACCCAGCTCTTTCCAGTCGAAAGATTTCAGGCCAAGCATGTCGCGCAGTTTTTCCGAAGAAAAGGGCAGGAAAGGCTCGAAAGCGATGGCCAGGTTGGCTGCAATCTGCAAACTGAGGTGCAGGATGGTTGCCACGCGCTCCATATCTGTTTTCGCAAGCTTCCAGGGCTCAGTATCAGCAAGATATTTATTCCCGATACGGGCAAGGTTCATCGCTTCTTTCTGTGCATCGCGGAAGCGGAAATTATCGAGCAGTCGCTCCACATCAGCTTTTACGTTTTTAAACTCATCAAGCGTTTGGATATCGTAGTCGGTCAATGCTCGCAAAGCCGGAACCACCCCGTCGAAATACTTCTGTGTAAGCACCAAAGCCCTGTTGATGAAATTTCCGTAGATGGCCACCAACTCGCTGTTGTTGCGTGCCTGAAAATCTTTCCAGGTGAAGTCGTTATCCTTGGTTTCCGGTGCATTGGCCGTGAGCACATAGCGCAGCACATCCTGTTTTCCGGGGAATTCTTCGAGATATTCGTGCAGCCACACTGCCCAGTTGCGCGAAGTAGAAATCTTATCGCCTTCGAGATTCAGAAACTCGTTGGCAGGCACATTTTCGGGCAGGATATAGCTTCCTTCAGCCTTGAGCATGGCCGGGAAAACGATGCAATGGAACACGATATTATCTTTTCCGATAAAATGCAGCAGGCGGGTGTCGTCCTGTTTCCACCATTTCTCCCAACTGTCGGGCAGCAATTCTTTGGTATTCGAGATATAACCAATCGGTGCATCGAACCACACATACAGCACTTTACCATCGGCACCTTCCACCGGCACCGGAATGCCCCAATCGAGGTCGCGACTCACGGCGCGGGGCTGCAAACCCATGTCGAGCCAGCTTTTGCACTGACCATACACATTGCTTTTCCACTCCTTATGATCTTCGAGAATCCACTGTCGCAGCCATGCCTCATGCTGGTCGAGCGGCAGGTACCAGTGTTTTGTTTCGCGCATCACAGGCGTACTGCCACTGATGGCCGATTTGGGGTTGATGAGGTCGGTCGGACTCAGCGAGGTACCGCAAGCTTCGCACTGGTCGCCGTAGGCATTTTCGTTGCCGCAATGCGGACATTTACCCGTGATATAGCGGTCGGCCAGGAACTGCTGAGCTGTTTCGTCGTAATACTGTTCCGTACTCTGAATCACGAAACCACCCTTCTCGTCGATGGTTTTGAAAATCTCCGAAGCCAGTTCGCGGTGGGTAGTTGAGGTCGTGCGCGAATACACATCGAAAGAAATGCCGAAATCGGCGAACGACTTCTTGATGATGTTATGGTAACGATCCACAATATCCTGCGGAGTAACGCCCTCTTTTTTAGCTTTGATGGTGATGGGCACACCGTGTTCGTCGGAGCCCCCGACAAAAAGCACCTCTTCGCCTTTCAGCCGGAGGTAGCGGGTATAAATATCGGCAGGAACATATACCCCGGCAAGGTGACCGATATGCACCGGTCCGTTGGCGTAAGGCAGCGCAGAAGTTACAGTAGTGCGATTGAATGTCTTCATACAAATGGTTTTACAGCCTGCAAAAATACAAAAAAATGCCGCAGGTTGTTAAAGATAATTTGAGAGAATTGATTTTTGACAGGATTGACAGGATTTGCAGGTTTTTAATGCTGCAATTCTTAGATTTAATGATTGAATTCTGATGGCTGATTGATAAAATATCACAAATTGGAAACATTATGTCCCTCATACGAAAAGATATGTCCCCCTAATCTCAAAAACTTTAATTAGTTTCGGGCTCACATTTTAGGTAACGACAAGGC
>CAYMDE010000002.1:0-14774 GCA_964389115.1 uncultured Paludibacter sp. | reverse complement strand
CTAATCTCAAAAACTTTAATTAGTTTCGGGCTCACATTTTAGGTAACGACAAGGCGTTTTATTCCAAACATCAAACAAATCAACAAAAAATCACATGACAATGCTTTTGGTACTACATATCGCCCTGATATCATTAATGATACATGTGTTATTTTTTGTAATATCAACGCTGAGATGCATTCTTTACTCCCTGTTTTCTCCTTCGCTCAGAACGGTATATTCGTATGTCCAAAACTGTAGTCTTTATGGACTCAGATTAGCCCATTTCTCAGTATGTAATATCAGTACGCAAACACGCAGTTATTCAGGGTTATACGCCCATCTCCACCTCTCCGGGAAACAGTATTGTTAGTGTAGAGCAACATTGCTCACAGATGTCGAGCGTATAGGCTTAGCAGCATACAACAAGTAGGCTCGACGACAACATGCAAGTAGGCTTGATGGCATCATGCAAGTAGGCTCGACATCAAAACTTAAGGAGCGTTGCACCAATTCAATCAGGCTCTGACACCAAAACGTAAAGGTGTTGCACCAATTAAATCAGGCTAAATAGCGAAAGTCCGGTAAAGCAAACCAAAAATTTGCATTACCGGATTCTTTTTTGATATTGTTATTTGCTGCGAAGTTCCAAATCGATATTTTAGTAATAGGAGTGTATAATTGCTTAATGAAACTAATATGTCAATGTGCGCAAATCGTAAAATATTTGCTATATAAACAATAAATGTATGTTTTGCGTGTTTTGTAAGTTGTTGAAATACATACTTATAATCATTTTGATAAAACCTTGTTAGAACCTTGTTAGAACTTTGATAAATTATTCTAATTATCTTTGTCTCCGTTTTAATATGCCGGTGTCTGTTTGTTGAGTTTATAATATATAGATAATTTACATTGTTAACTCTCCAATAACACACTTTTTTATTAGTTAATAAAACAAGATCTGATGTAGTTTGACTCCTAATAAGGTCTTGAAGGGTTTATGTAAGCTCCCGGAGAATGAATTGCTTTTTGTAGATGCATTTTTCGATGGAATTTACTATCAAATTAGATTTTTCATATGAAAAGCATATTCATAACTTGTATTGTTTTGCTATTTTTTGCATCATGTCATTCATTGGTTGAAGAAGAGTTTGCTGATAGTATAATGGTTCCTGTTCTTAATGGATATTTAGAAGCAGGGAAGCCAATAAAAGTGCATGTGTCATATTCAGCAAGCCTATCCGATTCAGTCCCGAGATATGTTGAAAATGCACTCGTAATCATTGAAGCTGCAGCTAATAAGTCTGATACACTGAAATATACTAATAGTGGGTGGTATGTGGGAGTGGGTATGGCTCAAGTGGGTGAAACATATTTTTGTTCAGTTGATATTGAAGGTTATCCGACAGTTACAGCGCAGACAACTATTCCCGATTCAACAGAGATTGGTCATGTGCATTTTACAGAGTTGGTAGCAAGAGGCCAGGATGGCGAAAAAATCTCTTCTTTTGAATTTGAAATAACCAATAATCCTTTAATGAATCAATATTGGCATGTGAGATTAATCTCTGAAGGAATAATGTCTTATTACGATAATGAAAGAAAAGATTTTGTTCAGTATTATGGTATTGAAAGTAGATCTATATATATGCTTGCAGGGCAGGACACAACACTGCTTAACGAAGCCAATCCTTTAACATTGTTCTCGAATAAACTAATGAAGAATAATACCTATAAAGTGAAATTTTACATCAATGAAAACCAGACACGTTTCTATAATGACCAAACTAATTATATTGAATTAAGAGCTGTTGACGAATCATATTACAAGTTCATCAAACAAAAAGACATTTACGAATCAGCAAGTTTTACTGAAATTGGGAATTCACCACAGAAGTATCCATTGTATTCAAATGTTACCAATGGTTTGGGTATATTCTGTAGTTCTTCTAATACAAGAAGGAAGTTGGAATTATTCGCAGCGAAACCATAAATTATGATTTACAATTTCTCAGGCACTTCAATAATTCAATGAAAACAAATAAGCTATTCGCACTTATATTCTTTCTTGTGACTTGCAATGTTTCAGCAATACAACTTTCTGGTTTTGTACGCGATAAACTTTCCGGAGAAGTGTTGATTGGAGCGAACGTATGGTGCAATAATCAAAACACAGGAACAACCACTGATAATCGTGGATATTTTAGTATAAAAGTGAATACCTCAAGCATAATAACTGTATCCTTTATCGGTTATATTCCTCAAAACATATTTATTCATTCAACGAATGACAGTTTAATAAATATAAAACTGGAACCCGGGAATAGCTTAGAAGAGGTGATTGTTACTGCTTCCCGCAACAGAGGCTATGATGTAACACGACTGACTGCAAAAGAATTATCTCTTGTGCCTGCTATAGGGGGAAAGCCTGATTTGATTAAGGCCTTGCAATTGCTTCCGGGAGTTTTAACCCATTCCGAGGGGATGAGTCTTATGATGGTTAGAGGTGGTGAACCCGGTCAAAATCAGTATTTGCTGGATAACGTGCCATTAATCTATGTAAATCATTTAGGGGGATTATTGTCAGTTTTTAATCCTGATATGATTAATTCAGTAGATTTTTATAAAGGTAATTTCCCTGCCCGACATGGAGGAAAATTGTCGTCAATTGTTGATATTACTCAGCGTGAAGGCGATTTGTCAAAGCATCAGGGTTCATTCAGCTTAGGGCTAACTGATGTCGCATTCGCTTTTGAAGGTCCGTTAGCAAATAAAAAAATGAGCTATATAGTTACAGCACGTAAAACGCTGATAGATGGGTTGCTTGCCGGTTTTAGTGCATTGTCAGAAGGTAATTTTTCAATTGCAGCTTATGGATTTCATGATATAAATGCAAAACTAAGCTGGAAACCCAATGAAAGGAATAATGTAAGTTTAAATCTATATCAGGGGGATGATTATCTCAACTATTGGAAGAAGCCATGGAAAGAGTCTCTTGATGAAAGAATCCATGTTTATCAGATGTGGGGTAATTGGTTGGTGTCAGGACGATGGAACAGTGTGATAAGCTCAAAACTATATGCTGAAAATATTATATCATACACTCGTTACCGCAATAAATCAGGATTAAAGTACAGTAATGTAGCAATAGCTGATCAGGATACAGAGATTGTAAGTCAAGCTTCAGTTAATGATTTTTCGGTTCGTTCTGCCTGGAAATATGCTTTCCTAAGAAACTGGAACATCGAGTTTGGAGGGCATTTGGGGTTTCTTACCTATGAACCAAACTATCATTTTCATTCTGAGTCAGGCAAACCATTAGTTGGTGATGTGTATAATGCAGTAAAGTCGGCACTATATCTTGATAATAGAATAAAGCTATTCTCCGTTTTTACTTTTCAACCGTCGTTGCGTATCAGTAATTTCTATAACAACGGCGATAGTTTTCTGGAATTTGAACCACGTGTCAATCTTTCTTATAAGATTAACAAGACTCAAAGTCTGAATATAAATTATATGCGTGTAGTTCAAAATTCGCACATGGTATTTACCCAAACCGAATTATTAAAACGTGAGGTTTGGCTACCTGCAACATTGTTATTGCCGCCGGAGATTTCAAATCAACTTTCCGCCTCGTGGTATGGTAGTTTTGTCGATGGTAAATATAGTGTCGAATCGAATATCTATTATAAGAAAATGCTGCAGTTGGTCGCGCTTAAAGAAGGGTATGAGAATATGATGAACATTATTGGAGTTGATAATAAAATTGAAACCGGAGGGAGTGGGCTGGCTTACGGTTTAGAGATTCTGCTTAAGAAAAATACAGGGGAGTGGACTGGTTCGATTTCGTATGCGTTGTCACATGCCACCCGTACATTTGCCAATATCAATGGAGGTAGAGCTTATGAGTTCGACTTTAATCGACCACATAGTTTTGTGCTGAATGTGAATCGAAATTTTACTAAAAACCTTGTTATGAGTGCCGTTTGGGTTTTGCAAAGTGGCACACCATACACGCCTGCGCTGGGAAAGCAGTTTTCAATTGACCCGGAAACAGGCAAAACAAATATTGAACTGATTTATGGAGATAAAAACTCGGACAGAATGCAGCCTTATCACAGACTAGACCTCGCTTTGTATCGTACAATCACCACCAAAAGGGGTAACAGGGCCGTTTGGACATATTCTGTTTATAATGTTTATAATCATATTAATCCTTTCAACTACTATTATGATAATGATAAAGATCCTACAAATTTCACTTACTATAACCGTCCATTAAAACTTTATAAAGTCGGACTCTTTCCATTGATCCCAAGCATTGCTTATAAGGTCTATTTTGATTACAGTAAAAAACAAATTGCTTCTGAGATGAGTGATAAACGACGTAACAAAAGCCAAAATATCTCATATTCACACTAATCTGAAAACATAATTTATTATAGCGTACATGAAACTTTCATTCATCCTCCTCACATTTATTCTAATCTCTTTGCAGTCAGCATTCGCTCAAAGAGAGGTGTTTTTTAACGAACTTGATGTTGATAATTCTGAAATAAAAATCAGCAGTAAAGTAACCGGACTTGATTTTAATTTGGACTACATGCGGTTGTTGCCCGAAAAGTACTTGGGACTAAAAATGGGTTCGATTGAATCTCGCGTGAACTTTTTTTATGAAAGTCGTATCGCAAATACATTATCGCTGTATAAATCGGTTGGACTTGTAAACAGCGCATTCAACAAAATGGTGATTGCCGATTTCCCTGACCCTGCATTTGGTGTTGATTATCCGAGTGATTACAAATATCAATATGAGTTGTCGCTGAACTTGAGAATTGAGCCCCGGTGGTATTTTGATTATAAATACAGGCATAGAAACAACAAAAACGTTCGGAAAAATTCCGGTTGGTATCTGTCGCTGCCGATTTCTGCCAATATGCTTTTACTGCATGAGCCGGTCAATTTTTATCAGGATGGATGGATTCCTGAGCAGCTTACAATGACTATAAAAACACCTCCGACCATCGGATATCGAAATGCTTTTTCTGATAAGTGGTTCTTCGAAATGAATCTGGGCTATTTGCCATTCCATTTCGGTGTGAATGGAGGCAAGTTTTTCAAGTCAGATACCCGTCAGAATAGTTTGTTTTCAGCAAGTAATTTCAATTCTGAAATAAAGGTTGCTTTCGTATTCTGAAAAAGGAGCTAAGATTATTCTTTGAGTTATGACAAATCAATCAAAATTCGTTTTTATCATTATCCTTAAGTTGGTTTTCCTCAATTCTTGCGGACGAATCAATATCGAGGATGAAATGTGGAAGCCACAAAGTTTGGCAGTTGTGTTTTCTGTGATTTCACCGGGGCAACAAGTTAAAGTTGTTCTGAACCGAACCTGGCTAAATAACCAATCAACTGATACAGTAAGGTATTCTGATGCTCAGGTTTATATCAGCAGCGATGAGTCGGAATGGGTGCTTCTTACCAAACGCTCGCCCGATGAGGCAGTTTATTTAGATAGCATGTACGAAATTGATGTTGTTGAGGGTGGAACCTATTTCCTGAAGGTGTTGCTTCCAGATTTGATTCTTAGCTCGAAGACAACCGTTCCGCAAACAGAAAATGCAAAGATTGTAAGTGTCGGATTTGTGGAGGGTTCGGATTCAATTAATGAAGATTACAGTTCGCATCTACTCCTGGCAAAATTCGATATAAAACCACTCAACTACTGTGTCGTGTTTGGGAATTCGGGATATCCATTACATTATTTAAGCACATTTATGCAGCATAATGAATTGAGAAAACGGGTTGACATGCACAATTCGCAGAGCAGCTACGTGATTAGTTTAGTAAATATGGATTTGTTTTTAGCCAGATTTTACGCTGCTTCAGAGATTGCTAAAATAAATAACTTCCTTGATGGAGACATAAGTATCTTAACAGGAGCTTTCAATGGAGTTCTTCCCGCATATTCCAATATTAAGAATGGAATAGGCTTGTTTGGTAGTTTTGTTGTTTCATCTGATTCGGTAGGGTTAAAATGAGTGATATGAGATACTGTAAACTAGTATTTGTTTTGTTGTTTTTGGCTATGTCCTTGTTTGCCCGTACAAATGAAACGAGGCATCGAATCAGAGGCATGGTAATGGATAAACGCTCTGAGAATGTATTGCCTGATTTTCCTGTTAAAATCAAGGAATATAACAGGATAGTTAAAACGAACCAGCAGGGAGAATTTTTGTTTAATATGCCGCCGGGAGTTTATACTTTGATTTTCGACGACTACCCCTTCGTGCTACATGAGATTGTTATGCAACTCAACTCGGATACGACCCTGGTGGTGAAGCTTGATACTCCTGAGGGAGTGTTGAATATACAGGAGGTAGAGGTGATAGCCTCGGCAAGTTTTACGCAACGACAGGCAGGAGAGTTGTTCTTGACAAATGCACGCCTTGCTTCGATGCCGACTATGATTGGAGAAAGGGATGTGCTCAAAGTGCTTGCGTTGAGTGCCGGTATAACATCGAGCAGCGAAGGTGCCGCCGACATACAGGTTCGTGGCAGTCAGCATGGACACAACCTTTTCCTGCTCGATAACATCCCCTTGTATTCAACTCATCATATGTTTGGAATGGTCTCGGTATTTAACCCAACACTTATAAGGAGTGCCGAAGTTTTCAAGGCAGGTTTCCCCGCTGAATATGGTGGTCGCATTGCCTCGGTAATTAATGTAACCACGAAGGATCCGGGTTTAATAAAATTCGATGGTGAGGCGGAGATTAGTCTTATATCATCAAAACTTTCGATGAGTCTGCCGTTGATTAAAAACAAAGCTGCACTGTCGTTGTCGGGTAGGGTGTCAAATTACAGTCTTATCAATCTTTTGAATCTGGGAATGGTGAATGACGCAGCAATTGCTCTGCATTTTGGTGATATAAACAGTAGCTTCTTATACAAGTTAAGTGATAAACATGCACTTCGAATCAACTATTTTATGAATAGTGATGGTTATCTTTTCAGGGAGAAAGAATTGAACAAAATAACCGAAGCACGACATGGTAATAAGCAACAAAATATCAGTTTAAATATTGAAAGCCGGCTTTCAGGAAAAATGCATAATTACTTTCAGCTTTATCGTGATTCATATCATTTTGGGTTTTCAGATAAAGAAATAATGATTAAAACTGATGAGAAAGAGCAGTTCGAGTTGACCAGTGGCATTATTTCCGAGAGCATGGAAGATAAACTGTTCATGGTTGTAAGTGAATCAGTTAAGATACAAACCGGTATCTCGTTGAAGAGGTTTACATTCTCGCCCTTCAATATCTATATGAACGACACATTATATGCTTCTACAAGCACAGAAAATTCTCGTTTTATGGAAGGAGGAATGTTCCTTAGTTCAAAATACAGCAGCCGGGATTATCTCATAGATGCAGGAATTCGATTGTCGGCATTTGGGAATAGCGATAAGTCGTACGCATCACTTGAGCCACGACTTGCGTTGCACCGGAAGTTTAGCGATCAGTTTTCCTTCAGCGCAACAGTGGCAAAAATGAGTCAGAACATACACCGTGTAGCAAATCCCGGTCTGGGAGTAATATTCGAGCAATTTTATTCATCAGATAGTTTTCTGAAACCACAGCAGTCATGGGTTTTCTCAGCAGGAACCGCATTTGATGGAAAGCTCGACAAGCACGCCTTTTCGGTTAAAGCAGATTTTTGGTACAAGAACATGTTAAATCTTGTCGAGTTTAAGGATGGATACGATGGTTTCTCAATGATTGCAGCTCTCAATTATATTCCTGATAACAAGTCTCGTTTTTTGGCACAGGGAAAAGGATGGGCTGCCGGCGTGGATGTTTCGGCAAGTCTTGTGGCAAGCCAATACCGCTTAACCGCGGATTACACGCTCATGCAGGCTCGCAATCAGTTCGACGAGATAAATGAGGGTCGATGGTTTGCATCATCTACCGACATAAGGCACAGTCTTAGCACAACGGCAGAACTGAAGCTCAACAAGGCGTGGACATTCACTGCGGCATGGCAATACAATTCAGGAAGACCGTTCACTTTACCCACCGCAGTTTATCCTTTGGCCACGTTTGACTTCGGGTCATCATCAATCTTTTTCCCTCAAAAAGACAATTACGGAAACCGGTTTAGGATGGTTGAAACAGAGCGCAACAATGCCCGGATGAAACCATTTCACAAGGCAGACATCGCATTTAATCGTCGCTACCTGATCAGGAACAAGTATAATGCAACCCTCTCATTAGGAGTTTATAATCTTTACAACCGTGCCAATCCATCCTACTACTTCATCAGTAGCGAACAAAAAGACGAAATCTACTATCCCGTCCTCAAATCAATATCAATTTTCCCGGTATTGCCATCGTTCTCCTGGGGGGTGAGGTTTTGAAGAAATGTTTATTATTCATGCTGTTTTTTACAAATATTAAGTATATTTGCGAAAAACTACTACAAAACCTTAAAAACTATAGTTTATGGAAGATGCATCATCCAGCGACTATGCTGTATTTATACCTGACGAATTACATTTTTTGCGGGAATTGATACACAAAATTCCGGCAATTATTTACATCAATGAAATACATCATGAGAATGAGGAGTTAATTGCACGTATGGTATGGATTAATAAAACGGGAGAAGAATTATCAGGCTATTCCCTAAGTCAGATTATTGAATTAGGAAATAATTTTTACACTGAGATACTGCATCCCGACGATTTGGTATTGGTCAGAGGTACTTTCAGCTCATTTCAGCAGAATCCGAACCAGCTTCATATATCCAACATTTACCGTGTACGTCCCAAAGGAGAAGAGAATTACCGACTTATGTGCAGTCATGCCACCGTGCTGAATTATCACGACAACAAGAAACCACACAGAATACTGTCAGTATGCTTCGAAATTCTCAATACAAGTCATTGCAACGATCAAATGCTTTTTATGCTGAAAGAGATATTAAACCATAACATACAGCTCTGCAAATGTAACCTAACGACCCGCGAGAAAGAAATTCTCAACCTTATTGTACGCGGCTACACCAACCCTGAAGTTGCCAAAATGCTCAACATCAGTGTTTCCACTGCCAAAAAGCACCGTACCAACATCCTGCATAAAACACATGTTCACAATACAGCCGGATTGGTTTCGTTTGCGTTGAATAGTGGGGAGTTGTGAGGTTTTAGATAACTAATTATCATGTAAAAGTCATCAGAAGTTGTGCTTACTCAGTTTTATTCGTTTTAGGTATATGAATTGAGTTTCTTAGTTTCATTAACTTTGTCAAGTCCTAAAATAAGTCTACAGGTTAATACAAAGCTTACGCGGATTCTAACACCGCATTTTACGCAATACCATCACGATGGTACGACAACAAAAACGGGGTTACCAATCTTTGTTTTCTTATTACATCAAAAATGCTTGATTTCTTAACGAACCGCTGTATACGAGAACCGTATGTACAATGGTGCGAGAGGCTCTCCCCGACAGTTTTTACTGGAGGGGAGGTTTGCTCGATTAGCGTTTCGTGCTTTGTTTCTAAAACCATACAAAACCTATCGTACAATTGAAATGGTTAGTTTAGATAGTCTTTGTTATTTAGTTAGATGTCGTTTCAAATAATCAATTTGTTGTTCAGACGACAATGTTACAAAAGGTGCATTCCACCCACCAACTCGCACAGTAATATCAGCAAAAGGTAATAAATCTGTGGAATGTTTTAGATTATTTCTTACCTCTTCGCACATATTATATGCTTCTTGTAATTTTGCCCTATCTACAATTGAAATAGTTAAAATATTACCTTTCCGATTGATGAAATCTGAAATAACTGCTTCTAAGTAGGTTGTCTCTTCAAATGGTTCAATACATAAATCCAAAACAACACCTGCTGCAAATCTATCTAATTTAAGTTTTTCAAATGACGAAAAAATATGACCTATACCCTTTTTAACTGATCCAGATGAAGGAGAGCAATTAGGAGCAACCGGTTCATTTCTTAATCTGCCATCAGCAGACGCAGCAAGTCCTTTTCCCATAGAAGCATATTGCCCAAAGGTTCCACAGCCAGAAGTAAACAGAATTTCAAAATCATTACCAAAGCGTTCTTGCATGCTAATGCCTTCATAACCAGCCAAACTTCTCAAGGTTGAAATTTTCTTTTCTTCAGCCTGAGTATTTGCTTTTTTTAGGTAGATATAATCTGCAAGTTCTTTTGCACTCCTGATAGCCTCTGAAAACTGATCCATTAGCCATGCTGCAATACTGTCAACATCATCTTCGTTATTACCAAATTTTGGTAAAGCAAGAATCTCTTTTCTTAAATCCTCCTCCTCCTTCCCATCGAAATTGTTTCGCAAAATTTCGACAAATTCTGAAAGCAAATATCTTTTTTCTTCAAAAACTATCTTTTTAATACTGTAGAGGGAGTTAGCGGCATTAGGTATTGCTATTGCAATGATACCACCAATAATATAATCAGCACCACCCCACGTTTTATCAAGTCCTTTTTCCAAACAATTTCCAAGTAGTGCAGAAAAAAATGGAGTTGGAGTTACTGATGCATCAATGTTATAGAAATCGTAAATTCCTAACCCTACTTTATCTGTATAGAAACGAATTTTATCTTTTATAGATTCCAGTAATTGTTCATACGATGTTATTTTATTTGTATCTATATTGGAGTATGTCATTTTTTGACCTCTCAATACAGATGGATTATTTGAAGTGATTAAACAGCCACTATTCATTGCAGTTTCCAATATTGTAAGCATATTAATCATTCCAAATGTCCAGTCGCATTTAGCATTGAGAATAGGTTCCCAACAGCCATCTACAACATAATCTCTTGCCACCTTGAGCGGAATACCTGAGTTAACAAAACCTGGGATGATTGTTTCATCATTATATAGAATCGGCTGTCCATTATTCCCATTCACCAAGGCAGATGAAACTGCTTGAATGAATTTTTGAGGAGAATTCTTATGCAACCTAACTGTTAAGACTGGTGTTGGTGTCCCTATATTCGAACAAGCTTGTAATAAGTGGTACGAGCATTCGTTGGTTACATCATTTCCTTCTGCATCAACACCACCAACAACGATATTCTGTAGAAAGTTATTGGAACTAGCTATCTGATCAAGAAAAACAGGGTTTGTGCCTAACCCAGTTCCAAAGTCCATATGATCCTGAGTAACCAAATGCTTTGTAGTATAATTAACCCTGCTAGAACCTTTTACAAAAAAACATTCTAGCAACTCTATTGCTTTTTGCGTATTAAGTCCTTCTGTGGTCATTGACATAGAATAGAACGGATGCAACAAGACATCTAAACGCCCAAGCGATCCTAAATCCATTGTGCTATGTAAAGCCAAATGAATAAACCATATTGATTGTAAGGCTTCGTGAAATGTTTCAGCTTTTTGCGCAGGAACTTTTCTGCAAATTCTTGCAATTTCTAACAATTCAGCTTTCCTTTCCAAGTCGGAGCATCTTCTTGCATCTCTTTCGGCTAGTTCAGCATATTTAGTTGCGTAACTTATCACTGCTTGACAACAAATAATAACTGCATTATAGAAGTTAATTCTCTTGTTGCAAAAAACATCTGTCTTGCAATCTTTTAATTCCTGAATTCTAGCGAATGAATATTCAATTATTTTATTCAAACCTTCATTTAGCACTTTCTCAAAATCAGGACTATTATGCCCCCACATGGACTCTTCATCTCTGCTTGTAAAAACACTGAGTCGTCGCTCTTTTTCTGTTAAATATCTTGGGAAAACTTTGCCCAAGCCAACAGAACCCATTGGAATGCTTCCAACAATCAATTCTCCATCAAATATTTCATATAAATTGTAATTTTCTGGTTGTTTGCTTTCATCAGTCAATGTTTCAAGCATTATTCGGAAAGCATGGGCTCTTCTAACTATGATTGGTTCTTCGGGGAATAGCTCTGCTATATCAGGGAAAACACTTTGGTCTAACCAGTCTTTTGTCCTGTCTGAAAGACCACGATTATATAAATTTGACAATAAACTCTGTGTCCTTTGAGTTGATCCTTTAATCTTTATTTTATTAACGAATTTCATTTTTATTCCTCCTATTATTTGTTAAACTGTATTGACCACCCTGTTCTAACTTCTGACTCTGTGTAGCTGACTCCATGTACTTTAAGTTTATTTGGTGATAAAAGAGTTATTTGCCCTCCTTTATTACCAAGACGAGCAAAATTTCCAGAGAGTCTTATTCGTTTAGTTTCCCCCGCTTTTATAGTTTCATTAGTTAATTCTTCAACAACCTTATCTCTGTCAAGAATAGCCCATCCACTTAGATTAATGTCAAGGTTACTAATATTTAATAAAGTTACTGTTTCGAATCCAATATCAATACCAATTGGATCAACTAAAGCAGAAATGATGCTGATACTCTTTTTAAGAGTATCATGATCTGTATTTGAAGAAATTGGATGTCCTGTTGTGTCATCGGTATGAACTGCCTGAGACTGAAAGGCAAGGAATACGCCAATCCATTGGTTTGTTTCAGGGTAAAAGAAAAACAAACAACCATCTTGATAAACCCCATTATCGTTTGCCCATTTGCCTGCTAACGAATTTCCTTGATTCATATGAATGTCATGAATTCCGCTGCCTGGTAAAAAATTAAAAAATTTATCACGCTCATTTTCTTCATACCATGCTTCACCAAAAGCATATATTTTGCTGTTTTCTTGCTTTTTTGCACGTTTAACATACATCTCTATTAATTCATACAAATCATTATTTTCACCTGGACGATTATGATGCAATATCTTCATATCATCCATATTAAAAATGTTAGAACGAATATAATCAATGGCTAAACTATTTTTATCTGATTTCATCAAGTGCATCCCTACTGGCATTTCTTTTAGTTTGCTGATTAAATGATGATCAAAATCAGATATCACTAAATACTTCAATTCGTGAGGCGATACCTGTGAGCGAACATTCACAGATATTCTATGTTTTTGTTTTTCCTCACCTGTTTGTACTAGAATGCGAAAATGCGTAAAATCATCTTCACCTCGTTTTTCATAGTCGGCAACTTCGCCAACTAATAAAGAATAATTTTTCAATGGCATAAAAATGTCCTCCTTGCTTTAAATTAGTTATTATGGATTATATTTAGTGTTAATTGAATTATTTTTGAATAGATAACAAATTTTTTCCATATCATCTAATGCAAGTACTTCTTCATTAGTAAAAGGACATTTATTACCTAATGCGTTGTAATAATGATCGGTATTGGTATTGTATGGTAAAATTTCAATGTTTGTTAATAAATTTTCTTTCATAAATTCTATCTGTTTATTTATTGCAACTAAAGTGTTGGTTATACCTGGGATTATTGGATATCTGATTGTAATGTTGGCATCCTTGCTATTCAGGTAGAAAACAAAATTATTAATAGTTGAGCTAATTGATAAATTACTGCTTAGGAAAGGATGAATTCCTAAGAGCCAAAAGTCTACATATTTATAAAGATTTTTAATTTTTGAAGTATCAATATAACCAGTTGTTTCTATTGCTGTATTTATTTTTTTTTGCTTACAGAGCTTTAATAAATGTTCAACTGATGTATTTTGTAGTAATGGTTCTCCGCCAGATATTGTTATACCGCCATTATCCTTTAAAAGCAAGAGTTGAGGATATAGCTCTTCAAATATATCTTCAATATTCTGATTTTTAAATAAATATTGTAAAGGGCTTCTTGAATCATTAGAGTTTGATAACGAACAACTACGAATACAGGCTAGGCAAGCATCACAATTTGTGCTTATATATGCATGCTTCTCCGATACCATTTTGTGGCATTCCTTTTTACAAACAGCAACACATTTGCCACAAGACAAACAGAAGCTGTTAAAAAAGAGAACTGGTGGATTGTTCGTTTTTGAATGCGGAGAATGACACCACAAGCAGTCTAAATGACATCCTTGTAAATATATAACCACTCTATAACCAGGTCCGTCAACATTTGAGGACCAGTCAATTTTGTAATATCTCAATTCCTGTGTTTCCATTTCCTTTTCTCCAAGCATGAACGCTAATAGTCAATTTGTATTTTAGTAATTATTTAAATGATAAGTAATCCTGTGAATTGTCAATGTCTCTGAATTTTTAGTTGCAGATGTAGCTCATTGCTTAAAGTTAGAATGCTTACAAGAAGGGATGCACAACCCGACTGTTTACTGCGAAAGAACTACCCGAAAGCCGCTGTTGTTGAGGCGGTTGACGGGTCTGTCGCGAGCGCGATAAGCTACACGGCAGTACGTAGGATTGTCGTACCAGCTGCCACCGCGCAAAACACGATCAGACCCGGAGGAAGGGCCCCGCGGGTTGCTGACAGGGCTGTTGGAGTAATAGTTATCATCATACCAGTCTCTGCACCACTCCCAAACATTGCCGCTCATATCGTATAAACCAAGTTCGTTGGGCCTTTTGTTTGCCACAACTTGTGTGCGTCTGTTGCTGTTTTCACTATACCATCCTACATTTTGCATGCTCTGCCCTCCACTGTATTTGAAATCTTTGCTGTTTTTACCACCCCGGGCGGCATATTCCCATTCGGCTTCAGTGGGCAATCGGAACAGTCCATCCATCTTATCGCTTAACCAGTCACAATAAGCCACTGCATCGTGCCAGCTAACATTAACTATCGGGTTATTGTCTTGCCTGTAATTAGTAACTTGCAATGCTCAAATTTTGGCAATTTGCAATGCTCAAATTT
>CAYMDE010000001.1:135305-151376 GCA_964389115.1 uncultured Paludibacter sp. | reverse complement strand
CCCACGACCCCCTGCTCCCAAAGCAGGTGCGCTAACCGGACTGCGCTACACCCCGTCGTTTCTAAAACGGCTGCAAAGATAGACTAATTTTTCTTTCATGCAAAACTAAATTGAAAATTATAATTCCCGATAGCTATTTTTTTGATACTTTTGTACAATAATTTTACATCGATGGAACATATTTTAAAGTACTTCAAACAACTTAATGATACTCAGATTAAGGCTTTTACCGATCTATATGATTTGTATCTGGAATGGAATTCAAAAATTAATGTAATTTCAAGAAAGGACATAGAAAATCTGTATTTACATCACGTACTGCATTCACTTTCTATAGCTCAGATAATAAATTTTAGAAAAGATACGAATATTCTTGATGTCGGTACAGGTGGTGGATTTCCTGGAGTTCCACTGGCTATTCTATTTCCTGAATGTAATTTTGTTTTGATTGATTCAATTGCAAAAAAAATAAGGGTAGGACAAGAAATAGCAGACGCAATATCACTTAAGAATATAAAATTCAAACATTTAAGAGTTCAGGAAGAAAAAGGGAAATATGATTTTGTTGTAAGTAGAGCCGTGATGCCTCTTGACGAACTGGTTAAATTATCACGTAAGAATATAGCTAAAGAACAAAAGAATTCTTTGCCAAACGGCCTTATTTGTCTGAAAGGCGGTGAGTTACAGCATGAAATTCATACATATAAAAATATTGCAACGGTTTACAATATTTCAGATTATTTTGAGGAAGAGTTTTTTGAAACTAAAAAAGTCGTATATGTACCCTTGTAAACAATCTTGTAAATATTATTTTATAGTGTGTATCAAGGCTGAATTGAATGCGAAATAATTATTACTTTTGTCGAAATTTTTGAAAAAAATACAATCAATGTACAGAACAAAAAATTGTGGAGAACTCAGAATAAGTAACATCAATTCAGAGGTAACTTTGGCTGGCTGGGTGCAAAGAGTGAGAAAGATGGGGGGGATGACCTTTGTTGATTTGCGTGACAGATATGGTGTTACTCAGTTGGTTTTCAATCAGGAAACAGATGCTGAACTATGTGAAAAAGCTAACAAATTAGGTCGGGAATTTGTCGTTCAAATAACCGGAATTGTTTCTGAGAGATCTTCAAAGAATGCAAATATTGCAACAGGAGAAATTGAAGTACTTGTAAATAAGTTAGTCGTTCTGAATGAAGCAATTACTCCGCCTTTTACGATTGAAGACAATACTGATGGGGGTGATGATATCAGAATGAAATACAGGTATCTTGATTTGCGCAGAAACAATGTGAGGTCCAATATGATTTTGAGGCATCAGATGGCTTTTGAAACCCGCAGATACCTTGATATGCTTGGGTTTCTCGAAGTTGAAACACCGATCTTAATTGGCTCAACTCCTGAAGGAGCAAGAGATTTTGTTGTGCCTTCACGCATGAATCCGGGACTGTTTTACGCATTACCGCAATCTCCGCAACTTTTTAAGCAATTGCTGATGGTATCTGGATTTGACAGATATTTTCAGATAGCAAAATGCTTCAGGGATGAAGATTTACGAGCTGACCGTCAGCCTGAATTTACTCAAATCGACTGCGAAATGTCGTTCGTGGATCAGGAGGATGTATTGCAAACTTTTGAAGGAATGGTTAAGCATTTGTTCAGCACAATCAAAAAGGTTGAAATAGATTATGAATTCCCAAGAATTACTTATGCAGATGCAATGAGATTATACGGGTCTGATAAACCTGATATCCGTTTTGGAATGAAATTCGTTGAAATTAAAGATTTAGTTGGAGGAAAAAACTTCCCTTTATTTGATGATGCTGAATATGTTGGAGCTATTTGTGCTTCGAATTGTGCCACCTACACACGTAAACAAGTTGATGAACTAACTGACTTTGTAAAACGTCCACAGATTGGAGCTAAGGGGCTGGTATATATAAGATTAGATGAAGAAGGCAACTGTAAATCTTCTGTAGATAAATTTTATTCAGCTGATGATTTAAAAACTATCGCTGATAAATGTAATGCTCAGCCTGGAGATTTAATTCTAATACTTGCCGGAGATACTGCGAAAACAAGAAGGGCTTTGTGCGAATTGCGACTTGAAATGGGAGAGAGGTTAGGACTTCGCGATAAAAATGTATTCAAACCGCTTTGGGTTATTGATTTCCCACTTTTTGAATGGGATGAAGAATCTCAGCGCTATTTCGCTATGCATCATCCATTTACATCTCCAAAGCTGGAAGATGTCCACTATTTAGAATCTGATCCCGAAAAGGTAAGGGCAAATGCATATGATATGGTGGTTAATGGTGTAGAGCTTGGAGGAGGTTCTATTCGTATTCACGACAGTAAGCTTCAGAATAAAATGTTTGAGCTACTCGGTTTTACTCCTGAAAAAGCTGAAGCACAATTTGGGTTCCTGATGAGTGCGTTTAAATATGGAGCACCACCACACGGTGGATTAGCTTTTGGTTTAGATAGATTCGTGTCGTTATTTGCAGGACTTGAATCCATTCGCGACTGCATTGCATTTCCAAAAAACAACTCAGGTAGAGATGTGATGATTGAAGCGCCTTCAACAATTGACCAATCACAGTTAGATGAATTAAATCTAATCATCAAAGAGATGAATGATTGAGGTTTAGTCAGAGACTAACTAAAATCAGGTTTTACAAGACCATTACACTAAAAGGGGCGTATAATTAAATACGCCCCTTAAATTCGAAAATCCTATTTTACATAATATAAATTACAAGAAAGTTATACTGAGAGCTTTTTCAAGTCAATCTAACATATATTTACCAATTGAACTTGCCGTTGATATGACCTGTACGGAAAATATAAATTCCTGAAACAGGCAGATCGATTTCAATCTCACGTGCTGGTTTATATTCAGCAACTTTTTGTCCTGAAATCGAATAAATAATGATGTTATTTTGTGGAACCTGAACAAAGACTAATTTAGTTCCTGATTTAAACCAATTTACTGAAGTTGTAGAATATGTTGAAGCAAATGAATTAGCTCTGACTTCAATATTATCATATCTGATAGGTCCTGTTGTTCTGTATTCTTTATCAGCACCTCCGGTCGGCATGTATGTAAGTCCATCGAAAGCAGTAACATAACGAATCCCGAAATTAGGATTATTGTTGACTGTTGGGATATGCGAAAAGTCAAAGTCTTTTTTAAACCAGGAATCTCCAGAATTAACAATGAAATTCTTAGCATCTATCCATGTAGAACCATCCGTGGTATATTGAACATACATATTATTTGATGATGTGTTTCCATGTCTCATATCTGCTGTGACATAGATATTGAAATAATCTGTAGTATTCACAAAAAACTCAACACCAGCAGTTTTATTAGCACTTGCCAGGGCTGGATAATCTAATGTAGCCAGACTTGCACCGTCTTTTACAGCTGCATAATCATATACCCCCTCTCCCACTATCGTCAGATTTGGGTAAATACCTGTTCGCGTCCAATCCTCAGTAATACCACCAATTGTGTTTAGCGTTCCACCACCTTGCGAAGGTTGTTTGCTGAAGTTATCAAAATCCCAGGCCGCAACAACAAATCGATCATCATCCGGTGTGTCCAGTGGCGTACCTCTGAAACGTATATTATCGTATCTGATTGGTCCGGATGGAGAATAATCTACTGAGCCTCTTACAGGTACATATATATCAGCTTCGGTAATGTCATCATCAAAATTTGTAACCATTCTGATCGCGAACTTACTATTGTTATTTGCTCCGGGTACATTACTGAAATTATAATTGCGTAAGTACCAGGTGTCACGACTATCAGTTGTGTATGTAACTGCTCTGTCCCATTTTTCGCCATCGATGGTATAAAGTAAAACGAGCTTGTTGGCAGAGGTACCACCCTGACGAACATCAGCACTAAATAAAATATTTTTATATCCTACTGTGCTTACGTTCACTTGAATACCTCCTGTTCTTGCATTGGTACCCTGAGCAGGATAATTTAATGTTTGAAAACCGACCCCTACCCTAAGCTCATCTTCTTCAGGTAATCCCATTGGTAATGATAGGCCGGGAGCTATTCCGGTACGAGTCCATCCGGCTTCATGAGTAACACCACCGATTAAAGACAATGAACCACTTCCTACCTGAGGATTCATCGTAAAGTTTTCAAAAGTCCAAAAGGCAATTGTATTCTGAGAAAAAGTAAAAATCGGTAAGAATAAAAGAATAAAAATCAAGAATGATGAGGAAGAATGTTTCATGATAATGGATATTAATTCAACGATATAAAAAATGTAATTTTGAGATTCCAAAAATAGACAATTTATTTTATTAAAGTCTCCTGTCTCCAAAAAAAATAAGTATCTTTGTCGGTCAAAAATGCAGAAATAACATGCAATTTCATTCAGTAAAAACATCATTGTAAAACATATGGGATTTAACGATATTCTAAAAAATCTTTTCGGTAATAAAGCACAACGAGACCTCAAGGAAATTGAACCATTTGTCGCAAAAATTAAAGCTGCCTACGAAAAGGTTACCTCTCTAAGTAACGATGAGCTTCGTCAAATGACCGAACAACTCAAAGAGAAAATTCAACAATCGGTATCTGCTGAAAAAAATAAAATTCAGGAACTAAGATCATCAATCGAGTCTTTGGAAATTGATAAACGAGAAAAAGTTTATAATGAGATTGATAAGATTGAAAAAGACATTGTAGCAACATACAAAACAGTGCTTGATGAGATTTTGCCTGAAGCCTTCGCTGTTATGAAGGATACAGCCAGAAGAATAACTGAAAATGCTGAAACTGTTGTTACTGCCAATGATTTCGACAGAGAACTTGCCGTAAAACACGATTTTGTTAGGATTGAAGGCGATAAGGCCATTTACAAAAACGAATGGATGGCTGGCGGAAACATGATAAAATGGGAAATGGTTCATTATGACGTACAGTTGTTTGGTGGTACCGTTTTACATAAAGGAAAAATTGCTGAGATGGCTACCGGTGAGGGTAAAACCCTTGTTGCAACTTTGCCGGTATTTCTCAATGCATTAACTCATCAGGGTGTACATGTTGTAACTGTAAACGATTACCTTTCGAAACGTGACTCTGAATGGATGGGACCGCTTTACATGTTTCATGGACTTACGGTAGATTGTATCGATAAACACCGACCTAATTCAGATGATCGTCGTAAAGCCTATCTTGCAGATATAACCTTCGGAACAAACAATGAGTTTGGCTTTGATTATTTGCGTGATAATATGGCTACGCATCCGGAAGATCTTGTTCAGAGAAAACATAATTTTGCTATTGTCGATGAGGTTGACTCGGTTTTAATTGATGACGCCCGTACACCATTAATTATATCCGGTCCAATACCTAAAGGTGATGATCAGCTCTTTGAGGATATGCGACCTAAGGTTGAAAAACTGGTTGCAACTCAAAAGGCTCTCGCTACAAAGTACCTATCCGAGGCCAAAGAGTTAATGAAATCTCAAGACGAGAAAAAACGTGAAGAAGGTGCTCTTTCTTTGTTCCGATCGTATAAGGGAATGCCCAAAAACAAACCTCTGATAAAATATCTCAGTGAACCGGGAGTTAAAGCTCAACTACTTAAAACAGAAGAGTTTTATATGGATCAGAATAATAAGAATATGCATATCGCCACTGATCCTCTTTACTTTGTTATTGATGAAAAAAACAAATCAATCAATCTTACAGATAAAGGAATTGATTTAATTACCGGAAATACAGAAGATCCAAAGTTTTTCGTTTTACCTGATGTTGGAAGTGAAATTGCTGATCTTGAGCGTAATTCAGCCTTGTCTCCTGAAGAAAAACGTAATATAAAAGATGAAATAAATCAGAATTATGCGATTAAGTCTGAGCGCGTTCATACGATAAATCAACTTCTTAAGGCATATACTCTTTTCGAAAAAGATGTTGAATATGTGGTTCTCGAAAACAAAGTGAAAATTGTTGATGAGCAGACAGGTCGTATCATGGAAGGTAGAAGGTATTCTGATGGTTTGCATCAGGCTATTGAAGCCAAGGAACGTGTTACCGTAGAGGCTGCTACTCAGACCTTTGCAACTATTACACTTCAGAATTATTTCAGAATGTATAATAAGTTGGCTGGTATGACGGGTACTGCCGAAACCGAAGCTGGTGAGCTATGGGATATCTATAAATTAGATGTGGTTGTAATACCAACCAATAGACCCATTTCCAGAGATGATATGGAAGACAGGGTTTATAAAACTAAAAGAGAGAAATATACTGCAGTTATTCAGGAAATTGAGGAATTAGTTCAGGCAGGACGTCCGGTACTTGTAGGTACTACTTCTGTAGAAATATCGGAGTTGTTAGGCCGAATGCTAACTGTTCGGAAAATTAAACATAATGTACTGAATGCCAAGTTACACCAACGTGAAGCAGATATTGTGGCCGAGGCTGGCCGTACAGGCACAGTAACCATAGCTACCAACATGGCTGGTCGTGGTACCGACATCAAACTAACCCCGGAGGTTAAGAAAGCCGGAGGTTTGGCAATTATAGGTACCGAAAGGCACGAGAGCCGTCGTGTTGACCGCCAGTTACGTGGTCGTGCAGGTCGTCAGGGTGACCCGGGTTCATCTGTGTTTTTTGTTTCGCTCGAGGATGATTTGATGCGATTATTCGGATCAGAAAGAATTTCTTCAGTGATGGATCGTTTAGGGTTCAAAGAAGGAGAAATGATTGAACATTCGATGATTTCAAAATCAATTGAGCGTGCCCAAAGAAAAGTCGAAGAAAATAACTTTGGCATTCGTAAACGACTTTTGGAGTATGATGATGTGATGAACTCTCAGCGTGAAGTTGTTTATTCTCGTCGTCGCCATGCTCTCATGGGTGAAAGAATAGGTGTGGATATTACCAATATGATTTACGATTCTGCTGAAAGTTTGGTTGATACTGCCAAGAATAATCAGGATTACACTTATCTGGAGGAAGAATTACTCAAGGTTTTTGCCATCGAAGTTCCTTTTACAGAAGAAGAATTTAATTCAGGCAAATCATCAGATTTATCAGAAAAAGTTGCCATTGAAACCATAGAAGGTTTTAAGAGAAAAATGGACAAACTTGCATCGATTGCTTATCCTGTTATTAAGCAGGTTTTTGAAAAACAGGGAAAAATGTACGAGAATATTCTTGTTCCTGTAACCGATGGTAAAAGGGTTTTCAATGTTTCAACGCACTTAGAAACAGCATATAATTCTGAAGGACGTGAGATTATTCGTGCATTCGAAAAGCAAACTTTGCTTTATGTAATTGATGATGAATGGAAAGAACACCTCCGTCAGTTGGATGAACTCAGAAATTCGGTTCAAAATGCCTCTTACGAACAAAAAGATCCTTTATTAATTTACAAACTTGAATCGTTTGGTTTGTTCAAAGAGATGATCGACTCAATTAACAAAAAGGCTATTGCGATTTTGATGAGAGGTCAGATTCCGATGAGAGAACCTGAGCAGGTACGTGAGGCGCGTCCTCAGCAACGAATGGATATGAGCCGTTATCGTACTCAAAAAGATGATGTTGCCAGAACAACCAGCAATGACCCAACGAAGCAGGATACAAGGGAAAATCAAAGAACAGAGCCAATTCATGCTGAAAAGAAACCGGGTCGTAATGAACCTTGTTTCTGTGGAAGTGGTAAAAAATACAAACAATGTCATGGTGCTTGAGCTTCTATGATTCTCTCACACCTGATTTAATAAAATATTAAAATCTATGCTACTCAATTATATTGTTTGGGATGTTGATCCCGAGATATTTCAAATTTTCGGATTGTCGATACGATGGTATGGGTTACTTTGGGCTTTAGGTATTTGGGCGACTTTATTAATTACCCAATATATTTACAAAAAAGATAATTTGCCCGAGAAATGGTTAGATAAGTTATTTATTTACACCGTTGTAGGAACAATTGTCGGAGCAAGATTAGGTCATTGTTTGTTTTATAATCCTGCCTATTATCTTGCTAATCCAATTGAGATTCTGAATTTCAGACAGGGCGGTTTGGCAAGTCATGGTGCTGCAGTTGGAATTATTATATCAACCTGGCTTTATAACAGGAATGTTTCAAAGAAAGGTTTTATTTGGGTATTCGACAGACTGGTTATTGGTGTTGCCATAGCAGGTGCGCTGATAAGACTGGGAAATCTGATGAATTCTGAAATTTATGGTGGACCTACTTCCCTACCCTGGGGATTTGTTTTTGTACAGGATGGTCAAACGGAACCGATGCATCCAACTCAGATTTATGAAATTATTTATTGCCTGATAACTTTTGCAATTAGTTGGTGGCTGTACAAGAAGAAAGATGGTTTAAAAAGAACCGGATTAATTTTTGGAGTCTTTCTGGTTGGAATATTCTTTTCCAGATTTATGATTGAGTTTATCAAAAATGATCAGGAAGCTTTTGAGGCAGGCATGTTTTTAAATATGGGGCAAATCCTGAGTTTGCCTTTGGTTATTTGGGGAGTGTGGTTAATCATTAACTCATTAAAAAGCAAATTGTCAACAAAATGATAGTCGAACACTTGGTGAATGATCAGGTAAAACCTTTCAATGACTACGAAAATAAAACCGAACAGCTGATAGATTTATTTGACTCAATATCTGATGAATATGATTTGTTTAATCATTTTGCATCATTGGGTTTAGCTCGCCATTGGAGAAGTATAAGTATCAATTTATTAAAAGGATACCCGACTGATAATATTTCAGACCTTGCAACCGGCACAGCTGATATGTGTTTATTAATGGCCGAAAAACTTGATCCAAAAAGTGTTACCGGTGTTGATATTTCACGTGAAATGATCAGAGTTGGAAATGAAAAAATCCGAAGGCATCATCTGAGCGACCGGATTACGTTGGATATACAGGATAGTTCTCAACTAAACTTTGAACCAAATAGTTTCGATATTGTGACCATATCATTCGGAATCAGAAACTTAGAACATATTTCGCTAAGCTTAAGAAATATTCTTCAGGTTCTTAAACCGGGTGGGGTTTTCCTGATTGTTGAAGTAAATGAACCTGAGTCGAAATTGATGAAGTGGCTGTATAAAGTTTATATGAACTTTGTAATAAGCATTGCAGCATTCATTTTTCATCAGGACAAGAAATCTTACGAATATCTATCCAGTTCAATGGCAGTTTTTCCTCACAGAAAAAGATTAATTGATATTCTACAGAATCATGGGTTCAAACATTTGAAAACCAGAAAATTCAGCTTTGAAGTTTGCACAGCCTACCTTATGCAAAAACCACTAAACGTCGAGTGATTGAATTTCAATAAGCAGTTCATCTTTCATGACTGATTGTCCGGCTGATACTTTAATCTTACGTATTACACCATTACATTCGGCCAGAATTTCGTTTTGCATTTTCATTGCTTCTAAGGTGAGAATAGGCTCACCAACATTTACAAGATCACCTTCGTTTAAGAAAATATCCACAATTTTTCCGGGCATGGGTGCAGCAATATGTTTTAGAGGATCTTTCTGGATAGCTCCGGCAATCATTCCTTTTCTTACATAGGAGAAAATGGTTTCCATGCTGAATCTATACTCAACGCCATTCACACTAACCACGATTTTATTCTGATCGCGACTTAGTAATTCGCAATTATATCGCTCATTTTTCCAGTCAAAAGCATATAATAAATCGTCCTGCTCCACAAAAGCTACGTCTTTCTCTTCACCATCTATAATGGGATTTGATTCTCTTGGTAAATAAATCTTATAGCGTTTGCCGTTCTCTCTCAATGCAATAAACAGCCTTGAGGCATCTCTTTTATATTTATATGATGTTCCCATATCAATAGTTCAATCTTTTATTCAAAACCCAAACATTTAGCGAATCACTTTTATAGGCAGGAATATCGCCCTGTAATTGCAGATATTCCGAGGCATACATGATTGTAGCTGCCAGAGCACCAATCACTTCATCGTCCTCGTTTTCAAGCATTTCAGGAGTGAAAACCTGATCAATCCAACGTGTAGTATAACTTGAATCTATAAAATCGGGATGTTCAAGTACGGCACGGAAAAAGGGCACAGTGGTTTTTATTCCAATGATACTGAACTCTTTCAATGCACTTTTCATTTTGCTGATTGCATCATTTCGTTCACTTCCATGCACAATAATTTTGGCAATCATCGAGTCAAAATATGGTGTAATAACCGAACCACTTAAAACCCCTGTTTCTATTCTGATTTCAGGATTCTCCGGAAATTGAATGCGGTCGATAAGTCCGGTTTGAGGACTAAAACGGTTTTGTGGATCTTCAGTATTAACCCTGCATTCGATCGACCAACCATTGATTCTAATATCCTCTTGCTTGATTGTGAGCTGTTCATTTAAAGCAACTTTTATCTGCCAATCAACCAAATCGACTCCCGTAATCATTTCAGTAATTGGATGTTCCACCTGAATTCGGGTATTCATTTCCATGAAATACGACGATCCATCTTCGTCCATGATAAATTCAATAGTTCCTGCTGAAAAATAGCCTATCTGTTTGGCAAATTTTACTGATAAATCACCTAACTCCTTTCTTTTCTTTTCCGATATATTAGCTGATGGAGCTTCTTCAATCAGTTTTTGGTGTTTTCTCTGAAGCGAACATTCCCTTTCGCCCAAATGGATTACATTTCCATGCTTATCACCAAGTATTTGGAATTCAATATGTTTTGGGTTCGTCAGGTATCTTTCAATAAATAAATCTCCATTGCCGAAGGCTGAAATCGCTTCATCTTTAGCAGATTTAAAATGTCTTTCGAGTGTTTCCGGTTTTTCAACGATGCGCATCCCACGACCTCCACCGCCGGCAGAGGCTTTAAGAATCACCGGATATCCATTCATGTCGGCAAATTCTCTGGCTGACTCAACATCCGTTACCGGACCATCAGATCCAGGTACCAACGGAAGTCCGGCATTTCTTGCCATTGTCTTGGCAACGGTTTTAAGTCCCATATCCCTGATTAACTGAGGAGAAGGTCCGATAAAAATCAATCCATTCTCCTCGCACAAAGCCGCAAAATCAGGATTCTCTGAAAGAAATCCATATCCCGGGTGAATTAAGTCAATCTGATATTCTTTTGCAAGTTTGACAATTTTCTCAGGGTTTAAAAATATATTTTTATCATCACCTCCATCATTCGCCCTGATATATTCATCAGCATATTTTAGATACAACGCATCCGGCTCTTTATCCGATTGAAAAACGACAGCCACCATATCATTTTTATGGGCAGCCCTGATAATTCGAATGGCTATTTCGCTTCGGTTTGCAATCAATAGTCTTTTTTTCATAACGCTTTAAATTTGATTTTTACAGGGGAATACTGCCGTGTTTTCTTTCAGGTTTCACATACTGTTTATTCGACATGATTTCGAAAGCAGTAATTAATATTTCCCTCGTTTTTTCAGGATTAATAACCTCGTCGATTAATCCAAGTTCCTCTGCCAAAAAGGGATTTGCAATATCTTCCTTGTATTTCTCAGTAAGAATTTTTTCCATTTCAGCTCTGTTTTCAGCAGCTGCCAGTTCTTTTTTATGCACAATTTTTATTGCGCCACCTGGTCCCATTACTGCAATTTCGGCAGTTGGCCAAGCAAAATTAAAATCTCCACCAGTATTTTTACTACTCATTACAATATAAGCGCCGCCATAAGCTTTTCGGGTGATAACTGTAATCTTCGGAACAGTAGCCTCGCAGAATGCATAGAGTAATTTAGCTCCATTTCTGATAATACCGCTGTGTTCTTGTTCAATGCCGGGTAAAAACCCGGGAACATCTTCAAAAATCAACAAAGGAATATTGAAAGAATCACAGAATCTGACAAATCGGGCACCTTTCACGCTGGCGTTTATATCTAATGTGCCAGCCATAACTTTAGGTTGATTTGCCACGATACCAATGGTTTTTCCATCCAATCTGGCAAAACCAATGATGATGTTCTGAGCGTATGCCTCCTGTACTTCGAAAAATGTATCTTTGTCAACCACAATGTTGATGATTTCTTTCATATCATATGGTCTGTTCGGATCATCAGGAATAATCTTACTCAAATATTGTTGTCTGAGTTTGTTGTAATTAATCTGGTGAGATACCGGTAAGGCTTCAAAGTTATTTGAAGGAATATATGAAAGTAACTTTCTGACTAATAAGATTGTATGCTCCTCATCTTCAGACACAAAATGGGCTACACCGCTTTTCTGAGCATGTACATCTCCCCCACCCAATCCATCCATGTCGATATCTTCATTCAGCACTTCTTTTACAACATCGGGACCGGTAACAAACATGTACGATGTTTTTTTGGTCATGAAAACAAAATCTGTTAAGGCGGGTGAATACACTGCTCCCCCTGCTGCAGGACCAAGAACAACAGAAATCTGAGGTATAATACCAGAAGATCTTACATTATTTTTGAAGATGGTAGCATACGCTGATAAGCTCCTGACACCTTCCTGAATACGCGCTCCACCTGAATCCATCAACCCAACAATAGGTGCTCCGAGTCTTAAAGCCATTTCCTGCACCTTAGCAATCTTCATTCCGTGTGAATACCCCAAAGATCCACCTAACACTGTGAAATCCTGAGCATAAGCAAAAACGCTTTTACCCTGAACCAATCCTCTTCCTACAACCACACCATCACCAAAATTGGATTGTCGACTGCTCATTGTTGATTGTATGGGAGCAACAAAGGCATCTAGTTCAAAAAAAGTTCCTTCGTCAAATAAAACATCCAGACGTTCACGGGCGGTTAATTTTCCTTTTAAATGTTGTTTGTTGACTGCAACTTCCTCCATGTCCTGAAGGGTTTTTAGTCTGTTTTCAAATATTTCATTTTTATTCATATTACAAATATTTAATTCGGCAAAAGTAGATAAATGAATAAAACTACACAAACAAGAGTAGTAAAATAACAATGATTATCAACGATGGAAGCATGTTCATTACCCTTAACTTTTTAATTTCTAATATATTAATTCCTAATCCAATCAACAGAATCCCTCCTACATGTGTTAGCCCTGCAATTATATCTTCAGTGAAGAATTGTGATGCTCCCATGGCCATTAAAGTTAATGCAGCCTGAAATATGAATAATGGTACAGCAGAAAAGATGACACCAACTCCAAATGCAGAGGCTAATATAATTGCTGAGAAAAAATCCATCAGCGATTTTGTGAATAACAAATCAGGTGAACCGATTGTTCCCTCCTGTATGGCACCAAGTATTGTCATTGAACCTACACAGAATAGTAAAAATGAAGTCACCAGCCCTTCTGTAAACTTTTCATTACCAATACTAAATCGACTTTTTGTAAATTCTCCCCATTTACCTGCTGCTTTTTCTAAATTAAGCCATTCGCCTATCAATGAGCCAATTGCTAAACTTGCAACGACGATTAATATATGTTTCAAATCAACAATCATTGAAATACCGATAGCTAATGTAAATAATCCAATAGCCTGAAAGTAAATAGTTTTCACCCTATCAGGTAAACTCTTTTTCAAATATAAACCTACCAAACCTCCAATGATTACTGCTGATGTGTTGACAATAGTTCCTATCATATTTGTTGAGTTTTAAAAAATTGACTGCTAAGATAGATAAAAAAACACCAATAGTTTCCGGTTCGATTTTTTTGCTATTTTTGCATAAAACACGACAATAGACAGAAGTTACATGGATTCATTTATCAAGCAGGTTGCAGCAATATATTTCGAACATTTTGATACAGATATCAGTCGCTATACATTCGTTTTTCCTAATAAAAGGGCTGGTGTTTTTTTTCAAAAACATTTGTCGGAGATTGCATCAAAACCAATTTTCTCTCCGGAGATACTCACCATTGATGAATGTTTCTTTCAAGCTTCAGAATTAAAGCAGGCCGACAGACTTGATTTGATTTTTCGGCTTTATAAGATTTATATCAGTCTGTCCGGCTCACAAGAAAGCTTTGATAATTTTGTTTTTTGGTCCGAAATTTTACTCAGTGATTTTAATGAAGCAGATAAGTATCTGGTTGATATAAAGCAACTTTTTCAGAATATTACAGATTTAAAAGAAATCGACGATTCATCAGATTATTTTACTGAAAATCAACTTGAAGCTATTCGCCATTTTTGGACAGGTTTTAATTTGAATAAGTCTGAATCTCGTGATAAATTTCTTCAGATTTGGGACGTTTTATTGCCTTTATATCAAAATTTACAAGCAGAACTACTCTCCGAAGGAATAGGTTATGATGGTTTGATAATCAGGGATGTTTGTGAGAAACTAAAGGATTTTTCTTCATACAAATGGTTCGAAAACAGACATTTTGTTTTCGTGGGTTTCAATGCTCTAAATCCTTCTGAACATGCGTTAATGAAGTTTTTGTTGAATAGTGAGAGGGCCGATTTTTATTGGGATTATGAGTCTGATTTTTTGAGAGATAGTAAGAATCCTGCATCAAAATATTATAAACAGAACACTTCAGAGTTTCCTTCGAAGTATAAGATTGAAGTCAAAGCAAATTCATTTGAAAATATCAGGATTGAAAACATTACAGTTTCGTCTGTTACCGGGCAAACTCAACATATTTTTCGACTTCTTCAGCAACTTTATCCTCAGGATAAGCCTGTCTCAAACTTCCTGAATACTGCTGTAATACTTCCTGACGAACAGCTATTAGTTCCTGTATTACAATCAATTCCGGAAAATATTGGAAAGATTAACGTTACGATGGGATATCCGCTTTCTATGACTCCTATAGCCGGGTTAATCAATCTCATCTTCGATTTGCACAAGAAGAAAAAAGAACGTAATGGAGTAGGTTTGTTTTATCACAGGAATGTATCTGCAATTCTTAATCATCAGCTTATACTTTTGTTAGACGAAAAAAGTAGTTCAGGTCTTTTACAAGATATGAACAGAAATAATAAAATATACCTGAATCCTAAAGAATTACAATCTTCTTCCCTGCTGAAAAAGATATTCAGTTCAGAACTCCATACATCTGATTTTTGTACTTATTTGCAGGAAATTCTCATTGAACTTGACAACAGACTGCGAAGAATATCAGAACAAATTGGTGGTTTTGAGCTTGAAAGTAGTTTTTTATATCAGTATTATGTAACCATCAATCGAATCAATGATATAATAAAACAATACAGTGAATTAATTCCTGTTTCAAAAGAAACATTATTCAGAATGATTGGTAGCTTGACATCAGGAATTCGTGTTCCTTTTGTTGGTGAACCTTTAAATGGCCTTCAAATAATGGGTGTACTTGAAGCTCGTGGTTTAGATTTCGAGAATCTCATCATCCCATCTTTCAACGAAGGCATTATTCCGGCTGTCAGTGTTTCAAACAGTTTCATTCCATATCACTTGCGCAAAGGTTTTGGTTTGCCAACATTTGAACATCATGACAGTGTGGTTTCATATAACTTCTATCGCCTGATTAACAGAGCAAAGCATGTTTTGACTTTGTCCGATGCCCGACCGGATACAGGTAAATCAGGTGAACCAAGTCGCTTTTTGCATCAATTAAAATATCACTACAACTTACCGGTGTCCGAATCAAAGCCTGTATTTGGTCTCACACAAAGTAAAACAGAAGCAATTACAATCCTGAAGGATGAATCAGTCATGAAGAAACTGACATCATTCCTATCAGAATCTGACAATCCCCGATATTTCTCAGCAAGTAGTATCAATCAGTATTTAAATTGCTCGCTGCGCTTCTATTTTGAAGTTGTGGAGAAAGTTGAACAATCAACAGATATCACTGAAATGGTTGAAAGCGATGTGTTTGGAAATATTTTTCATCAGGTCATAGCCCGACTATATAAAAGGTTCGAAGGAAAAACTATTGAATCAGATGATTTAAAAAGACTGCTGGAAGATGAGAATGAACTGAATCTTCAAATTAATAAAGCGTTTTCGCACTATTTCTTTAAAGATAAAAACGAAAGAACAGTTGAGATTGAAGGAAATAACCTCCTGAT
>CAYMDE010000001.1:130819-135205 GCA_964389115.1 uncultured Paludibacter sp. | reverse complement strand
TAATTTTACCCCAAATAAGAGTAAAAAAGCCCTATACACGTAGTTCAGTCACTAATAATTGCAATTAAAACAGAAATCTCTTTTCTTTGTAGTTGTATTTTGAAATTGATTAAAAAAACAGAGCGAATAAATATGGCAAAATTCAGGGGAGCTGTAGTAGTAGAAACAGAAAGATGTAAAGGATGTGATTTATGCGTAGTTGCATGTCCGACCGATGTATTGGTTCTCAATAAGGATGCTAATAGTAAAGGTTACAATTATTCTGTGATGGAAAATCCGGAGTCATGTATTGGCTGCGCTGCTTGCGCTCAGGTTTGTCCGGATGCTTGTATAACAGTTTATAAAGTTAGATTATGACAAATAAGAAGGAAGAAGTTACTCTAATGAAAGGCAATGAAGCCATTGCGCATGCAGCTGTTCGTTGTGGATGCGATGGTTATTTTGGCTATCCAATCACTCCCCAATCTGAAATTCTGGAAACTTTGATGGAGATTGAACCATGGAAAACTACCGGAATGGTCGTGCTACAGGCTGAAAGTGAAGTTGCTTCAATAAATATGGTATATGGAGCTGCAGGATGTGGGAAGAAATCAATAACAACATCTTCAAGTCCTGGTGTAAGTTTGATGCAGGAAGGAATATCCTACCTTGCAGGAGCTGAGTTACCTGCCGTAATTGTTAATGTAATGAGGGGTGGACCCGGCTTAGGAACAATTCAACCAAGTCAGTCAGATTATTTTCAATCGGTTAAAGGTGGTGGACATGGAGATTACAAGATGATAACCCTGGCTCCGGCATCTGTTCAGGAGATGGCTGATCACACGGTTCTGGCTTTTGAACTTGCATTCAGGTATTTAACTCCAACCATGATTCTTGCTGATGGTATAATCGGACAAATGATGGAGAAAGTGGTTTTGCCACCCTATCAGCCTCGACTTACCAATGAAGAGATCAGGGCAAAATATCCCTGGGCAACGCTAGGAAAAACTGCTGATAGAAAACCAAATTATATAACTTCATTGGAGCTACATAGTGATGAGATGGAGAAGATTAATCTCCGTTTACAATCAAGATATAGGGAGATTGAGAATAATGAGGTGAGGTGTGAAGAATTATACTGTGAAGATGCAGACTATATTTTCGTCGCTTTTGGCACGATGGCCAGAGTTTGTCAAAAAGCCATGGAAATTGCCCGCCAAGAGGGAATAAAAGCCGGGTTAATCAGGCCAATTACATTATTTCCCTTCCCGACAGAAATTATTAAAACATACTCGCGCAAAGCAAAAGGTTTTCTGACAGTAGAAATGAATGCTGGTCAGATGGTTGAGGATGTAAGACTATCCGTTTGTAAAAACATTCCGGTTGAGTTTTATGGCAGAATGGGAGGAATTGTACCTTCACCTGAAGAAGTATTAAATGCTTTAAAATCAAAGTTATTATGAACGTTAAAGATATCATAAATCCAGCCAATCTGGTTTATGAAAAGACAACGGTGATGAATGACACACCAATGCATTATTGCCCGGGTTGTAGTCATGGAGTTGTCCATAAACTATTAGGAGAATTAATCCAGGAAATGGACATTCAGGATAAAACGATTGGCGTTGCGCCTGTTGGTTGTGCTGTGTTTGCGTACAAATACCTTGATATTGACTGGCAACAGGCTGCTCACGGTCGTGCACCAGCTGTTGCCACTGCTATCAAACGCCTGCTTCCTGAGAAATATGTTTTTACGTATCAGGGAGATGGCGATTTGGCAGCAATTGGCACTGCTGAAACTATACACGCCTGTAACCGTGGAGAGAATATTGCCATTATTTATATTAATAATGGTATTTATGGTATGACCGGTGGTCAGATGGCTCCCACTACCCTACCCGGAATGAAATCAACGACTTCTCCTAATGGAAGAGAAGTGTCAGCTATGGGTAATGCATTGGATATCTCTAAATTACTTGCTCAAATGGATGGTGTTTGCTATGTGACACGTCAGGCAGTACATACTGTAGCTGCAGTTCGAAAAACAAAAAATGCCATTCGTAAAGCGCTGGAGAATTCTATGTTAAACAAAGGAACTTCAATCGTGGAAGTTGTTTCCACTTGTAGCTCCGGATGGAGAATGACACCGGCAGGTTCAAACGACTGGATGGTTGAGAATATGTTTCCAACCTACCCGATGGGTGATTTAAAGAATATCTAACAGTTGGTTTTATGACAGAAGAAATTATTATATCAGGTTTTGGCGGACAAGGAGTTTTGTCGATGGGAAAAATTCTGGCGTATTCCGGATTAGTTCAAGGAAAGGAAGTTAGCTGGATGCCATCCTACGGACCTGAACAACGTGGTGGTACAGCCAATGTTACTGTAATATTAAGTGATGAAAGAATCAGCTCGCCAGTTTTAAACACTTTTGACACTGGCATAGTGCTTAATCAGCCTTCATTAGAAAAGTTTGAAAGTCTCATAAAACCCGGCGGTACATTGATTTTCGATGGTAATGGCATGCACAAGTTCCCAACCAGAAAAGATATTAAAGTATATCAGATCAACGCAACTGAATATGCCTATGCCAACGATGTAACGAAAACAATTAATATGATTATTCTCGGAGGACTATTAAAAATTAGACCTATCGTAGAAATTGAAAATGTGCTTTTGGGTCTGAAAAAAACATTGCCTGCCCGTCATCATCATTTACTGAAGATGAACGAACAAGCAATTCATGCCGGCATGGAGCTAATCAAGCCATTTGATGTGCAGTGACAATCACCCAGTTGTTTTTTGACTGAAATTCAATAAATTGTAGTTTATTTTTCGTTATTTCCTCAGTAATTACAGGGACATCTTCAACGTAAAAACCACTTAAAAGCAATACTCCGCCCGTATTAAGTACTGTGGAGTATTTTTTTATGTCATTCAATAAGATGTTACGATTAATATTCGCTAAAATTAAATCAAACTCTTCAGTGCCAAGCTTTTCAGCTCCACCAAGCAAAACCTCAATATTGTTAATATTGTTTTTTTGAATATTCTCGTTACTGTTCTCAATACACCATGGGTCAATATCTATTGCAACCACTTTTTGTGCACCCCTCATTGAAGCGAGTATTGCTAAAACTGCAGTACCACATCCCATATCAAGTACATTCTTTCCTGTCAAATCCATTTTGAGAATTTCGGCAAGCATTAAGCTGGTTGTTTCATGATGCCCGGTTCCGAAAGACATTTTAGGATCTATGATTATATCATATTTGCATGCAGGGACATTTTGATGAAATGTACTATGAATTACACAATCATTGCCAATGACAATCGGTTCAAAATAATGCTTCTCCCATTCCTCATTCCAATTGACCTGCTCTATGATTCTTTGTTGATACTCAATTCTTTCAGCATATGGAAAGTTAGTTATAAGTCCTTGAAATAAAGACTCATCCCATTCTTCTTCCCTGACAAAAGCGACCATGCCTTCCTCATGTTCTTCAAAGCTTTCGAATCCAATTTCCCCTAAAAATGAAGCAAGCAAGTCAGTTATATAATCTTCTCGTGGACTGACTTTGATTAAAAATTCAAGATAATTCATACAAAAAATGTTTTATATTTGGTGACATGTAAAATATCTGTAACCATTGTTTTAAAATGATTGATAGTTAGGATCTTACAAGTGTGTCTAGTGTCGATTTTTATTTTGTATGCAAAGATAGACTAAAAACATACACAGACATACAACAAAATCAGATTAATTTAACTCTTAGTGGTACAGTTATTGATAATTAATTGCTTGAAATTAAACTATTTTTTAAGAATTTAGAAGGAGGATTAAATCATGAAAACAATTGTTTCAATGCTGATTTTGGTGAGCCTGTTTGGCTTACAAGCATATAGCCAGCAGTTTCATGACGATGTATATTTTACACCCAGAGACGCAGAAAGATCACAGAGTCAGGAAGTTAAAAGAGCTGCTCAGACAGTAAGGCCTAACATTAAAAATGGAGCCCGGGAAATAATATACATTGACAGTCGCAATAACAATACCAATATTGTAATTGCAAGAGATACAGTGTATGTAATTGCAGAAGCTAATGATTCTATCATGGCTGAATATGAAATTTCTGAAGAAACCGGATATTATCTTGATGGTTTTACCGGAGGTGAAACAGAGCTTGAATATGCTGAAAGAATCAGAAGATTCCACAATCCCAAATACACAATTCATATTTCTGACCCTCAATACACCGACATTTATTTTTTGAACAATCATGACTGGAATGTTTATGTTGATGGGTCATATGCCTGGGTAACACCTACATGGACAAATCCATTTTGGTGGAATTACTATTGGCAGCCGTATAGTTATAATAGCTGGGCATGGAGAAGTTGGCGCCA
>CAYMDE010000001.1:5252-130719 GCA_964389115.1 uncultured Paludibacter sp. | reverse complement strand
ATTACTATTGGCAGCCGTATAGTTATAATAGCTGGGCATGGAGAAGTTGGCGCCATGGTTGGGGAGGATATTCTGCATGGCATCACGGATGGCATGGAGGATGGTATGGACATCACCACCCCTGGGGATTTGGTTATCCAAGCTATCATTGGTATTTGCCATATCACTACCACTATGGCGGTTTTTATACCGGAGTTTTAGGTTGGGGATATCCACATTACCATCACTATAGCTATTGGCACAATCCATATTGGGGAGGTGGTAGTTTCTGGGGAGGTTCGACGGGTGTAGGATCTAACAGAAGACTATATTACAGCGAACAAAACAGAAGAAATCAATCTGGTTTTGCAACAAATGCTGTTTCTTCCGGATCAAGAACAATCGGTGGTGCGTCTCAGGTTAATACTGCTGGCAGAGCTTCTGCAGTTGCATCAGGTGCTGGCAGAAATGAATTTAATACGGTAAGAGCTGCCAGTCCTTCCTCAAGATCTGAATATGGAGAGGTAAGACCTGTTTCAAATCTTAGAAATACCCGCACAGCAGAATCAGGTGTTAATGTTGTTGATACAAGAACCAGAACTGTAGATAACAATGCAGGAAGAACTGGCAATGTAATTACAAATAACAGAAATACTCAGATTACAACCCGGAATAATGAAACAGTTAACAGGACAACTACAGTAAACTCAAGAAACACAACTACTTCATCATCAGGAAATGTAAATCAAACGGTCAGAGTTGGAAGTGGAACTGCACCGGTAAGGAATAATACCGTATCAAGTTCTTCCAGTTCAACAGTAAATGCAAATCGTACTACGACAACTCAAAGTAGCACTTCCGGCACAAGCACTACAGTAAGGAGCAGCACTCCAACTCAAAGTGTTCCTTCAAGTTCTGGTACCACCGTAAGAAGTAGTACACCAACTTATTCCGCACCATCAAGTTCAGGAGGTGCAACAAGAAGTTCGGGCATGTCGACAGGTGGTTCAAGTTCGGGTGGTGCCTCCAGAAGTTCAGGTGGAGCTTCATCCGGTGGTGGCAGGAGATAGTTATTAAGAAAGAAACTTTAAAATAACACAGATATGAAACGAGTAATAATTATTTGTTCAGCCTTACTTACATCTTTTTCATTGTTTTCTCAAACTGAATTAGATGCAGTTAGGTTTATTCAATCAGATATAAAAGGCTCTGCGAGATATTCATCAATGGCAGGAGCTTTTGGGGCACTAGGTGGCGATCCTTCTGCGATAAAAGATAATCCGGCCGGATTAGGAATATATCGAAGTTCAGAACTTAGCGTTGGCTTTAATTCATTGAATCAGAGCACAAATGCAAATTGGAACAGTAAAGAATCGAACGATGTTATGAATAGATTAGGATTCAATAATCTTTCATATATTTTCTCTACTGAAACCAGTAAAAATACTCAACGTAACTCAGGATTGATGAGATCAAACTGGGCTTTTAACTTTAATCGATTGAGAGATTTTAACAGAGAGATGAAAATAAACGGAGGAGTTGGTTCTTCATCGTCTATCACAGATTATATGGCGTATTTTACAGGGAATATTAATGGCGGCTCATTATATAGTACCAACACCTATGATCCGTTTAATAATCCTTCTGTTCCCTGGATATCAGTATTGGCTGCCGAAGCCGGATTGATGGTTGAATATGTTGATAGTGAAACAGGTAATACAGTATATTGGGAATCATTGCTCGATCCCGGTGAGAAAGTTAATCCAAATTACCGCCGTATTGAGTCAGGTTTTCATGATGCATACTCATTTAGCTGGTCAGGAAATTTCAATAATCGTTTTTTTGTTGGAGCAACTGTAAATTTCCATGATTTTAGTTACAGTGCCAGTTCAGATTATACTGAAGCTTTTGAAAACGGAGGAAGTATGGGCTTATATAATGTTTACAAATCAAGTGCAACTGGATATAACTTTGATTTGGGAGCGATTTTTATACCTTTTAATGCTATTCGTTTAGGTGCCTCGATAAAAACTCCCATGGTTTACAATGTTACTGATTTTCATTATGCTGATATGGCTTATAATTATGGAGGGAATAATACCGGTACGATTCTTACACCCAATGGAGATAATCGTTATAAACTGCAAACTCCTGCGGTGTATAGTTTAAGTGGGTCCTTGATTTTGGGTAAAAGCGCTGTTATCGGATTAGAGTATGTTTATAATAACTATTCTGAGACCCGTTTCATGAATACATCGAATGATATGGCTCCATTTCGATATGAGAATGATGGTATAAAAGCAAACTTTCTGGATCAAAGAATGAGGAAACTAGGTGCTGAATTCAAAATTACTCCGAACCTGGCCGTAAGAGGTGGTATTGCAAACAGCGGTCCTGTTACAAGAAATACTCTTGCAAAAGAAATGATTCCCAATACCATTCGAACAGATGTTGATTACTTTATTCATAATAGTACTAACTATCTTACTGCCGGTATTGGTTACAGAGATAGAAACTGGTATTTTGATCTGGCTTTTATGAATAAAACGATTAATGAAAGCTTCTACGCCTACAACTCAAACAATCTGTCAGAAAGCTTAAGACTTCGTCCGGCAACAGTAGCCACACATAATCAATCATTGATTGCAACTGTTGGATTAAGATTCTGATTTAATCTCATTATTAATTATAAGGCCCGGAATTCGATTGATTTTCCGGGCCTTTTATTAAAGATGAATATAACAATCAGTTTTTCTCAACTTCAACTTCCACTTCTTCAAGAAAAAGTCTAATGTCCTCATCAACAGTTCCTATTGGGGCGATGCCGAAGTTTTCGACCAATACTTTTGCAACATTTGGCGAGAGGAATGCAGGTAATGTTGGACCAAGATGTATGTTTTTTACACCTAAATGAAGCAATGTCAATAATACAATAACAGCCTTCTGCTCATACCATGCAATATTGTATGATATAGGTAATTCGTTGATATTGTTCAGATTGAATATCTCTTTCAGTTTTAAAGCAATCACAGCCAAAGAATAACTATCATTACATTGTCCGGCATCCAACACCCTGGGAATACCGTTTATATCTCCAAGAGGAAGTTTGTTATAGCGATATTTAGCACAACCAGCAGTAAGAATAACGGTGTCATTTGGTAATTGCTCGGCAAACTGTGTATAATAGTCTCTGCTTTTCATTCTGCCATCACATCCAGCCATTACAAAAAACTTTCGTATGGATTTGCTTTTTACAGCCTCAATTATTTTGTCAGCAAGAGCAAACACCTGAGCGTGAGCAAATCCGCCTACAATATGGCCATTTTCAATCTCGGTTGGCGAAGCACATCTTTTCGCATGTTCAATTATTGCAGTGAAATCTTTCGGGTTTCCATGCTTTCTGTCATCAAAATGTTTGAATCCCGGGAATCCTGATGCACCGGTAGTGTAAACCCTGTTGGCATAAGTTGCTGATTTCTTTGGAGGTACAATACAATTGGTAGTAAACAGAATGGGTCCGTTAAATGTTTCAAAATCAGTTACCTGACTCCACCATGCACCTCCGTAGTTGCCTACGAAGTGTTTATATTTCTTGAATGCAGGATAGTAATTCGCAGGAAGCATCTCGCTGTGTGTGTAAATATCAACGCCGGTGCCCTCTGTTTGACGGAGCAACTCTTCCATATCTTTCAAATCATGCCCGCTTATAAGAATTCCGGGGTTTTTACGAACTCCGAGAAATACTTCTGTTATCTCAGGATTTCCATAACTGGTTGTGTTTGCTTTATCAAGCAGTGCCATGACCTTAACACCAACTCTTCCTGTTTCTAGTACGAGTGATGTCAATTCTTCTGCTGAAAGATGATCGTCAACTGTCTGTGCCAAAGCAAACTGCATGAATGCAAATACCTCCTGATCCTCATGTCCGAGATTTAAAGCATGTTCGGCATATGCTGCCATCCCTTTTAAGCCATAAATTACAAGTTCCCTAAGCGACCTGATGTCTTCATTCTGTGTTGCCAATACCCCAACTTCTTTTCCTTTGAGAATCATTTCTTCTTTAGTAAAAGCCTGCCAGTCAAGCAAATCACATTTAGAAAAACTAATTCCACAGCTTTCGAGTTGTGATTTAAGCTTTTTTCTGAGTCTGTTTCCTTCTCTTAATCGATTTACAAAGCGATAATCATCAAAATTGGCATTTGTGATGGTCATAAAAAGTGATTCAGTAATAAATTGATTCACTTCCGGAGTTTCACTTCCGGCCATTCTTAACTTCTCGGCCAACACCGCAATGCCCTTCAACTGATAAATCAATAAATCCTGCAAATCTGACACTTCAGGCGTTTTACCGCACACTCCCACCAGAGTACATCCTGTGCCTTTGGATGCCTCCTGACATTGATAACAAAACATTTTTATACCTTAAAAGATTAGTTTATAATATGATAGCTGTTTTTTTACACCCATTCTTCTTCCAGAACTTCTCCCTTTATACTTACAACTGAAAGTTTAATAGGAATCCTTCTTCCAGACTCCTCCACTGCTCTTGTAGCAAGACTTAACAGCCCTCCACAGCATGGAACTTCCATTAACACTACATGCAAAGTGTTTATTCTGGAATCATTAATCATTGATTTTATTTTCTCAATATATGCTTCTTTGTTTGAATCAAGTTTTGGGCAGGCTATTGCTAAAATCTTTCCAGCCAAAAACTTTCTGTGAAAATCAGGAAAGCTGAAAGGTACACAGTCTGCTGCCAGTACCACATCTGCATTTTTAAAATATCCTGCTTGTGGATTCAATAAATGCAGTTGAACAGGCCATTGTCTCAACTCTGAAACCAATTTTGAATCATTATCCTCTTCACGAATCATTTTAAATCCGCTTGATGCCGGTTTGGGTGTATCGAATGAAACAGCCCTGCTTCCGGGACATCCACCTCCCTGATGATGTTGAGTTTGCATATTATGAACGACAGAAAAATCTATCGGAACGCCATTGGCCTTAAGAAATCCTACAGCCTGTTTCAGGTAATCAAACTCTCCATGCTCCTTCAAATGCTTTAAGTGCGCAAGAATTGTTTTTTCTCCTTTTGGTATCATACGCTGTATGGTCGCAATTTCATCATATGGTTCTGCTTCTCTTTCTTCAAGTGTGATTGCACCAACCGGACATTCGCCAACACATGCACCGAGTCCGTCGCAATATAACTCACTCACCAATCGGGCTTTACCATCAATCATCTGAAGTGCGCCTTCATGACATCCCTGTACGCACAATTCGCATCCATTACAGAGATCTTCATCTATTTTTATGATTGTCCTTTTCATTTTTCTTAGCCTTTAATCATTGTTAATAGCATTTTAAACTTTTCAATTGCATTTACTGCATGAGGAATATTGGCAGGCATCAATATGCTTTCGCCAGCTACTAATCGACTGACTTCTCCATTAATTACAACCTCTGCTGTACCGTCAAGTACCTGCACCAATGCATCGTAGGGTGCAGTATGTTCACTCAGGAATTCGCCCTGATCAAATGCAAAAAGTGTTACATTTCCACGCTCGTTTCGCATTAATATTTTACTTACAATAGATCCGTCGGCATATTCTACACTATTAGTAAAACTGAACTTCTCTCCTTTTGGAAAATGTTCTTTAGGGGGATTGAATTTGAATTGACTCATAATCGTTTGTTTTATTTTGAGACAAAGGTATTGTTATCAAAACTTATATGATGTAACATTTGTTACACTGAGTAAATTATTATTTCAAAAAAGCCATTTTTTCACTACTTTTACATCGAATTTTATAAGAATATGAAGAAAATTGACTTGGATCAATGTCCCATTTGCAGTGGAATGAATATTAACGATGAGGAGTCGTTCCTGGATGATATTAAGTGTACTGTTAAAGCCTATCCGGCTAACATGCAGATAATCAATCAGGGAGATTTGTGCGACGCTTTATATATGCTTATAACCGGATCGGTTAAAACAGAAATGATAACTGAAAATGGCAACATTCTCGGGATAGAAATTATTCAGGCTCCCCGTCCGCTTGCTCCAGCCTTTTTGTTTTCAGATAATAACCGCTTTCCTGTAAACGTAATCACTTTGGAGGAAGTTGAGATCATGAAAATCCCAAAATCAGAAATCATGAGATTGATGATGACTAATCCGGACTTCATGCAGAAATATCTGACTCACAATGCAAACCGTACTCAGTTTTTAACGAACAGACTACAGTTACTGTCGATTAAGACGATTAAGGGAAAGTTGGCACATTTTCTTTTGGAACAAACAACTGATGTAAGTAAACCTTTTGTTATCAACAGAAATCAAAGCGAGCTTGCAGAGTTTTTTGGTGTAGCCCGTCCGTCATTAGCCAGGTGTTTATCGGAAATGGTACTGGAGGGAATCATATCTATCAACAAAAAACAATATACGATTTTAGATATCAAGAAACTGAAGAATCTACTAATTTAAATTCAACTGAAGCATGAATCCTCAAATCTTTACCGAATTTACTCTTCCATTACAACATCCTGTATTACAATTCTTTGTGATATTGGTTATTATTCTGTTTGTACCAATATTACTGAATAAATTCAGAATCCCACACATACTCGGACTGATTATCGCAGGGGCAATTATTGGCCCTAATGGTATCAATTTGCTTGAGCGCGATGGCAGTATCATTCTTTCAGGAACAGCCGGTTTGCTTTATATTATGTTTCTTGCAGGATTGGAGATTGATTTGGGAGATTTGAAGAAAAACGGTACAAAAAGTTTCGTATTTGGTATGTACACCTTTCTCATACCTATGACACTTGGGACTTTGAGCGGGATTTACATTTTAGGTTTTTCTATACCGACATCGGTTTTACTGGCAAGTATGTTTGCTTCGCATACACTTATCACATATCCAATTATCAATAAGCTCGATGTTACACGTAACAGGTCTGTAAATATCGCTGTGGGTGGTACAATTATTACTGATACTCTGGCGCTATTGGTTCTGGCAGTCATTATCGGGATGAAAACAGGTTCTGCAGGATCATCATTTTGGACACAGCTTACGATTTCTCTGATAATTTTTGTTGCCATCGTATTGTTTTTATTTCCAATAATCGGCAGATGGTTTTTTAAGAATTTCTCTGATTCTGTGTCACAGTATATATTTGTTCTGGTGATGGTTTTTCTGGGAGCAGTACTCGCTGAAGCTGCTGGTATTGAGGCAATTATCGGTGCTTTCTTATCCGGGTTGGCATTAAACCGGCTTATCCCTTCCACCTCGCCATTGATGAACAGAATATCTTTTGTCGGTAATGCGGTTTTTATTCCATTCTTTTTAATCGGAGTTGGAATGTTGGTCGATTATCAGGCATTTTTCAGAGATTGGGAGACATTAAAGGTTGCTGGTATCATGACCCTTATTGCTACACTTTCAAAGTATTTAGCTGCATGGTTCACACAGAAATCATTTAAATTAACAAAAGATGAACGTGGAATTATTTTCGGACTAAGTAATGCCCAGGCAGCAGCCACTCTTGCAGCTGTACTTGTAGGATATAATGTTGTTATAGGTCAAACCGCTGACGGTGCTCCAATAAGATTACTCAATGATAGTGTTTTAAATGGTGCCATCATCATGATATTAATCACCTGTACAATTGCATCATTGGTTACTCAAAGGGCTGCAATGAATATTTCTATCAGCGAATCATCCAATCCTGAAGTTAAAGATGGTGAGAGTACAGAAAAGATTTTAATCCCGATGAGATATGAAGATACTGTTGAGGAATTGATTAATCTTACCGGTTTTATTAAATCCGGAAAAAACACCCATAACGTTTTTGCACTTAACATCATCGATAATAACAAGGATGATGCTAATCAACTTAAAAAAGCAAACAAATTGCTTGATAAGGCTGTGCTTGCTGCTGCCTCAACAGATATAAGACTTCAGAAATTAATACGTTACGATGTCAATATTGTTAATGGAATTTCCAGTGTTATAAAGGAACAGAAAGTTACTGATCTGGTGATTGCAATTCATGAAGACAAAGGTATGTCCGATTCATTTTTCGGAAAACTGACAGAAGGCGTTTTGTCAAAAAACAACGTCACAACTTTTGTCTATAAGGCCGTTCAGCCCATAGCTACCATAAAACGACATGTAATTATTGTTCCTCAGGATGCTGAACTTGAGATAGGATTTCCATTCTGGCTTTACAAAGTATGGAATATCGGTCGTAAATCAGGTGCCAAATTGATTTTCTATGCTCATGAGAAAACGCTGAATCTTATCAGGGAAATACATAGAAACCATCCTGTTGAAGCAGTTTTTAAAACTTTCAATGATTGGGAAGATTTCCTGGTGCTATCCAGAGATATCAGGGAAGATGACAATTTAATTCTTGTTTTGAGCAGAGAAAAATCTCATTCTTACAATCCGAGCATGGAGAATATTCCCGGGTATCTAAAACGATATTTTAGTCCGAATAGCTTTATATTGATATACCCAATGCAGGCTTCATTGTTGTCCCATGAATCAACTGACCTTAACCCATCTATGGTTGAGCCAATTGAAAAACTGGATGAACTTGGAAAGACTTTTGCGCGTCTTTTCAGAAGGAAATAAATTAGCTGAGAAACTGCTTTAAATCGGCAAGCTTTATGCGTCCTTCGTATAGAGCTTTGCCGGTTATAACTGCCGGGATACCATTTGCTTCAAGGATTTCAATATCTGCTAAAGAACTTACTCCTCCACTGGCAATCAGGTATATGCCGGGCAGCGAATTGTTCATTTTTTTGTATAATTCTATGGAAGGGCCTTCCAGCATTCCATCCTTACTGATATCTGTGCATATTACTTTCTGAACACCCTCTCTCAGGTATTTTTCTATAAATGGAATGAGCTCAATATCTGTCGATTCGATCCAACCTGATACAGCAATTTTTTCATCTTTTACATCAGCTCCGAGAATAATTTTACCGGCACCATAATTTTTAATCCATGAAAGAAATGTCTCCGGCTTTTTAACTGCAATACTACCACCGGTTATCATGGAAGCACCACATTCAAAGGCAATTCTCAGGTCTTCGTCAGTTTTTAATCCTCCTCCAAAATCCACGATAAGATTTGTACCATGAGTTATTTTTTCGAGAACTTTATGATTAACAATATGACTGGCTTTGGCACCATCCAAATCAACCAAATGAAGTCGTTTGATGCCTGAATCTTCAAACATTTTTGCTACTTCAAGAGGATTTTCATTGTAAATTGTTTTACGATCATAATCGCCCTGACTCAAACGTACACACTTGCCGTCTATTAAATCTATTGCCGGTATTACCTCTATCATTGGAATTTGTTTTTGGGTTACAAAAGTAAGCCTTTTCGGTCGCTTTCAAAAACATAAAAGATGTTTTTTTGAAGTATTAAATTTAGTGAATCTCCGTTTGATTTTTTATTTTTGTGACTCATCAATTAAAATTATTTATAATGTATCGACATTTGTTTTTGTTTCTATTGTTGATTTTATTTCAACCTACTTATTCTCAACACAAAAAGCGTGAAATGCGTGCCGTTTGGATTGCTACAGTCGCCAATATTGACTGGCCAAGCAGTTCCAATTTGTCGGTAAGAGATCAGCAACAGGAAATGCGTGTGATGCTCGATCAGCTTGCTGAAAGCAATATCAACACAATTGTTTTTCAGGCCAGACCAACTGCTGATGCATTTTTTCATTCAGCCATTGAACCGTGGTCGAGGTATCTAACTGGTCGTCAGGGACGCAGACCCGAACCATTTTACGATCCATTACATTTTTTGATTGAAGAAGCACGTAAAAGATGCATGGAGGTTCATGTTTGGCTAAATCCATATCGTGTTTTGAATGGAGAATCGGTGAGCACATTAAGTCCGGATCACATTTATTTCAGAGAGAGAAACTTAATTGTTGAATATGGCGGTAAGTATTATTTCGATCCCGGGCTTGATGAAACCCGGGCGCACCTGAATAAGGTTGTGAAAGATTTGGTAGAGAGGTATGATATTGACGCATTGCATTTCGATGATTATTTTTACCCCTATCCTGTCAGAGGTCAGGATTTTCCAGACAGTGATACTTTTCGCAGATTCCCACGAGGTTTTAGCAATAGAGCTGACTGGCGTCGTAACAATGTCGATTTGATTATTGCTGAACTTCAAAAAACCATCAAAACAGCTAAGCCGTGGGTAGAATTCGGGATTTCTCCTTTTGGTGTTTGGCGCAACAGTAATGTAGATCCAAGGGGATCAGCCACCAGGGCCGGAGTTCAAAACTATGATGACCTTTATGCAGATATTCTGAAGTGGTTGCGTGAAGGTACGATTGATTATGTTGTGCCACAACTTTACTGGGAAATTGGAAAACAAGTCGCCGACTATACGGTTTTGATAGATTGGTGGTCAAAAAACTCATATCAAAAAAATCTTTATATTGGATTATTTGCATCTGGTTTGGAAATTAACAGAGATCCGGCATGGAAAAGACCTAACGAACTTGTGCGTCAACTCCGTATGAATCTGCAATATCCGGAGGTTTCGGGCGCCATGTATTTCAGTGCAAAATATTTTGTAAGAAACATTCAGGGCTTAAATGATAGCTTAAAGACTGATTTCTATCGATATAAGGCTCTAACACCCACGAATAGTAATTTACAGGGAACTCCTGCAGTACAACCTCAAAACCTCAGAATTATTAAAGATCACCACAACACTGTATTGATGTGGGACAGAGTGAATGAGGAAGGTGGAAATGCACCTTTATATTATGTAGTTTATGCATTTAAAGGAAGAAGGGTTGGTGATTTGAATAATCCCGCATACATTTTAAAACTAACCACAGATAATGTTATCAATCTTGATGAGATGAAATTATCTGGTTATCACACATTTGTAGTTACATCTGTGAATAGGTTCAGAAACGAAAGCCGACCTGTGTTTGGTGTTACCCGAAGAATCTAGTCGCATTACACCTTTGTGTTTGATTAAAATCCCTTAGTGTTTTTAATGAAAAGTCCCTGAAAATTGGGACTTTTTTTATGCGTATTACGTTCTTTTACTCACTACTCTTCAATTTTATGCTTAGCACTTTCGAGTTTTACGCTCAGCACTTTTAAATTTTTCACCAAGCACAAATTGAATTTACGCTGAGCACAAATTGAATTTACGCTGAGCACAAAATCGATTTATGCTTAGCAGAAAAATGAAATATGCTAAGCGTATAATTGACTTCTGATTCGTTTAATACTCAAATCAGATTGATTATTTACCCGAGTTAACCTTATTATTCAGACAAAACACTCTAAGAATTTTTCGTATCTCAAGCCTCCTCCCGGAGAACTCAAGATCAATTAGGATTAATTTCCAGAAGTTTATTACAAAAAAAACAGCGCTCATTTCTGAACGCTGTTTTTGTATTTTTCTGTCAAACGAAAAAACGATTAGTACCCTAATTCTTTTTCGATGGCTTCAAGTTCTTTACTCATATCCAGTCTGTAATACAAAGTACGAAGATTTCGTTTGTATGAAACCTCTTCAGGATTTAGTTCTGAAGCTTTTTTGAAGTATGTAAGTGCATTTTGAAAATACTCACGGCTTTTAGCTCGTGCAGCATTGAATTCTCTGTTTGATTTATATGCGGCATCATCCAGTATTTTTTGACCTTCATCAACAATCAAACCTCCTATACCGGCATAGGCATCAGCAAATGTTGGATCCAGTTCCAGAGTTCTTTCATAAGAGGCACGAGCTTCTGTGGGTTTACCTTCAGCTTCGTCAATTTTCGCTTTAACGTAATGATAAACAGCTACATCAGGGAGCATTTGAATTGCCTGAGTAATATATATTTTCGACTCTTCAATATAATCATTCAATAGATAATAATTGATTAAATTCTGAAGGAACCAGGGTTCTTCCGGCATTTTTTCAAAACCTTCTTTAAGAACTCTGATAAAGTTTGTAGTATCTTTCAGGTGAACATATTGATCGTATAACAACTGATAAACATAGAAAACCTCATAATCACCGTCCTTCATTTCTTCATGTATTTCGATGGCTTTTTCCCACATACCGGCGTTACGAGCTGCCAAAGCTGTGAAGTATTTAACCTGATAATACGTTGAGTCAATTGTTAACAAGCCCTTCATAAATGGAATTTCGGGAATACTCAGATAAAGTTCAAAGGCTTCGATTGCTCTTTTATAGTCTTTTCTTTCATCGAAAAGTGTTGCACCATAATAGAACAAATTGTGTTTTTCCTCGAAATACTCTTTGATTTTTGACTTTATATCTTCCTCATGTCGTGGCCTAACAGGTCTTCCTCTTCGATCAACCTGATTTTGATCCAATTCATAGGCTTTTTTGAAATAGTTTATCGATTCTACGATTACTTCACCTTTTCTGACAAAATCAACTTGTTTTCCAAGAGCCATGTCTTTGTAAAAAGCCTCGTTTTGTTTATAGCCTATCATACCAGCAACATACCATGTATTGGGAAGTCGATAAGTAGATGAGTCCTTCATAGCAAGGGCAATAGCTTCACGGGCACCGTTAAAATCGGGGTTTTCCATCAGCGTAAGATTCCTTGCTCTCGTTACATTTCTTCTTTGAGCAAATACAGTAGTTATGCTCAAAATAAGAAGGAGTGAAAGAATTACTTTTTTCATGTTTGTTGTTTTTAATAATTTGTTCCTTATACTAATTTTAATATAAATCCGGATTAATCCTGACTTTCTGTGTTTGTTTCACTATTAATATCTCCATTGAGTTCAATTATTGCTTCGTCACTTGCTTCAATAACTTCTTCAATATCTGAAAGCACTTTACATACAGAGGCAATCTCGTCATTTCTCTTTTCCAGATTTATCAGTCGAACGCCCTGAGTTGCTCTACCCATAACCCTGAAGTCAGACACTTTCAATCGAATAGTGATTCCTGATTTATTAATAATCATCAGGTCATTGTCATCATTAACACTCTTGATTGCAACCAACTTACCGGTTTTTTCTGTGATATTAATGGTTTTAACACCTTTTGCCCCACGATTGGTTATTCTATATATAGGTTCGCCATCTTCGTCGTCGAGTCTCGAACGTTTACCAAAGCCTTGTTGAGAAACTACCATGATGGTTTCGCCCGAGTCCTTTTTTACACAAACCATACCAACTACCTCATCCTGACCATCGTTATCAAGCTGCATACCAATCACACCAGTGGCAGTTCTTCCCATCGGGCGTACTTTTGACTCGTGGAAACGAATCGCGCGTCCGTTTCTGTTTGCAATAACAACTTCAGAGTTTCCATCAGTCAAACGAACCTGTATCACTTTATCATCTTCCCTGATATTGATGGCATTTACGCCGTTGGTTCTTGGTCGTGAATAAGCTTCAAGCGTGGTTTTCTTGATAATACCATTCTTAGTACAGAAGATAATGTAATGAGAATTGATATAATCTTTATCTTCCAGTCCTTTAACCCTGATAAATGCATTAACTTTATCGTCAGAGTCAATGTTCAGCATATTTTGTATAGCTCTTCCCTTCGATATTTTGCTTCCTTCAGGAATTTCGTAAACTTTGAGCCAATAGCATTTACCCTTTTGCGTAAAGAACATCATGGTGTTGTGCATCGAGGCCGGGTAGATATATTCGATGAAGTCTTCATCTCTCGAATCACTTCCCTTTGAACCTACACCACCTCTGCCCTGCGCTCTAAACTCAGCCAAAGCAGTACGTTTGATATAACCAAAATGAGAAATGGTTATAATCATTTCATCATCAGCATAGAAATCTTCAGGATTGAATTCTTCTGATGCATAAATGATTTCGGTTCTGCGTGCATCTCCGTATTTTGTTTTTATTTCAAGCAATTCTTCCTTGATAATTTCCATTCGTAGTTCAACATTATCCAGGATATCTTTCAATTTTGCAATTAATGCCAGTACATCTTCGTATTCAGCACGAAGTTTATCCTGCTCCATGCCGGTAAGTTGACGCAGACGCATTTCTACAACTGCACGCGACTGAATTTCAGAAAGTCCAAATCGTTCAGACAAGCGATTACGTGCTTCCTCCGGTGTTTTCGAGTCACGGATTATTTGAATTGCTTCATCCAGATTATCCAGAATAATCATAAATCCTTCAAGCAAATGTGCTCTTTTTTCAGCCTCATTTAATTCGTAACGGGTACGACGAACAACCACTTCATGTCTGTGATCAACAAAGTACCTGATGAGGTCCTTCAAGTTGAGCATACGAGGTCTGCCTTTCACCAACGCAATATTGTTTACGCTGAAGGATGACTGCAAAGCCGTAAATTTATAAAGCTTGTTGAGAACAACCGAAGAGTTTGCATCACGTTTAATGTCAATTACGATGCGCATACCCTCACGATCCGACTCATCATTGATATGTGAAATACCTTCAACTTTCTTCTCCTCAACCAGGGCAACCACTGCTTTGATCAACTCTGCCTTATTAACAAGATACGGAATTTCATTGATAATGATTTTCTCACGTCCTGACGCATCCGTTTCAATATCTACTTTAGAGCGAACTACTACCCTGCCTCTACCGGTTTCATATGCTTCTTTTACACCGGCATAACCGTAGATAATTCCTCCTGTTGGAAAATCGGGAGCCTTGACAAATTTGATTAACTCAGAAATTTCAATTTCATTATTGTCGATATAGGCAATAGTTGCATCAACAACTTCAGATAAATTATGCGGGGCCATATTGGTGGCCATACCAACTGCAATACCCGATGAACCATTCACCAGCAAATTAGGAATGCGCGATGGTAATACCACCGGTTCCTTGAGAGTATCATCAAAATTTAATTGAAAATCAACTGTATCTTTATTGATATCCAGGAGCATTTCTTCAGCTATCTTTTGCAAACGCGCTTCGGTGTAACGCATTGCAGCCGGACTATCACCATCAACTGAACCAAAGTTACCTTGTCCGTCAACCAACGGATATCGCATTGACCATGGTTGTGCCATACGTACTAAGGTACCATATATGGAAGAATCGCCGTGTGGGTGATACTTACCCATCACTTCTCCAACAATTCTGGCAGATTTTTTATAAGGTTTGTCGGAATTGTTCCCCAACTCATTCATCCCGAAAAGTACCCTTCTGTGTACCGGTTTAAACCCGTCGCGTACATCAGGCAGTGCTCTCGAAACAATCACCGACATGGAATAGTCGATGTAAGACGATTTCATCTCATCATCGATATTTACTTTTATAATTCTCTCTTGGTCAATCATCTGTGTTTAGTTTATACATTTCAAAAAAATCACGCTAAGGTACTTATTATATTCGAAACAAACAAGCTGAAAAGCTATAAAAATCAGACATCTTTCTTTCTTTTTAAAGCATCTCTGATATTCACAGCAAGTTCATATTTTTCATCATTAAGTGCTTGGTTTAAAAGCGTTTCTAAATTTTCTTCAGAAAGCGATGTAAGTTCTTCAATCGAAAGACTTTCAGGGTCTTTTGATTTAGGTGCGGAAGGTTCCTCTTCAGTAGCATCATCTGTGGGTTCAATTTCCATTCCCACTACTGTCATTACTTCTTCGCGAATATATATCGGGCATTCTGAGCGAACTGCAATTGCGATGGCATCTGAGGTTCTTGCATCAACAACCATCGACGAGTCTCCCTTTTTTAAATGAAGTTCTGCATAAAACACATCATTTACCATATCGTAAATCAGCACTTTATCCAGTTTTGCACCGAAAACGGTGAGCAGAGTAATAATTAAATCGTGAGTAAGCGGACGAGGTGATTTTTTGTTGTTCATCTTCATGGCGATCGACTGTGCCTCGGGTTCGCCTATCATTACTGAGAATCGGCGTGTTCCTTCATATTCTGATAATACCAAACCGTATGTTCCTACTACACTTTGATTATAAACCAACCCGGCAACAGTAAGTCTTATTTCTGCATTCATTCACAAAATCTTTAGTTAATAAATTTTATCAGTGGTGAAAATCAGATGGCGATTTCCATAAATCAACAGGAAACAAAGATACTTGATTTTTTGGAGCGAGTCAATAATCAATCAAAATTTGTTGTACTTTTGTGTAAACTTGATTTTCCTTAACGGGAAGCGTTTAAGATTCTATTTTTCAATGAGATACAAGTCTAATATACTTATAAAGAATAAAAAAGCCACGTTTGATTATGAAATAATCGAGCGATTTACTGCCGGTATGCAACTGTTTGGTACCGAAATTAAATCGATTCGCAACGGTAAGGCATCGTTAACTGACACTTATTGTAGTTTTATTAAAGATGAGCTTTGGGTGAAAAACATGCATATTGCCACTTATATCTTTGGTACTTATAACAATCATGATGTAAGACGGGACAGGAAACTTCTACTTAACCGTCGTGAACTCGATAAGCTGGCAAGAGCCACGCGCGAGACTGGTCTAACGATTGTTCCGCTGAAAATATTCATTAATGATAAAGGTCTGGCAAAGATAGAAATTGGTCTTGCCAAAGGAAAAAAGAGTTACGATAAACGTCACGCACTCAAAGAGAAGGATTTAAAACGTGAAATGCAGATGAGAGATTAATTCTCTTTATTTATAGATTAGAAAGATTGCAGGCCTTTTATTCAAATCAGGTAATTGTTTTTTCCACTCCGATACTTTTAAGGTACGGATATATTCCGATGATGTGGTGAGGTCGGCAGCGACACACAATTTTGTTTCAGCACGACACACAGCAACTAAATCTGCAAGTAACTTATTGTTTCTGTATGGTGTTTCGATGAATATCTGTGTTTGATCTTCACCATACATCCTGTTTTCGAGTTGTCTGATTTTTTGAGATCTTTCGTTTGGCTGCACTGGTAGATATCCGTGGAATGCAAAGCTCTGACCGTTAAATCCTGACCCCATCAATGCAAGTAAAATCGATGATGGTCCGACCAAAGGCACAACCCTGAAATTCATTTGCTGAACAATTGCCACAATATCTGCTCCCGGATCAGCAACGGCAGGACAACCAGCTTCAGATAAAAGTCCCATGTTATTACCCACCTTGAGCGGAGTCAGGAAATCAATGAGGTTGTTTTTGTCAGTATGCTTATTTAGTTCATAAAAAGTTAAACTATCAATGTCAATTTGGGAATTACACTTTTTCAGAAATCTTCGGGCTGTTCTCAGATCTTCAACAATGAAAAACTTAATTTCAGAGATAAGTCTGATGTTTTCTGCAGGAAGATAGTTTTCAATCGAAGTTTCTCCCAAACTACTCGGAAAGAGATATAAACAGGCACTCATATTATTCTGATTTTAAATTCTCCAACTCTTCTGAAAGTAATTCCCACTCGTACATTTTGTGTTCGAGTTCACGTTGTTTTTTCTGATAGTTTAAAATGAAGTCCGGATCGGAGGCATGCTCAGGTAATTGTAACATTTCGTCCAATGATTTTAATGTTGCTTCTAATTCCTGAATTTGAGTCTCGCAATCGTTCACATCCTTTTCAGCCTTCCGTATCTTTTTGTTCTGCTCTTTCCTGGCCTCATAACTAAGTTTCTGATCAGATGGCTGTTTATCTTCTGCATCCTGTTTCTTTTCTGCAATTGACACTTCCAGTTCCGAAAGTTGCTGCATCTTTTTATATTGAAGGAATTCATATATTCCACCGAGGTGTTCTCTTACACGCTGATTGCCAAATTCATAGACTTTTGTTACCAATCCGTCGAGGAAATCACGATCGTGTGAAACGATGATTGCAGTACCGGTGAATGCCTTGATCGCTTCTTTGAGAACTTCTTTCGAGCGCATATCGAGGTGGTTGGTAGGCTCATCGAGTATAAGTAGATTTACCGGGTCGAGCAGCAAACGAATCATTGCAAGACGTGACCTTTCGCCTCCCGACAGCACCTTTACCTTTTTATCTGATGCTTCGCCACCAAACATAAAGGCTCCCAGGATATCATGTATTTTAGTTCTCACATCCCCTACTGCCACATAATCAACAGTTTGAAATACAGTCATATTATCATCCAGTAGTGAGGCCTGATTTTGGGCAAAGTAGCCAATTTTTACCTGATGACCCAGTTTTAGTTTACCGGCATAGCTGATTTCATTCATGATGCACTTTACCAGCGTACTTTTTCCGGCACCATTTTTCCCAACAAAAGCCACTTTATCGCCCCTGTTGATAATCATATTAACCTGATCCACAACCAGCAAATCACCATAATTCTTGCTCAGATTTTCAATTTCAACAGGTATGATTCCTGAATGAGGGGCAGGTGGAAATTTTAAATTCAGACGTGAATTATCTTCCTGATCAATTTCAATTCGTTCCAGTTTGTCTAATTGCTTGATGCGCGACTGTACCTGAACCGACTTAGTAGCCTTGTAGCGAAAACGTTCGATAAAATCTTCAGTGTCCTGAATCAATTTTTGCTGGTTCTCCCATGCCCGCACCTGCTGTTCATGCCTTTCCTTTCTAAGCTGAAGATAGGCTGAATAGTTAACCTGATAATCGTAGATTTTCCCGAGTGAAATTTCGATTGTTCTACTTGTCACATTATCAATAAATGCTTTATCGTGTGACACCAAAACAACGGCACTTGTGGTAGAAATCAGGAATGATTCAAGCCACTGAATTGATTCAATATCAAGGTGATTGGTAGGTTCATCAAGCAGCAACAAATCAGGTCTCTGTAGTAGAATTTTCGCAAGTTCAATTCTCATTCTCCATCCTCCACTGAACTCTGCACATTGCCTGTTGAAATCGCTGCGTTCGAAACCGAGGCCAATCAGCGTTTTTTCTATTTCGCCCTCAAAATTTCCGTTGTCAATTATTTGCAGGTATTCCTGTGCATGCGCTAATCTGTCGATGAGTGAATGATAATCAGTTGAATCATAATCAGTCCTGCTTTCCAGCTCCCTGCTCATTTCTTTGATATGACTTTGCAGCAGCGTAATTTTCTCAAAAGCTTTTGAGGTTTCCTGCATTACCGTGGTTCCTTCATTGTGAATCATATGCTGAGGAAGGTAACCAATTGTCAGGTCTTTGGGTAGATTAATTCTGCCCGCGGATGGTGACATTTTTGCGGCAATTAGTTTCAATAAAGTAGTTTTGCCCGCGCCGTTTTTTCCGACGAGGGCAATCCTATCTTTTGAGTTTATAAGAAAACTGACATTATCAAACAGTGGATTTGCTCCTCCAAAGTCAACTGTCAGCTGTTCAACTGAGATCATATATCAAGTTTTTCGTATTGGGAGTTTTTACTTTTAAACTCCGGAACAATCTTTTTCATCGTGGCTACAGTCAGATAATCTTTGCAAAGTTTACTGTAGTTGATTAGTTTATCTATCATTACCGATACTTTATCATAATCGTATTGCTGGGTGTTGGCAATCATGATTTTCGGATGGTGAGTTTGCTGTGTTATCTCCTTTTTATTTAATAATTCTTCGTACAGTTTTTCGCCCGGTCTGAGGCCTGAAAATACAATTTTAATGTCTTCTTCGGGTGTAAATCCAGCCAAACGAATCATTTTCTTAGCCAAATCAACAATTTTCACAGGTTTCCCCATATCGAAAATATAGATTTCACCTCCGTTGCCCATCGAGCCAGCTTCCAATACTAACATACATGCTTCAGGGATGGTCATAAAGTAGCGAATAATCTCGGGATGCGTAACAGTTACCGGCCCTCCATTCTCAATTTGCTTTTTAAAGTAAGGAATCACCGAGCCACTTGATCCAAGTACATTACCGAAACGCGTTGTGATGAATTTGGTTGTGCTACCGTTCATTGTAGCGTGAAGTTTTTTGAAAAGCGACTGCACATAAATTTCTGCAACCCGTTTCGAAGCTCCCATAACGTTGGTTGGGTTCACTGCTTTATCGGTCGAAACCATCACAAAACGTTCGACCCGGTATTTAACTGCAAGGTCAGCAAGAATTTTTGTGCCCAGCACATTTACCTGTACACTTTCAACCGGGTAATCTTCCATCATTGGAACATGCTTGTACGCAGCAGCATGATAAATAATATCCGGACGATATAAATCCATCATGTAGTCCATGCGGTCTTTATTGCGAACATCCCCCAGGAACAGGGTAACGTTTTTATCTTCAAACTTCTCCTGAAGATCTAGTTTCAGATCGTGCATCGGCGATTCGGCATGATCGAGCAGTACGACAAGCTTAGTGTCAAATTTCAGCACCTGATTGGCAATTTCACTTCCGATTGAACCAGCTGCACCTGTTACCAAAACAACCTTATCACTGAGTTGTGAAGCAATGTTTTCAGTTGAAATTTCGATGCTGGCTCTTTCTAACAGTTCTTCAATCTGGATAGATTTAATTTGTCCGATACTCGGGATTTCATTTTTCCAGATATTCATTGGAGGAAGCGACAGAATGGTCAGGTTGTTATCTACAAACATTTCAAGTACGTTTGATGAATTAACCTGATTCAATTTCAGAGGAGATATAATGATAGCCTTACATTTTTTCGCGATTACATTTTTCAAAGTGTCATCATTCATGTGATATACCCTTACACCCATAATCATCTTTTCGCTGGCATTTTTATCATCATCAATGAAGCCAACCAGTTTATACTTTGAGCCAACCTGTTCCGACATAAGCATTTTGGCTATACCTACTGCGGCTGATTTAGTGCCATAAATCATCACAGGAATAATCACATCACTTTGCTGGGTTAAGAAGTCGTATAAAGTCTTGACTAACAGACGAAGCATCAATAAAAACAAGAATGACAAAATAGAGTAAATTGCCAATTCGGAAAAATAAACCAAAACATTATTGGAGATGGAAATCATCACCAAATTGATGATAGAAATAAGTATAACATTGGTGAAGATGGAAAAGAAAATTTTGACGGCATCAACAAAACTTGAATATCTTAAAACACCGGAGTAAGTGTGATAAACACGAAAAAAGATAATCTGAAGTAAGATTAGGATCGTAATTCTTGGAACATACTCTATCCCGAGAGTACCAATGTGTTCGGTTTTAAGTCTTTGAGCTACATAAATAGCAATAAACAAAGCGCTGACACTCAGGATTACATCTATTAAAAGCACAATCCAACGTGGCAGGTATTTTAGAGAAACGAATTTTGAGAAAAATGGTGAATCAAGGAAAACCGGGTCAACTTTCTTCATGCACTGTCAAATTTTAAAAAGCTTGCAAAGTTATGAAAAATATGTTTCAAAACTATGCTTAAATTCAATGTTTTTCACTCGTATTATCAACAAAGTGCTGTTTGATAATGTTCTTTCTAAAACGAATCATCCTGCAAAAAATTGTATAAAAAAGAATGATTATTCAAAAATATATTATCTATCTTTGCAGACTCAACAAATGAAACTAAAACATGTCGGTTCATTATGAAAATATTCGTCGCGTTACCACACAGCGACTGATGGAAATGAAAAAACGTGGCGAGAAAATCAGTATGCTGACTGCATACGATTTTACTATGGGAAGCATAGTGGATCGCGCGGGTGTGGATGTTATTCTGGTTGGCGATTCAGCTTCTAATGTAATCTGTGGTAATGCCACTACCCTTCCGATAACGCTGGATCAAATGATTTTCCTTGCAAAATCTACTGTGAGAGGTGTGAAAAGGGCTCTGGTTGTAATTGATATGCCTTTTGGAACTTACCAGGGCAATTCACGTGAAGCCATCACATCAGCTATCAGAATTATGAAAGAAACGCATGGCGACTGTTTGAAGATGGAAGGTGGTGAAGAAGTGATTGAGTCAATCAAGCGTGTTTTAAGTGCGGGAATTCCGGTCATGGGACATCTCGGATTGATGCCGCAATCTATCAATAAATATGGCTCATATGCAGTAAGGGCACAGGAAGAGGAGGAGGCAGAAAAACTTATACGTGATGCCAGACTGCTTGAAGATACGGGTTGTTTTGCCATCGTTTTGGAAAAGATTCCTGCCAGTTTAGCTAAGAAAGTTGCTTCTGAATTGACCATCCCTGTTATTGGTATTGGTGCCGGACCAGATGTTGACGGTCAGGTGCTTGTATTGCACGACATGTTGGGTCTGAACAACGATTTCTCACCCCGTTTTTTACGAAGATACGCGAACCTGGAGTCTGTTATGAACCAGGCAATAGAACATTATGTCAGGGATGTGAAATCAGGTGATTTTCCTAATGAAATGGAGCAGTATTGAACAAATTATTTATGATTAAATACAGCAGCAGCATTATCAATCAAATAATAATGCTGCTGTTTTTTTTAGCCTTTACCTTCCGTTACCGACTTCTTATACTCCGAAGGTGTCATTCCAAATACCTTTTTAAAGCATTTACTGAAATATCTTGAGTCGCTCATACCAACCATATAGGTTATTTGTGACACGTTATAGTCGCCACTTCGCAAGAGTTGTGCAGCTCTTTTAATTCTTAGTTCGCGAATAAACTCGATGGGTGCTAAGCCTGTCAGATTCTTTAACTTATTAAAGAATACGGTTCGTCCCATGGCCATTTCAGCAACCATTTCGTCCACGGTTAAATCACAGTTCTCGATGTTCTTATCCATAAAATCGAGTAGCCTGGCAATAAACACCTCGTCTTGCGAAACCAACTCCATTTGTTTGGGTTCCAGCTCTAAAAGTCGCTTTCTGAAAGTCTCCTGAAGCTTTTTTCTTTGCTCGATGATATTTTCAATTCGGGCTTCGAGTAAAAGCGGACTAAATGGCTTGGTAACATAGTCGTCAGCACCAAACTTCATGGCATCCAAACGACTCTCAATGGCCGACTTGGCTGTTAGCAGTATAACCGGAATATGACTGGTATCTCTGTGGTTTTTAACCTGTTCAGTTAATTGTAATCCATCCATGACAGGCATCATAAGGTCGGTGACAATAAGATCCGGAACCAGCTCAAGTGCTTTTTGCAGCCCTTCCTGTCCATCTTCAGCCAACTCAACGCGGAAGTTTTTAATCAGAATCTTGTAAAGAAACTTCTTCATCTCTTCGTTGTCCTCAACAACTAAAACCAAAGGTATATCCTTCTTGTCCAGTTGGATATCAATCGGAGTATATTCTTCATTAAGTTTTGCAAGCTTCTCGTCAGCACTTGCATCATTAACCGAATTCGAGTTTTCATCTTCAATGATGTAGTCAACATCATCTCCAAAATGCTCTTTCCCTTTTTTTATCATCACCGAAAAAATGGTTCCTTTACCGGGTTCGCTTTCTACCTCAATATTCCCTTTGTGGAGGTCTACTAATTCTTTTACGAGGTTCAAGCCAATACCGGTACCAGTTCGTTTTGTAATATTCTGAATCTCATTTGATGATGTAAATCGTTCAAAAACAATACTTTTCTTGTCTTTTGGGATACCAACACCTTCGTCGATGACTTTAATCATTACATGATCCACGTATTTAATCAGCCTGACTTCAATCTTCTTGTTTTCAGGTGTGAACTTGAAAGCATTTGATAAAAGATTATAAACGATGATATCGATTTTATCTCTGTCGATCCAGAGTATGGCTTCGCGTGCATGGTTAGTGAAAACGAAATTAATACGCTTATCCTGAGCTTCTTTTGAAAAATTAGTACAAATCTTTTCAACCAATGTATCAATTCTGGTTGGTTGAATTTGTAGTCTCATCTTCTTATTCTGAATTTTCCGGAAATCCAAAATTTGATTAATCATTCTAAGCATTCGATCTGCATTGCTCTGAACTACAGATAGTTGTTCACGTACCGAATCGCTGATTTTTTCGTTTTTTATAATATTTTCAACCGGCCCCGTAATTAAAGTCAACGGTGTTCTGAGTTCATGTGAAATATTGGTAAAGAATCGCAGTTTAATATCACTTACTTTATGCTCTACTTCAATATCGTGCTTTAACTTCGCGAAGCTTCTTGTAATGTAATATACGGAATATAAAATCAACAGAAATACAATAACATAGAGAATTTTAGCGTAAATTGTCTCCCAGAACGAAGGTAGAATGATGATTTTGACTGACGCCTCGTTATCTATCCACACCCCTTCACCGTTTGTAGAGCGAACTTTGAAGTAATATGTACCTTTTGGTAAGTTGGTGTAGGTTGCTTTTCTTTGCTTCTGAACATAGTTCCAGTCATTCTCAAAATTTTCGAGTTTAAACGCATAGTTTATTTTCTCAGTATTGGAGAAATCGAGTGCTGCATATTCAATACTAAAAACTGATTGTCTGTGAGTTAGTTTAATTTCATCAATGTAGCCGATGGCATTTTTCAAAGGAGATTTTCTGACTCCAATGGGAACATCCTGATTAAATAACTGGAATCGTGTAAATACCAAAGGTGGTGTTTCGGTACTTTGTTTTATTTCGGCAGGATTAAATATTACGAGCCCCTTGTTACTGCCAAACATGATTTCGTTGTTAGTGCTCAGAAGTGCTGCAGATTCAGAGAAATGAGCATCATTCATGTTGTGAAAAGCCTCATAATTTTGAAACAAATTCTCAGCGGGATTAAAACGGGTAATGCTATTCTCGGAAGGGAACCAGAGGTTGTTGTCAGAATCTTCCCTGATACTCAAAACGATATCACTGAACATTCCTTCGAGCGTGGTAAAAACTTTAAATACAGCCTCTACTCCGTCTGAAGCTTTGGATTTCAGTTTATTTAAACCACCACCAAAAGTGCCTATCCATATACTTTTATCATTACTTTGATAGATGTAGTGTACATCATTGTTGCTCAAACTATTCCTGTTGCTGGGCAATTTTTCAATGTAGTACATTTTCATTTCAGTTGTCAGCCAGTTTTCAATTTGTAGAAGTCCGTTAGTTGTTGCCACCCATATCGTTTTTTCGTCGTCCTGCAACAAATGTCTGATTTTGGAGCAGCTATTCATCGGAAAGGCTGTTAATCGATTTCGGAAGTTCATGAAACGTGTTGCACCATCATTTTCAGCTACAACATTTAGTCCACCACCAAAAGTGCCAACTAAAATCCTACCTTCAGAATCTTCAATAATACTGTATATATTGTCATTCGAAAGGCTGTTATTGTCGAGTGGGTTATGCTGAAACCTCCGGAATTCATATTCAGGTGTTGAAGGGTTTGTGTTTTTGGGTATCAGTTTTATCAGACCGGTTCCCTTCGTACCTATCCAGATATTTTTCTTACTATCTTCCAAAATACAGTATGCCAGATCATTCAGATTGCTTGATGCAGTAACCCTGCCTTGGCGGTCGAGCAAGCCAATTTCGTTCATTCTTTTATCTAAGAAGCGTATGGCTCCATCCTTAGTGGCAACAATTACATTTGAATCACGAAGCTGATATACAGCCCTTACCTCATTGGAAGTAATGGTGTTAACTTTCCTGTTAACTGGCATAATATCAAATCTGGGAGTGTAGAAAGTGATTTTTTCAAGACCTTTGTTGTATGTACACAACCATAAATTACCTTTTCTATCGGAATAAGCTGCATGTATAACATTTGAGAAACGATAATTTGCGCTTCCCGGTTCGTTGTAAAAGTAATTCAACTGATCCTTTTCTCTGTCGTATAAAGAAAACCCACCACCCTGAGGATTTACCCAGAGTTTTTTATTTTCATCTTCAATCACCAAAAAGTTGGGTAAAACTGAAACCCTGCTAACCGCATCGGTAACTGGTCTAAAATGTTTAACAGTGTTATCAGAAAGTCGATAACGATAAACACCATCAGTTTCGGGTTCGAGCCAGGCCACCTGATATGAATCAACTGTTACAGATTTGAATCTGTTGGTAGTTAGCGTAAGATTGCTACCTCTGTTGAAATTTACTAATCTTTTATTTTTAAGATTGTATGTAAAGAAACCGGCACTCTCGGTGGCAATAATCACAACCTCATCATTTAGTGCCTTGATATCGTTTATGATAGTTTGAGAAGCTATTCTTATTCTGTCAAAAGATTTATCGTCCTTGTTGTATTTCCAGATATTTCCTTTATCGTCGCCAAAGAGCAATAAGTTTCCGATTTCGAGACCTGCATGAAAAGAAGCTGAGTTGTTGCTCTCATCAGCCTGATGGTTACTGATTTGATTATTAATCAGATTGATACAAACCAATCCCTTTTGAGTACCCAGCCACACATTATTTCTATCATCTTCCATGATAAAAAGCACTTTGTTGCTGGGAATTCGATTGTTTGAAAAACCGGAATATTCGATGGTGGTAAGCTCGTCGTTTCCGGGATTTGTTATAGCCCTGATAGCACCATGATCGTCGGTTGCAAACCATACATCACCATTTGATGATTCAAAAAACCTTTTCTGGCGTTCAACACCGTAGGCATAACGATTGGAAGTTATCGGAAAGCTGTAGAATTGCTCTGTTTTAGGATTAAAGCGGTGAAATTTACCATCGTAAGTCTGAATCCAGAGATATCCTGATTTATCCTCGTGAATCATGTCGATTCGGTTGGTTGAGATATTACTCAGATCGCCCGGTCGGGATTTGTAGATGGTGAATTCGTAGCCATCAAATTTATTCAGTCCGTCCCAGGTACCAAACCACATAAAGCCTTTGCGATCCTGCATAATGGCCATCACGGTGTTTTGCGACAGACCATTATCAACTGAGAAATGTTGAAATGTAACCTGTTCGCGGGCAAATAGATTGATGCTTATCGTTGAAAGAAAGAAGATTATAGATAGCAGTACAGCTTTCATGACTGGTAGAAATCTTAAAGGTAACTTGAAAAACAGGTTGCCAACCCGAAGTAAAAAAAAGCCGGAGTAACAGCAACGAATTACTGTACTCCGGTTATGAAGGTATTTAGACTATATAGGTAGTAGAAGCTGTTTCTCCTCCCCGTCCGGTCCAATTTGTATGGAAGAACTCACCACGTGGCTTGTCAATTCTTTCGTAGGTGTGAGCACCGAAATAATCGCGCTGAGCCTGTAGCAGGTTCGCAGGTAAACGTTCACTGCGGAAACCATCGAAATAACACAATGCTGATGTTAAAGCAGGAACAGGAATTCCGTTTGAAAGTGCTGTGGCACAAACCCTTCTCCAACCTGCCTGAGCCTTCTCAACAATTTCTTTGAAGTAAGGATCCAACAACAGATTTTCGAGATTTGGATTTTTATCAAATGCCTTTTTGATGTCGCCGAGGAATACGGAACGAATGATACATCCACCTCTCCACATAAGTGCGATACCACCATAATTCAGATTCCAGCCATACTCCTTCGCAGCTTCCATCATCAGGTTATAGCCCTGAGCATAAGAGATGATTTTAGCTCCGAATAAAGCATCTTTCAAGTCGGAAATCATTTGGGCTTTATCGCCTGTAAAGTTCACTTCCGGACCACTGATAGCTTTTGATGCTTTCACGCGTATGTCTTTTTGAGCTGACAGACAGCGTGCAAATACCGATTCTCCAATCAATGTCAATGGAATACCCAAATCGAGCGCAGTTACACCCGTCCATTTACCGGTACCTTTTTGTCCGGCAGTGTCTAAGATTTTTTCCACCAAAGGCTCACCATCTTCATCTTTTACAGCTAAAATATCGCGGGTAATTTCAATCAGGTAAGAATCCAGATCTCCTTTATTCCATTCTTTAAACACTTCGTGCATTTCATCAGCACTCATGCCAAGCATATCTTTCATAACCTGATATGCTTCATTAATAATCTGCATATCACCATATTCGATACCATTATGTACCATTTTAACAAAATGACCTGCACCGTCTTCTCCCACCCAGTCACAGCAAGGAACATTGTTCTCAACTTTTGCAGAAATCGACTGGAAAATATCTTTAACAGCAGGCCATGCAGCTGGTGAACCGCCCGGCATGATTGAAGGTCCCAATAAAGCGCCCTCTTCACCACCTGATACTCCAGTACCAATGAAAAGGAGTCCTTTGCTTTCAACATATTTTGTTCTGCGTACTGTGTCAGGAAAATGTGTATTACCACCATCGATGATAATATCGCCTTCTTCTAGATGTGGGATGAGTTGCTCAATAAAATCGTCAACTGCTTTACCGGCTTTAACAAGCATCATTACTTTGCGTGGCTTCTCCAAAGAGTCGCACAGTTCTTTGATTGAACGTGCACCGATGAAGTTTTTACCAGCTCCGCGACCGCTTACAAATTTGTCAACTTTTTCAACTGTACGGTTATAAACAGCAACTGTATAACCTTTACTTTCCATGTTTAATACCAGGTTTTCGCCCATAACGGCCAAACCTATCAATCCAATGTCTGCTTTTGCTTTCATTTTTATTTCTTTTTATTATCGGGCGAACATCACCCATCATGGTTTTATTACTTTTATTATTTAGTTCTTTATATTGAAACGAAGCATTTTCAGCTTTTCGATTGTTGCATCCGGAATATTTTCCGGGATAATCGTAAATGCATGAAACTCTCTTCTTACAGGATAATCACCTCTTTGTTTTTCAAAAGATGACACATCATTCCGAAGTCTATTATCGTCATTACGCACATCAAAGGTATGAAAAATTGCCTTAGCAATGATATCGAATTCTGAAAGTCCTTGACCATTGAGAGTAAAAGTAGCATCATCGGGTAATTCAACTCCGGTAGGCTGCCAGTTATCAAGTCCGAGTTCCAAATACTTACTTATGGCCTGAACGCTCATTTTAGTGCCATTTGCTTTACCATCGCGAGAATATCCTGCAATGTGTGGTGTTGCAATAAAGCAAGCATCTAACAACTCTCTGTCGATTTCAGGTTCATTTTCCCAACAATCGCAAACGGCTGCGCTTACACTTCCGTTATCTAAAGCCATTTTCAGGGCTGATGTTTTCACTACTTCTCCCCTGCAAGAGTTTATCAGCACTGGTTTTCTTTTCAGATTATAAAAAAAACTCTCATCAGCCATGTGCCATGTGGCATATTCGCCCGACGACTCAAGAGGAACATGCAAGCTAATAATATCTGCTTCCTTTTGAATTGTTTCAATTGATACAAAGGCTGCTGATCCTTCAGTTTTCTCTCTTGGAGGGTCGTTCAATAAAACTTTCATTCCAAGAATTCGGCAAAGACGTTCAATTTTACTTCCCACATTACCAACTCCGACAATTCCAATACACAAATCCTGCAGGTTAATTTCCTTTTGCACAGACAGAACCATCAGCACAGAAGCGATATATTGTTCAACCGAACCCGAATTACAACCCGGTGCATTTGTCCATGCAATACCAGCTTGTTTACAATATCCGGTGTCGATATGGTCGTATCCAATAGTAGCCGTTGCAATAAACTTAACTGATGAACCTGCTAACAATTCTTCGTTACAAATAGTTCTTGTACGGGTTACAATAGCATCGGCATTTTGAACAACCTCAGCATTTGTTTTTGAACCAGGGAGATACAGTACCTCAGCTACGGGCTCAAATGCTCCCCGGATGTATGGAATTTTATCGTCGATGACAATTTTCATATAGCGCTATGGAAATCAGTGTTGAAACCTTTCTTTATAAGCCCACAAACCGAGAGCAGGATTTGAAATGTAGAAAATTTCTTCTCCATCAGGCATGATATTGAAGCCATCTCTTAACTTTTCAGGATTATATTTGGCTGATACCACGTCAATATCTGCATATTTAAATCCAACGCTTTCAATTTCGGCCTTAGTTAGATTATCCTGTGCTTTACCCGGGCAATAGGTAACACTAAATCGTCCTTCGGTAGAACCATGAATGAGATGCGCTGCTGCACTGAGATTGTTGCGTAAATCTTCGTTATCGTCACAAGCTTTTAAGGTTGCCGGTGTACCGAAATAGCCGTATTTTCTTATAAGACGGTCAATTTCTTTATCTTCTCCAAACTCTTTTAGCGCCGGTGCCAAAACAATCAATTCCCCTTCATCATCGATGGCCATACGGGTACGATAAATGGATTTATTGCCAAGCCAGGTACTTTTAAATTCTGTAGGATCAAGATATACCACCACCTTTTTCAATGGACGGTCGAGCATTTCAAAATTCACCTGCAAAGCAAGCTTGGCAGCGATATCAAACACTTCAAAATCGTCGCCAATATACAAGCCACGGGTTTTGATTTTGCCGTCAGTTTTGTCGAGACCAACAACCGTTTGAACATATACGATAGGAAGCTCTTTTGCAAAATGATCTGATGCATAATTGAATATCCGTCGAACCGGTGTATCAGCATGGCCCATCATTTTTTCCATACCGTATGCTGCACCAACAAAGTGACTTTTATTGATTCCTTCAACACCACCAGTTCCAACAAAGATGTTTTTGTTATAGTTTGCCATACCCACAACTTCGTGAGGAACTACCTGTCCGATTGAAAGAATAAGATCAAAACCTCCATCACGCAACAACTTATTTACCTGTGCAGGCCACGGGAAACTTACGGCACCACCACAAACTTCCGATACATATTCGGCAGGCACATTACCAAGAGTTACCACATCGTTACGCCAGTCGTGCTCGCGAATCAAATCGGCGGGCAGTGATCCAAACATGTGAGCAATCTGATGATCAGTCATAGGAGAATGCGTCCCCAAAGCAGGTAACACATCGGTTAGGGCATCACCGTAATACTGCCATGCAAATTCGGTAAGTTCACCGGCGCGACTCGGAAGCCGGGTGTAATCCGGTGGTATTGCAAGCACTTTTTTCTTCTTGCCCATCTTTTCCAAAGCTTCATATAAGCCCTGTTTCAGATCTTCGGCACTTAGTTCAATGTCAACTGAACCTTTAGAATAATATAGCATGATTCCTGATATTTAACGTTTTACTCTCGCGTTTCCACCCCATATACTCCACACCATTTCTTCATCGGCAGGTTGAGCATAATCGGTAAGGAATGTAGTTGCCAGTGCACCTGATGCCCAACCAAACTTTGGCCATGTGTCAGGTTCCCAGCCTTTAAGGATGGCATATAACATACCACCAACAAAGCCATCACCGCCGCCAATGCGATCAAGCACACCAATCGGACGAGGCTGAATTACATGCCAGTTTTCTTCTTCGAGCATGATAGCGCCCCAGAGATGCTCATTGGCACTTTTCACTTCACGCAAAGTAGTCGCGAATACCGACGCATTGGGGAAAGCTTCTTTCACACGAACAATCATTCCCTTGAAACCTTCAATTTCTGATTCGATGCCTTTTCCTCCGGCCTCAGGACCTTTAATTCCGAGACATAACTGAAAATCTTCTTCATTGCCGATAAGAATATCAGATACTGAAGCTATTTCAGTAAAGATATCTCTCAGTTCCTGGTCTCTGCCTTTCCAGAAAGAAGCCCTGTAGTTCAGGTCAAATGAAATACGGGTACCTGTTTTACGGGCATATCTTGCTAATTCGAGGCAGAACTGACTGGTTTCGGGCGATAAAGCACCAATTAAACCTGAAAGATGGATAATCTGAACACCCTCTTTAACAAAGATTTTTTCCAAATCGAAATCTTTCACGTTCAGCGTTCGTCCCACCTCTCCGGCACGGTCGTTCAATACTCTTGGACCTCTTGTTCCAAAGCCACTATCAGCAATATTAAACTGATGACGGTATCCCCAGGGATCGCCCTGATCTACTTCCGGACCTTCATAATCCATGTTTCTGCTGCGAAGGTCAGCTTTGATAAGTTGCGCAATCGGACTGTCCTTTACAAAGGTTGTCAGCACTTTAACAGGTAATCCGAGAAAAGATGAAATGCTTGCAACATTTGTTTCGGCACTGGTGGCCTGCATTTCGTATAACTTGCTGCTATGTACCGGCTGTCCGTTTACCGGAGTAATACGGATACCCATACTTGAAGCTACTACAAGTGAGTATTTGCAATTTTGTTTAAGTTCCATAAGAATTTAGAATTTGCCCTTACATAATCTCCCAAATGGAAGATTTTTAAGGCGGTGATTAACTTTAATGCATCCTCATCCCCTCCATCGGAGAGGTTGAGGCAAACTATTTAAATGGCAAAGGCATCGAAGCCGCCATCGATTACAATCATAGTTCCTGTTACAAACTTCGAAGCATCACTGGCCAGCCAGTGCAAAGTTCCGAATAACTCGTCAGGATTACCAAAACGACCAAATGGAGTATGCGCAATGATTTTTTCTCCACGGGCAGTTAGCGATCCATCAGGATTAGTCATCAGTGCTCTGTTTTGTTCGGTCAGGAAGAATCCCGGCGCCATAGCATTTACGCGCAATCCTTCACCAAATTTGGTGGCAAGTTCGGTTGCCATATACTTGGTAAAGTTGGTCACAGCAGCTTTGGAAGCACTGTAGCCTACCACGCGGGTGAGCGGACGAATAGCTGACTCGGAAGAGATATTGATGATACTTCCCTTCTTATGCTCAACCATCAATTTAGCAAATATCATGGTTGGCAATACGGTACCGAAAAGATTGAGATCTACCACTTTGCGAAAAGCCTCGATTTCAAGATCAAAAACTGTTTTATCGGGCGGAATCGTTGCACCGGCCATATTTCCTCCGGCTGCATTAACCAAAACATCAATACGCCCAAATTTTTCCTTGATTTGAGCAGCAACTTCTTCCAGACTTTCCTGAATTAAAACATCAGCGCAGTAGCTGACTACATCATATCCTTTTGCTTTAAGTTCTTGTTCAATGTTTCTGGCCGCATCGCGACAACGATCCAAAACGACAACTTTAGCACCTTGTGAGCACATGTATTCCGACATACCACGTCCGAGAATACCACCTCCTCCGGTAATAACTACCACGAGGTCTTTTACATCAAATAAGTTCTGTGTCATAAATTGTAGATTTTATGAATTATAAATTGAATAAACGCTTCAGGTGGCGCTCATAGATATTTTCTTCGACACAAGAACCAATTACATCACTGTATTTCTTGAGTAAGTCGGTGTAATCCGTTCCCATTTCAGCAGCTACTTTGTAAGCAACATGAATCAACTGACGGAAATTAGAATTATAATCGGGATGACCTGGAATATGTCTCAAAGTATTGGCATATTTTTCTGATGACCAGGTATTAACTTCTTCAACAGTAGGCAACTGTGCACCGTCAATATCAATTACATCAGCATATGGAGCGCAAAGTTCTTCCATTCTGTTATATGAATTTGCATAGATTTTCTTTGCTAATTCTAATCCTTCACCTCCTGCAACTGCCAAACCGATAACTTCCTCAAGCCAGGTTGTACCGGCAGTTTTCACGTGAATACCTTTGTCGTATTTTTTGATTATTTCCGCGATAATAGGATATAATGAGAATTTATCGCTTCCTGAGTGCACGCTTAACTTCAGCTCTTCAGGTAAACCAAATTCCTTAACAGCAAAATCGATTACCAACACATCTTCTTCAAATTCGCGGGCAAATTGCTCTAAATTACCACAATAATCAACACCCTTGTTGAAGCGGCCTGTAAATTTAGGGGCAATAGTTTGAGCAGGAACGCCTTTATCTGCAAGCATTTTCAGGATAAAAAGCATTTCGATGGGTGTTTGCGGACTTTCCACTTCATCCATTGAAACTTCAGTAACGAAGTTGCCTTTTCCTTTTTTCTCTACCAGATAATCATAAATCTCGGAAGCCTGTTGAGTTGCTGCAAGGAATTTTGATGCAACTTCTTCGAGTAGTTTTTCCGTTACAACTATTGGCTGTGTCATACCGGGAATTTGTAGTTCGCCAACATATTTCTGACAGGTTGATACCCATGCTCTTACATCTGATTCTGCTGATGGTTTACCAATAAATGCAGCTACATCTAATGTGAAGAAATCTGCTGTTTCAACAAAAGGAGCAACTGTAGAAAGGTTAATGTGATCGGCATCAACAAAATACTGGCCTTTGTAGCCCAGTTTTGCAACAGCTGCATCTGCTTCTTTTCTTACATCTGACGGATGAGAATGCACATAGATGTGTTCTCTGTTCGACTTATTCCAAACGGGGTTTATGTCGATACCCGTCTGTTGATTGGCTTTAATTACTGCTCTGAGTTGAGCTTCGCCCTGGTGGGCAAAACGGTCGCCAAGACCCATACTGAATTTTCCTAACTTCATGTTTTTTTATTATTAAAGGTTAATTATTTGTTTTAAAATTAATTCATACAACCAACTATTCATACAAATTCAAATAAAACCGAAACCTATAGCAGGTCAATTCAGTATTGGTCCTGTGACTACAAGGTTACACCAGTTTTAAAAATTGATATTTCACGATAGTTTTTCTTCTCGTTATTTACCGGTTCACCACTGATAACACTCAATATATATTGAACGAATTTATCATGCACTTGTTCTGCTGTTTCATTCTCCACCATTGTACCTGCATTAAAATCTATCCAAGCCGGCTTTTTGTGATAAAGTGCCGAGTTGGTTGAGATTTTCATAGTTGGCACAAAAGTTCCGAACGGAGTACCTCTTCCTGTGGTAAATAATACCAGATGACAACCTGATGCAGCCAGCGCTGTTGCTGCTACCAGATCATTTCCGGGAGCACTCAACAGATTTAGTCCGGGCCTTTTAAGTCTGTCGCCGTACATCAAAACATCCCTTACTGATGATTTGCCACATTTCTGTGTGCAACCCAACGATTTTTCTTCCAGGGTTGAAATTCCTCCTGCCTTATTTCCCGGAGATGGGTTTTCATATACCGGCTGATTATTTTGAATAAAATAGTTTTTAAAATCATTGATCAGAAAAACGGTCTTCTCAAACATTTCTTCATTGATACAACGATTCATCAGAATTGTTTCAGCACCAAACATTTCGGGCACCTCGGTAAGCACGGTTGTTCCACCCTGTGCAACTAAAAAATCGGAAAACAAACCCAGTAAAGGATTAGCTGTGATACCCGACAAACCATCGGAACCACCACATTTCAAGCCTACTTTAAGGGCTGATAATGGAACATCAACCCGTACATCTTTCGAGGCAACTTCATAGATTTCGCGTAGTAATTCCATTCCTGTTTCAACCTCATCATCTACTTTTTGGGTTTCCATGAACTTAATTCTGGAAGAATCATATTCTCCGAGCATCTCTTTAAAAGCAGGAATTTGATTGTTTTCGCAACCCAATCCTACCACAAGCACTCCACCGGCATTGGGATGAAGCACCATATTGCGCAGAATCTTTCTGGTGTTTTCATGATCGTCTCCAAGTTGTGAACATCCGTAATTATGCGGAAAAGCGATGATTGCATCAACGCCTTTGAGTTGAGTTTCAATTCGCAGTTTTTCAGCCAAATCATTGATTGTGCCGTTAACACATCCAACTGTTGGGATAATCCAGATTTCATTTCTCACACCAGTATCACCGTTTGCCCTTTTATATCCTTTGAATGTGATATTCAGATTAGGGATATCAGGAGTTTCATTCTGAGGATTATAGCTGTAATCCAAAACGCCCTCCAGATTCGTTTTAATTGATTTTTCATTTACCCAATCACCAGCTTTAACAGGTATTATTGCATGTCCGATTGGATAACCATATTTAATAACATGTTCATCAATGTCGATATCTTCAAGGGCGAATTTATGCCCCCGCGGGATATCAGAGTTCAGTGTAATAACTTTATTATCGATATTGACTGTTTCACCACTCTGCATATCATCCAGAGCAACAGCAACATTATCAGCAGTATTTATTTTTAGAAATTTCATTTTTATTTCAGCAACAATTATTCAACAATCTGAGGTAATTCGAAATCCATTTTAACCGAAAGATTAAATTTGTTGGAAACAATTGTTCTTACAGTTTCCTTCATACCAAACTCATTGATCAATTTCAGGTAGAATGAAAGTTTGTCTTTCAGTCCGGGAATTAGATTCAGATCTTCACCCCAAATAAATTCGGCAGCCAGTACGCATTGTGCAATCACATCAAAATTATTGGTAGTCCACAAAATCGCAAGCAGATCAACGATAGCCTTATCATCATTAGGAATGATTTCAGTATTACCACGTTTTCCACCCTTGTAGTATGTAATAATGGCTGCAAGACCAAGTACCAGTCCGGCAGGCAATTCCCCTTTTCTTTCCAAATAAATTTTTAAACCGGGAAGATCACGTGTTTTAAATTTCGGGAACGAATTGAGCATGATGCTTGTCAATAAGTGGTGCACAAAAGGATTATTGAAACGCTCCACCACATCATCAGCAAATTTTTTCAGCTCTTTTTTAGGCAAGTCAAGGGTTGCAATTAACTCCTTATACATCACCATATAAACGAATTTTGAAATTACGTCGTCCCTCAAACATTCTTTTACGATGTTTAATCCGGCGAGATACCCAACAGGCGAAAGTACAGTGTGAGGACCATTCAGCAGCGTTACTTTCCTTTCGTGATATGGTTTTTCATCCGGTACGAAAAGCACATTTAGTCCCGCTTTATCAGCAGGAAATTCAGCAGCAACACTTTTAGGAGCTTCTATTACAAGGAGATGGAAGATTTCGGCTTTAACAACCAGATTATCTTCAAACTGAATTCTTTCTTTAATCTCATCGATAGTATCACGCGGGAAGCCAGGTACAATTCTATCTACTAAGGTTGAATAAACGCCACAAGCATTATCGAACCAGTTCTCGAAATCGGAACCAAGATTCCAAAGTTCAATGTATTGCTTGATACATTTCTTGAGTTCTGTACCATTATGAAAAATCAATTCGCATGGAAAGATGATAAAACCCTTATCGGCGGCACCATTAAAAGTTTTAAAACGATGATACAACAGCTGAGTAAGTTTGCCCGGGAATGATGAAGCAGGCGCATCATCAAGTTTGCATGAAGGATCGAAAGCGATACCGGCTTCAGTTGTGTTCGAGAATACAAAACGCATTTCAGGGTTTTCAGCCAGTTTCAGGTATTCGTCAAATTCGTTATAAGGATTGAGAGAACGACTGATAACATCAATCAATTCAATACTATTAATAGTGTTACCATGATCAAGTCCCTGTAAATTAACGTGATACAAGCCATCCTGTTCGTTAAGCATGTCAATCATTCCGGTTGGAAGTGGCTGTACAACCACTACACTTGAATTAAAATTCACGTTTTTATTCATGCGATAAACCATCCAATCGATGAATGCTCGTAAAAAATTACCTTCACCAAACTGAATAATTCTTTCGGGAGAAACAGGTGGTACCTGAGCCGTTTTTCTGTTCAATCTTTCCATTAATAAATTAAATAATAATTATACCTATTGTTAATAAAATGCTTAATATTAGCTTGTTAGTCTCTGAAATTAATATAATAATCGATATTATCCTTCATTAAAATATCGATGGGCATATAATTAATTCTCTGTACCTGTTTGTGAAAAACCAGCTCGTTACACATGTCTAGAACTGAGAAATAAGCCTGTTTCTCAGGTCTTTGAGCCAGCAAATAAGAAATGACTCCCTGTTTCAGATAATGAACATTTTCATCTAATAAGTCATATCCAACCAGCACTACATCTTTTCGGTTTATTTCTTCCAAAAAAGCAGCCAGTCGAAAAGCCTTTGAGTTAAAAGTAATCATCCCCTTCAATTCGGGATGTTTCTCGAAAGTCTTTAGTAGTATTCTTTTGTTGGCAACCTCGTCATCATCAATCAGTTCCACATGTATCAATTCATAGCAGCAATGTTTAACCTCGTTGATATATCTCAAAAAACCAACATAACGATTATTAGTCTGATTTGAGAATTGCTCACCTATTCTCTGATTCCTTACGATTAATACTTTCGACTTTTCCCTGATATTATCCAACAGTAAACGAGCACCAATAAATCCACTCTGTGAAGAATTCTGACCGTAATATGTATGAAAACCTACTTCTTCAACCATAGAATCAAGAAACGAATATGGAATTGCCAGTTCATCCAGCTTTTTGGTGAATGTAAGCGTTTCGTTTTTAAAAACTGGAGCAATGAAAACTGCATCAGGTTCTTGCTTTAACACCTTGGCTGATGAGTTTGGAAAAGAATGGCTGTCGTATTGGTTATAATAAACCACATCAAGACTAATATTATGGTGTACAAATTCGGCGGCAGCAGTTTCAAATCCCCTGACCACACTAGCCCAGTAATTGCTTGTTCTTTTATCCGGAATAAGTGCAACAAAATGAAGATGTTTTTTGGATGCAAGAGAACGTGCTACAAGGTTAGGTGAATAATCAAGCTCTTTAAGTGCTTCTGTTACGGCAAAACGACTCTTTTCAGAAACCTCACCCCGATTGTGAAGCACCCTGTCAACTGTTCCTTCTGAAACACCAGCCATGCGGGCTATATCTTTGATGCGGATCTTGTTTTGAACCATATTCATTTAAAATAGTAATTCCGTGTACGCACACAGTTAAAATTTCGCACAAAGATAACACATATTTTGTAAATTCAAAATTTGTTGTATCTTCGTGGCCGAACACGGAAATTTTTAAATCATGAAATAGTAACACTTATATTAATGATATACAGTGTTTTAAATTCACACTTTTAATTTAAAACCAGTGTTAAAAACGCAAAAAATATTTCCAGAAGGGTTAAAAGTGCACTTTTTTACAAGAGATTAAGCAGAAAAAAGATTGATATTTTGATGTTTTTGAAGTTAAATTATTGTGATTTTTTACAAACAACATAACATTTTAAAAAGATGAAAAAATTTTTAGATGAACATTTTTTACTGCAGACTGAAACTGCACAGAAACTTTATCATGAACATGCTGCTCCTCAGCCTATTATCGACTATCACTGTCATTTAATTCCTTCAATGGTTGCCAATGATCATCAATTTAAATCATTAACCGAAGTCTGGTTGGGTGGCGACCATTATAAATGGCGTGCAATGCGTACCAATGGTGTTGATGAAAAATATTGTACTGGAAAAGATACTTCAGATTGGGAAAAGTTTGAGAAATGGGCTGAAACAGTTCCATACACCATGCGTAACCCATTGTATCACTGGACTCATCTGGAATTGAAGACCGGTTTTGGCATCGAAAAACTTTTATCTCCAAAAACAGCCCGTGAGATTTTTGATGAATGTAACGAGAAATTGCAATCTCCTGGATATACTGCACGCGGATTTATGCGTAAATATAAGGTTGAAGCGGTTTGTACAACTGACGATCCTGTTGACAGTTTGGAACATCATATTAAAACACGTAATGATGGATTCGAAATAAAAATGCTTCCAACATGGCGACCTGACAAAGCAATGGCAGTTGAAAGTGCATCAGGTTTTAAAGCTTACATGGAGCAGCTTTCGGAAGTGTCAGGAGTAACAATCTCTTCTTTTGACGATATGATTGATGCATTACGTAAGCGTCATGATTTCTTTGCAGAGCAAGGCTGTAAGCTTTCTGATCATGGTATTGAAGAGTTTTATGCTGAAGATTATACTGAAGCGGAAGTTAAGAGTATATTTAATAAGGTATATAGTGGAACTGAGCTGGGTCAGGTAGAGATATTGAAATTCAAATCGGCCATGTTAGTTATATTTGCCGAAATGGACTGGGAAAAAGGCTGGACACAACAATTCCACTACGGTGCAATTCGCAATAACAACACCCGCTTATTCAATAAGTTAGGACCTGATACCGGTTTCGATTCAATTGGCACTTTCTCAACTGCCAAAGCCATGTCGAAATTCCTGAACAGGCTCGACACTAACGATAAACTGGCCAAGACAATTCTTTATAATCTCAACCCATCTGATAACGAAGTTATTGCTACCATGATTGGAAACTTCCAGGATGGTACTGTTGCTGGTAAGATGCAGTTTGGTTCGGGATGGTGGTTCCTCGATCAAAAAGATGGTATGGAAAAGCAAATGAATTCTTTATCCGTACTTGGTCTATTGAGCCGTTTTGTTGGTATGCTCACCGATTCGCGTAGCTTCCTCTCCTACCCACGTCATGAATACTTCCGTCGCACCTTGTGTAATTTGTTAGGTAAAGATATCGAGCAGGGACTTCTTCCTTCAAGTGAAATTGATTTTATCGGAAAGGTTGTGGAGGATATTAGTTATTATAATGCTAAAAACTTCTTTCAATTTTGAAAAGAGTCTCAAATGAATGATTTTTAAACAAGTTAAACCAAAATATAATTTATTTTTGCACGGTTAAAAAAAATGAACTACTTTTGGTCAACCAATTTTTAATCGTCTTTTAAACAAAAAACTAAAACAATGAGTAAAAAGATTGTGACTTTTGGAGAAATCATGCTTCGTTTGGCGACTCCCGCTTATGAGCGTTTCAGCCAGGCATCTCAGTTCGTGGCAACATTTGGCGGAGGTGAAGCGAATGTTGCTGTTTCTTTGGCCAATTATGGTATGAATGCCGAATTTGTAACCCGTTTACCAAAGAACGACATTGCCGAATCATGCATCATGAATCTCAGAAAGTATGGTGTTGAAACAAAAAACATTCTTCGGGGAGGTGAAAGAGTAGGTATTTACTTTCTGGAGACCGGTGCAGTTGCACGGGCAAGTAAGGTAGTTTACGATCGTGCTAATTCGGCTATTTCAGAAATTAAGCCGGGCATGATTAACTGGTATGAAGTTTTTAAAGGGGCAGACTGGTTTCATTGGACAGGTATAACCCCTGCATTATCTCAGGGCGCTGCTGATGCTTGTCTCGAAGCTATCAAAGTTGCTAATGAACTTGGAGTTACAGTGTCGACTGACCTCAATTTTCGCAAAAATTTATGGAAGTATGGAAAAACTGCTTCAGAAGTTATGCCTGCATTGGTAGAAGGTTGTGATGTAATTCTCGGAAATGAGGAGGATGCTGAAAAGGTATTCGGTATTAAACCCGAGGGCTTTGATGTTGCTCACACCGGTGGTGAAGTTAATGCAGCTGAATTTGAGTCGGTTTGCACCCAAATGATGGCAAAGTTTCCGCGTGCAAAGAAGGTAATTGTTACGTTGCGTGGTTCAATCAATGCAAATCACAACACCTGGAGAGGTTGTTTGTATTCCGACGGATCATTAAAAGTTTCGAAGGATTACGATATTACCCACATTGTTGACCGTGTAGGTGGTGGCGACTCATTTATGGGTGGTTTAATTTACGGTTTGCTTACTTATACAAATGATGATCAGAAGGCACTTGAATTTGCTGTCGCTGCATCATGTTTAAAGCATACCATTTATGGTGATTATAATCTGGTTTCTGTTTCGGAAGTCGAAAACCTGATGGGTGGCGATGGTTCAGGACGTGTTTCACGATAATTTTTAAACACAAATCAAAAATGCGATTTTCAAAAATACAGGTTTTATCGGTGATGAAAGAAACGGGCATGGTTCCGGTATTTTATCATAGCGATGTAGAAGTTGCGAAGAATGTACTGAAAGCTTGTTATGCTGGTGGTGTTCGCGCTTTCGAATTTACCAATCGTGGTGATTTTGCTCATGAAGTCTTCGGAGAGTTGGTGAAATTTGCCAATAAAGAATGCCCTGAAATGATTATGGGTATTGGTTCAATTGTTGACGCACCAACTGCAGGTACATATATACAGCTTGGAGCTAACTTTATTGTTGGTCCGCTTTTCAATCCTGATGTTGCCAAGGTTGCAAACAGGAGACTCATCCCCTATGCGCCGGGTTGTGGTTCGGTTACAGAGGTTGGCTTTGCGCAGGAAGCCGGATGTGATATTTGCAAGGTATTTCCCGGCGATGTATTGGGTGCAGGATTTGTAAAAGGCTTGAAAGCTCCTATGCCCTGGTCGAATCTGATGGTAACCGGAGGTGTTAAACCCGAGGAAGCAAATCTGAAAACTTGGTTTGATGCCGGTGTAACATGCGTTGGTATGGGCTCAAATTTATTTCCGGCTGAGATGATTAAATCAGGCAACTGGGAAGGAATTACGCAATTATGTAAAGAAGCGCTTAGCATAATTGCCCGCATAAAAAATCAAAATCAATAAATATTTTAATTCCTGAAAAATGAACAAATTCTTTGAAATTAACGAGAAGATCAGTAGGTACAGATGGATAATCTGTGCGCTATTGTTTGCGGCAACTACGTTCAACTATCTCGACAGAGCGGTACTGAGTATCCTTATGCCTCGTCTGAGAGAGATTTTTGAATGGACTAACTCTGACTATGCCAACATCATCATGGTGTTTCAGTTGACTTATGGTGTAGGTATGCTTTTCGCCGGACGTTTTATCGACTGGATTGGTGCGAAATGGGGATATACTATCGCTCTTACGCTTTGGACTGTGGCTTCAGTAAGTCATGCCTGGGGTGAGGAAATAGGTGGATTCTTCCTTCCTGCTTTCCAAATAGTTGGATTAGCTCTTCCTGCTTCTGTAGTAGGATTTATGTTTGCCCGTTTCATGCTGGGTATTGGTGAAGCAGGTAACTTTCCTGCAGCTATTAAGGTTACTGCTGAGTGGTTCCCAAGAAAAGAGAGATCTTTTGCAACAGGACTTTTCAACTCAGGTGCTAATATCGGTGCAATTGTAACTCCGCTTACTGTTCCTTTGATTGTTGAAAACTGGGGATGGCAGTGGGCATTCTATATCATTGGTGGTATCAGTATCATTTGGGTTCCTTTCTGGTTGTGGTTGTATGAGAAACCCAAGGTTATGCTTGATAAAGGAAAAATTAATCAGGCTGAGTTTGACTATATTCACAGTGACAATGAAGTTGAAGCTTCTGAACTAACTGTAAAAGAAGAAAAAGTATCATGGTTGAAACTTTTCACTTACAAACAAACCTGGTCATTTACATTTGGTAAATTCATGACTGATGGTGTTTGGTGGTTCTTCCTCTTCTGGTTACCTGCATATCTGAAAGACCAGTATCAAATGGCTGACCTTCAGATCATGCTTCCTTTAGGAATTCTTTACACCATGACCATGTTTGGTAGTATTGGTGGTGGCTGGTTCCCTGCATATTTCATTAAAAGAGGTATGGAGCCTTATAAAGGTCGTATGACTGCGATGTTAACAATTGCCTTATTGCCACTTGTGGTGCTTGGGGCTCAACCTCTCGGACAATTCGGATGGTGGGTTCCTGTGATTTTAATTGGTATCGGAGCTTCGGCTCACCAGGCATGGAGTGCTAACCTGTTTACTACCGTTTCTGATATGTTCCCGAAGAAAGCTGTTGCCTCAGTAGTAGGTATCGGCGGTATGGCCGGTGCGTTTGGTGGAATCCTTGTAAATAAAGTTGCTGGATGGTTGTTCGACTACTACGAAGCTGCTGGTAATATCACTATTGGATACACTATCATGTTCGTATTCTGCGCCTTAGCATATATTGTTACCTGGGGAGTTATGAAAGCTTTAGTTCCAAAGTTCTCTCCTATCAAAGACTTATAATCATTGAATTTGATTCATACAGAAAAAGGCTTTCCATTTGGAAGGCCTTTTTTTTAAATCCTACCCTTTAAAAAAGGAAAATCAAAAAGCAATACATTTCTTTTTTCTTCAGTCTTCTTCATGAATTCCTGATATTCAGTAGTGTTGCCGTGCAATGGTCTATGTTCCTTCATTTTTCTGTATTCCACAATTTTATTTGCCAGCTCTTTGGTTTCAGTATTAAAACAGACATCTCCAAATCGCTCCCAGATATAATCTACAGCCAATGCTGAAGGATGAAAAAAATCGTCGGCATAAAACCGATAATCTCTTAACTCATCAATCATAAGTTCATATGCAGGGAAATAAAATACATTTTTATACCTCTTTTCAAGTTCATCTGCTGCAAGATGTAATATTGCTTTGCTCAATGTGTTTTCGTGCGCTCCATCTTTCCAATGACGAATCGGACTGATAGTCAGAATGATATTTATCGAACTCAACTTACCTAATCGTTCAAACAATTGCAAATAATCAGATACAATCTCATCAACACTTAATCTTCTTCGTACAAATTCGGAAGAAGGCAGCTTATGACAGTTGGCAACTACTTCCCCACTCTTTTTATGTTCATAAATCCATGATGTTCCCCAGGTTATCATCAGTACTTTCGTTTGCTGTAAATGGGTTGATGCACTTTCAATTTGTTTGTTAGCATTTATAAGTGACTCGTTGAGTTTGATGTTCGACATAACACTGCTGCAACTGAAAGAATTCCATAATGAACCATGTTGAAAGAAGTCATTCTCTGATAAAAATTGACTATCAATTAATCTGTTAAGTGTTTTGCAAATACTTGCAGGATTAAACAGCACCCCTAAAGGATTGGAGACTGAGTCAAATCCATGATAAATAAGTTTCTCTCCAATATTTTCCGAGAAACAAGACCCTAAAGTCATCATCTTATCATGATGAGAAACTCTCAATTCGGGTATTGCAAGAGGAACTATTGATCTGAATGTTTTCATATCAGCTTTCATTTTATTTTCAAACGGATTGCAAATATAACACATCAATTGATGTGTTTGATGATTTTGTCCTCCATTTATGGCAATTTGAACATATCAGTCTTTCTCAACACAATTATCTTTGCGTCAAATAATTTTAATTTTTTGATATGAAAAAACTATTTATTTTTATTCTTTTTCTTGGTGTTTTAACCCAACTGAATGCATCCCAAAAAAATCTTGTTCTACACTACGATTTTAGTCCGGCATGCGTAAGTAACAAAACAGTATTAGACAATTCGGGTAGTGGTTATCATGCAACTTTGGCCAATAATGCTTTTGTTGACAGTGTTGGGAAAGTCAGCTTTCTGAATCTTGGTTTCTCCGACGGTTATCTTGATATGGGAGAAAAAGCCGGAAACATCTTTGCAAATCTTTCCAGTTTTTCAATTTCAGCCTATGTTTTTATTGATGAGGCTGCTCATTTGAGATCTAATGGTAATTTCATCTGGACTTTTGCGAATAGCGATGACATGATGAGGCACGGTAACGGGAGCATGTTTTTCTCAGCCCGAACAAGTGGTTATATTATTAGTCCGACAAATTACAGTCAGGAAAGCAATGTTCAGTCAGGGTCAAGAATGCCACAAAATGTTTGGAAACATGTGGTTTATGTTCAATCAGGAAATAATGGTTCAGTTTTTATTGATGGTCAACTTGTTAAGACTAATAATGTACCGCTCTTGCCTGCTGCTCTTGGCAAAACGAGATTTAATTTCCTTGGACGATCGCCCTACAGGGCTGATGTTAATTTAAAGGGATTGATTGGTGATTTCAGAATTTACAACAAAGCTTTATCAGCAAACGAAATAAAATCCATAGCCGGAGAGTTCAGTCAATACGAAACAGCCATAACAGAATACCGTAAGCGTCCTGTAAAGTTAGTTTCAACCGCAAATCCGGTTTTTACACATAAATATACCGCTGATCCTGCTGCATTGGTTCACAATGATGTGCTATATGTTTATACAGGACAGGATACGGGTGATGGCAGGGGTTATAATATGCCGAACTGGCTGGTTTTCTCAACTGAAGATATGGAGACATGGTATGAACATCCGGTGCCTTTGAGAGTTACCGATTTCAAGTGGGCAAAAGATAATTCTGCATGGGCTTCTGAAGTTGTTGAACGTAACGGTAAGTTTTATTGGTATGTTAGTACCGAACACGCTTCAGTTCACGGTAAGGCTATTGGTGTCGCAGTTTCCGATACTCCAACCGGACCTTTTGTTGATGCCCGTGGCAGTGCGCTGGTTACTAATGACATGACAACCAAATGGACCAACATTTCGTGGGATGATATTGACCCAACAGTATTTATTGATGATGATGGTCAGGCCTATATGTTCTGGGGTAATGTTCAATGTTATTACGTAAAACTGAAAGATAACATGATTGAACTTGATGGTGAAATTATGCCTGTTGATTTACCGCACTTTACAGAAGCGCCGTGGATTCATAAACGTGGCGATTGGTATTATCTTTCATATGCGGCCTGGTTTCCGGAGAAAACTGTGTATGCCATGAGCAAAAGCATCCATGGACCATGGGAATACAAAGGAATTCTAAATGAAGTTGCCGGGAATAGCAACACCAATCATCAGGCAATTGTAGAATTCAAGGGTGAATGGTTTTTTGTTTATCACAATGGCAGCATTCCTACTGCAGGAGGAAGTTATCTGCGTTCAGTTTGTATAGATCGCTTATATTACAATGAAGATAACACCCTTAAGCGAGTTATTATGACCTCTGAAGGTGTTGGTAAGCTAAAATAATATGAAAAAAACAGGGTTTTGCAATTTCACAAAACCCTGTTTCATTTTAATTACGGTATTATTAAACTGAAGCTTTGGTGCTACAGCATCCGCCTTCTTTTTTCTCTCCGCATGATTTAGGAGCTTCAGCCTTATCTTTGCAGCATCCACCCTCTTTCTTATCACCGCAAGACTTAGCACCTTCTGCTTTGTCCTTACAGCATCCACCTTCTTTTTTATCTCCACATGAAGCAGGAGCGTCAGCTTTGTCTTTGCAGCATCCACCTTCCTTTTTATCACCACAAGCAGCAGGGGCAGCAGCAGTAGTACCTGAACAACAAGCACGGGGATCTTTTTCAGAAGCTACAGTAGCAGTATAACCTATCTTAGCAAAACCAGCCTGAAGTTTATTCACATCAGTTCTTCTGGTATTGTAAGTCAGATTAACTGTTCTGGATGCTAAATCCACATTCATGTCGGTAACACCACGCTCGAAAGCAATGTTCTTTTCAATTTTCTTTACGCAATCTCCGCATGTCATATTAACATCGAATTTAACGTTCTCACTTGTTGCTCTTCTGTTTTGAGCATACAAATCTGTTAAAGTGATAGCTGCTAACGCTATTACTGTGATTAAAATTCTTGATCTTTTCATTTTTGTATTGGTTTTTATTGTTTGTAATTTAATTGTTCTCATTGTCTTTTTATTTTCTATCAATTCCCCATCTCATTCCAACATAGAATTTTCTACCATGAGTAGGTCCCCAAACATTCGTTGCATCAAAGAAGCCTCCGTTCGGATTTGCCACATCGATAATAGGATTCGGCTGCACAAAATTAGTCAAATTTTCGGAACCCAAATACACCGACCATGTTCTGAAATAGCGGGTTATCTGTCCGAGCATAATAGTATATGCAGGAAACTCTTTTTCCCAAAGGGGATTTGCCGGGTCAGGGTCAGGTAATCTTCCGCCACCATTAAACTGAGTTGTGAAGTCGAATTGCCATTTTTTCAGTCGTGACTGGTACGACATAGTTGCCAGTCCTTTATATCTGTTTGTCAGTGGTTTTTCTCTTAACTCACCATTGATAGTGGTTTTAACATCATTCAATCGGTGCGCCAGTGTCATGGTAAATCCACGAAACAATTCCATGTTTGCTTCAAACTGAAGACTGTGTGCATACGATTTTCCATCGAGATTATAAAAATGCACTCCATGAACATCTGTATCTGTATCGATAACAACCTGATTCAGAAAGTTAGTATAATACCATTCGCCAGATAAAACTACATCTTTTTCAAATATATGTACTAAACCCTGAGCGCTCAAACCAGTATTCCATGCCTCCTCCATTTTAAGATTCTGATCAATATTCAATTCCCGGTTACTTGCCAAATAGAAGTTATTCTCAGCTAACATTCTTGGAGATCGATAGCCTTTGCCAATGGATCCTCTAAAAGTCCAGTGAAAGTCAGGTGAATATCTTAAATGTAATCTCGGAGTAAAAAACAATCCATATTGATCATGAATATCCGCCCTTAAACCCGATAATATAACCCATTTGTTATCAAGATTGAAAGAATATTCACCAAATGCCCCGGCTACCCGTTCAACAGAGTTAAATGCCTGATCATTCGAATGATTATTGTGAATTTTCGTACTCAGAAATTCATCAAAACGATCATAGTTATAGCTTAAACCTGTGGATATTTTAGATCTTTCCGACAAGTTTGTTTGATAAATCAGATTTGCATAGAAGTTATCCTGTTTGCCGCTATACAATCTCATTCCATAGTGTGCATCTTGTTGATGTAAAGATCCACTCAGAATTAATCCTACACTCGTTTCATTTTCAGGATTAAATACATATCCGTTTTTCAGGAAAAACTCATAACGTTGTGTCTCAATATCAATCATGAAAGATTGATCCATTGTACCACCCATGCGGTTTTCCGACAATGCCCTGATGAAAGCCTGAGAAACAAACCTGGGGCTTCTGTAATACCACCTGTTTGCAAAATTAAGCTGCTTAACCATGGGCATATCCATATAACCATCGCCATCAGTATCAAGTGAAAGTAGTTCATCAGATGCATGCAATAAAATTCCTGTTGATAATTCAGGAGTTAAAAACACAGAACTATTCAAGTTTGCTTCAATCCGACCTGCATCACTTGCAAATAAATTGGCATATACAATTTCCGAGGTTGGCGGCTTTTTGTACTCAACATTGATTTGTCCTGTAACAGCCTCATAACCATTCACTACAGAGCCTGTACCTTTAGAAACCTGAATACCTTCCATCCATGGACCGGGAATGAATCCGAGACCATATGCTGATGAAATACCTCTCAGATTTGGTATGTTTTCGGTCAACATCTGAACATATGTTCCCGGCAAACCTAGCAGCCTGATTTGTTTTGCACCTGTGGCAGCATCACTAAAAACTACATCCACAGATGGATTGGTTTCAAAACTTTCGGATAAATTGCAACACGCAGCTTTTGAGAGCTCTTCTATTGTAATCCTTTCTGTTTGCAATGTTGCAAACCTTGGTTTGATCACTGCAGGACTTCTTTGTGTTATAGTAACTTCACTTAATTCGATTACTTCTTTTAGTTTTACCTGCAATGGCAATTGTGCTGTCGAAACATCGACAGTGTCGTTTTCGTAGGCTACACTACTGAATACCAGTTTTGTGGTAGCCCCATTTCGTGGAATTGTAAAATTTCCTGATTCATTGGTCACTGTACCAATGCTCGTCTGATTCCAGTAAATATTGATTCCCTGCAAAGGTTCACCCTTTGTATCGGTAACGTTTCCATGTATATCAGCATATAATGCCAACGACACGAAATAAAATAATAATATTAATATCTTTTTCATTTTTCATTTTCAATTTGTTTTGTAAGTTGATTACGCATAATAACAGCAAAGCACAAATCACCTGTTACAGTAAAATGGCTTAACACGTATCAAATCAACAAAACAGAATTGAAAGTCAGGATGTCTCTTCCTGATGCAAAAGTGTATATTGGAGGTGAGTTTCCCGGCTTAATTTTAAAATCGTCATAATGCCGGATATCAAAGAAGTTTAATGTGAAAAGCACTGTTTCACAACTAACACTCAAAGACTCAATGTTTAATTTTGATGCAGAGGGGAAATCATCAGTTTGGATTCTTGTTATGCTACAGGAATTATCAGTTTCACAGATGGTTTCACATGAATTATCTGCGAGTAATTCAAAGTTCAGATGCGCAACATCATGAGCGCAACAACTTTGCGGAGTTTCCTGATGTAACGAGCTGCATGAATGTGAAGCAATATATGCAATGCCCTGACTTTCACAACCTGAGCAACAATATCTAATGATATTAAAGCCTGTCCCTGCAACAAGAAAGAAGAGGGCAAAAAAGAGGGATGATATTTTTTTAATCAGTGACATAAATGTTTAAACCGCTGCAAATATATGCTTTATACATTTAAGATGCTAAAAAAGTTTTCGTATTTTGATTTTTTTTAAATATATATGCTTTTTAGTTGTAAATTTGTGGTCAAAATTCAATTGATTAGGATATGAAAAAACTGAGTGTCATTCTGATAGTCTTCGGACTAATTGTAGCAACTCTATTAGCGATATATTTTTTGAGTGATCAAAAAGTTGAAACTATACACACTGAATTGATAAGCATCAACAGAAAGGAGTTTTTACTACCCAATGATACCGCAAGAGGATCAATCAATATCGAAATCAATATTGAAATCCCGGTGCATCATCAAAATTCCGAACTTCATGACAGAATTAACAAACAAGTACTGTTCAGACTCTTTGGAAAGCTTGCTGAAACTCATTCACCAGATACCCTGTTAAAACAGTTTGCTGATGAAATGGTTGAGGAATATATTTCGAATAACAGAGAGATTGTAGGTAAATTAAGACCTTCAAACCGATTGGTTTTCAACAATACTTTCTTTATGGAAGGTTTTTCATTACTAAATGATGGAAAGATATTTTCATATGGTATCTCCAGGGAAGTAGACCTTGGAGGTAGTTTCCCGGCAAACACCAGATATTATTATAACTTCGATATGAATACCGGAGGCATAATTACCGAAAAAGATATTTTTCTGGAAGATTTTGAACCTGAACTAACTGAAATTATTCGTAAAAGAATTATAGAAGAAAGTCAGGTCAATGATGATTTACCAACAATTAGCAGTCTTGAAAAAACACAATATATAATTGAAGCAATTAAACCAAACGGAAATTTCTATTTGAATGATGAGGCTATATGCTTCGTTTACAATCCATATGAGATTGCTCCGATTAAGTTCATGCAGGGCGCTGAGATTTCTTTAGATTTCATGGCAATCAAACATTTGATGAAAATTGACAGTCCGGTTTACTATCTCGTTTTGCAATACGAAAAGAATAATAAATAGAATATTCAATACTGATGAATGCGCTTACAAAAACTGATTTTCACTTCGATGGCCAAAAAGATGTTTATCATGGCAAGGTACGTGATGTATATACAGTAAAAAACGACCTGATAGTGATGGTTGCATCTGACAGAATATCAGCCTTTGATGTCGTTTTGCCAAAAGGAATCCCATTTAAAGGTCAAATGCTTAACCAAATAGCAGCAAAGTTTTTAGATGCTACCTCCGACATCGTTCCAAACTGGAAACTAGCCACTCCCGATCCTATGGTGACAGTTGGTTTACGTTGCGAAGGTTTTCCTGTAGAGATGGTTGTACGAGGCTATCTTTGCGGAAGTGCATGGAGGGCATATAAAGGTGGTGTGCGTGAGATATGTGGTGTCAAGATTCCAGACGGCATGAAAGAAAATCAACGTTTTGAAAGGCCGATTATTACCCCGACAACCAAAGCTGAGTATGGGATGCATGATGAAGATATTTCGAAAGAAGAAATTCTGAAAGAAGGTCTTGTGAGCGTCGAAGATTATGATATGCTTGAGAATTATACGTTGAAGCTTTTCGCCAGAGGAACTGAAATTGCTGCTCAAAGAGGGTTGATTCTCGTCGATACTAAATATGAATTTGGAAAAAGAGATGAAAAAATCTATTTGATAGATGAAATACATACTCCCGACTCGTCAAGATACTTTTATGCTGAAGGATATCAGGAAAGATTTGAGCGAGGAGAACCTCAGAAACAGCTTTCAAAAGAGTTTGTACGTGAGTGGCTTATGGAAAATGGCTTTCAGGGCAAAGAAGGTCAGGCGGTCCCAGAAATGACTGATGAAATTGTTGCAAGCATCAGTGAGAGATATATTGAGCTTTATGAAAACATTACCGGAGAGCAGTTTGATAGAGCGGATGTCAGCAATATCATTTCCCGTATTGAAGATAATGTGACCAGATATTTAAGCAATATCTGAAAATTATTTTTCAGTTTTTAATTATCAGCTTTGGTAATTTCAGATTTTAGATTACCTTTGCACCGCTTTAGAATTAAAGCATTGGAGAGATGGCAGAGTGGTCGATTGCGGCGGTCTTGAAAACCGTTGTACTGCAAGGTACCGGGGGTTCGAATCCCTCTCTCTCCGCAATAATTTTCCAGCATAAAGCAGCATCATAATCTGGTGTTGCTTTTTTTGTTTTTTTAGCAAAACAAATCCCACACTGACTTGTTATTCCTGAAAAAGTACAATTATGGCATTTACATTAGAAATTGGAAATACTGCGCCGGATTTTTGTTTGCCGGCTACAGATGGTAAAACATATCAACTGTCTGATTTTAAATCTGAAACATTAGTCATATTCTTTACCTGCAATCACTGTCCGTATGTGGTAGGATCTGATGAAGTAACGCGTAAAACTGCAGAGCAATTTATTGATAAGGATGTTGCTTTTGTGGCTATTAACTCAAATAGCAAGAACACATACGAGGAAGATAGTTTCCCTAACATGGTTAAGCGAATGGAAGAGTTTCAATTTCCTTGGACGTATCTTTATGATGAATCTCAGGAGATAGCACTTAAGTACGGTGCTTTACGTACACCCCATTTTTACGTGTTCGACAAAAACAGAAAGCTTATTTACACTGGCAGAGCAGTTGATAGTCCGAGAGATGCTTCTAAAATCACAGTGAATGATCTGGAAAGAGTATTGGAAGAACATTTATCGGGCAAACCTGTAAGCATCCCTCTAACTAATCCGATAGGATGTAACGTAAAGTGGGATGGTCAGGATAAACATTGGATGCCGGGCGATGCCTGTGATTTAGTTTAGATTCTCAAATGAAAAGTTCAAAAATATAACCTGGTTGTGGTAAGTTTAAAAACCATAACCAGGTTTTTTATGTTTTATTAATTATAACACGCTTTCTGTTTCTATAAAGTATTCATCCCTGCTGACATTTTATAAATAAACAATAATAAAAACAGCATTTGTTTTTTCATCTTATAATTAAACAATAAAATATCGTTTCATTTTAATCTGTTTAAAACAAATCTTATCATTAATTGTTAACTATTAAGACATTTAATTATTTTTGTATTCTTTAAGACTCTTGGCAATCCAGACACTGCCCTAAGTGACTTTCATATCAAAAACCTAATTGAAAATAAAGAGCAATTTAAAATCGTGATTATCATTCATAAATTAAAAACAAGTCTTATGAAATTAAACGTTCTAACAGTCCGGGGAATCTTTTTTACTCTGGCCACCGTTTTGCTGATTAATTCGTGTAGAGACCCTCTCTATGATATGAGTAAGGGAATTGACCCGGAGATTAAAGTAGGCGGTGATTCTTTGGCTTTGCCTATTGGAAAAACTGACACCATCAGATTGAGCGATTTTCTAAGTTCCGATGATTTGGAATTTCTCAAAACGATGGAAGATGGTGGTTATGGGTTTACTTTATCCGATTCTATGTCGATCGAAGATCTACTGAAAAGTCTGGATAAAAGTCAGTTGAAATTCGCTGATCAGATTTTCAGTGAACACATCAAAGTGAGTTTTGGAGATATTGACGTAAGTGAATTCAAAATTCCCGGCTTTAGTATTCGGGATACTCTGGCAATGAACATTCCTAATATCAACATTGGTGATATTTCACCAAGTGTGGATATTGCAAGTAATTTCGGTGTTGACTTTGCCAGTTACATTATGGATGATAACAAACTAAGTATTGATGACAAAACAGTGGATAACCGTGCCAATGATATTGTGGCGAATGTTTCCCCGCTTGATCAATACACGATGGAGGTTAATCCATCATTTACTTTTGCAACAACTGACCCTATCGATATCGGTGACTTATCGGTAACTGTCAATTACTCGATTGAGGTGCCTGATGGTGTGACCAATATTTATCAGATAGATTTGAATGCAGGTGCAAAAATGGAAATTACACTTCAGTTAGACACTGCAGCTGAAAGTCTTTCAGCAGGGGTGTTTACTCCAAATATTCAAATCGACCCGGGAAATCTGTTCAAGTTTAGCCCATTAACGCCTTTGGTAGGAGGAAATATAGTATTTGACAATTCTAATTCATTGCATAATTTCAATGACTATCAATCTAGTAAGTCCTACGATTTAGTTGCATTGCATAATTTGCCCGGCGCTGTTGCCAATATAATTGATGTGGCCAAACTCATTTCTATCAGCGGTACTATGGACGCTGAGGGAACTGTTAGGGAAAACAAAGTACAGGAAGCTAAGAAAATTGACCTGGTGGTAAATGTAATTATTAAAGATGTAAAGATAAACAACCTCGACTTTGATGTACCTTCATTAAAAACGAGTTTGAGCGGTTCGTCATCATTCTCAGTTAATAATAACAGTCTGCCTTCTCAGGTAAATAAAATCAACAAAATATATTTTGGCAAAACAGCAGGTTCGCCTTTAAGTACAAATCTTGTGATTCAAATGACTCCATCTGATTTACCAACGATGAAAACTCAAAATATAAACATTGATAACATGAATATCACATTCCCGAACAACTTTACATTCAGTAATTTGGCCGGTAATACATATGCTGCTAACAATGCTACTTTTGATCCTGTAAATGGTTTTAGAATAGAACTAAATCTTTCCGAGATTGATTTGTCGGGAGTTGATATAAATGCGGGTGTACTCGATTGGTCAGGAAATATTAGTTACACAGGTCAGGTTACTTTCAATGGAAGGATGGATAGTAAGAATATTGATACTTCAAAAAATCCTAACATTGCAATGACTTCAGCTTCGGCAATTCAGTTAACCTCGGCTACAGTGGTTACCAATCCGATTAACGAAGACATTGATGCGAAAGATATTGATGCTAAAATTGACATCGACATTTCAGATCAGGTTGCGCGCTTAGGTACTATCAATGTGAAACCGGGTAATTATGTCAGGGTGAACATTAACAGACCTAATCTCCCATTGAATCTTGTTGCGAATGGTATCAGCATTACATTTAGTGACATGTTCGACTTCAAGCCTAATCCGAACCTGTCAAATAACTCGTACGTAATTAATGGTGCAATTCCTGATTTTATTGAATTGGAATTAGTCGCACTACACATCAACAAAGATCTGAATAACGGTAAATTATCTTTGACCGAGAAGATATCTATAGGAGGTGGTGTTACGTTGCAACAGGGAACAGTTAATTCATTAGACATTGAAAATCTGGCCGGCAGCGAACTCGTCTTTGAAGCTATCATTTCTGATTTGATGATTGAATCATCATCGATAGAGATGAAAAACCTGGAGGCTGAGTTCAGCGATAAAACTGCTTTAGATCTTGTAATTAATGATATTCCTTCTGAAATAGTTGCATTGGACAGTATATTAATTAAGTCGGGAGCATCACTTAAACTGGAAATTCAGATTAACAATATGCCTGATTTAGGTGGAAAACCATTGAATGCTGATATTAAAGTTAAGTTCCCTCAAATGCTACAGTTTGGCTCAGGTCAGGTATCTGCTACAAATGAGTTGATTATTAAAGAAGCATTTGTTAATGGCAAACTCGCCAGAACAGTCAATTTAAGATCATTGAAATTTGACGGATCTGACTTAAATGGCAAATTGAGCATTATTGATGATATTGATTTTGATGTTAGTGTATCTGTTGAGAATCCAACAATTAATAGTGCCGATCTTGATGGTAAGGATATTTCAGTGGATGTTAAGGTAACAATAAGCGGACTTGAATTTGCTAAAGTGTATGGTAAGTTCAATGTTGACATCTCCGATCAGTTGGATATTCCAGAAGTTGCATTGGATGATCTTCCTGACTTCCTGAAGGGTGATGATGTTGTGCTTGACATAGCTAATCCGGTAATTTCACTTACTACTGAAAGTAACCTGGGAATACCTGTCAGTGCAGAACTTTCAATGACTAAAATCATTGGTGGTGCACCGTTAGCTGATGATAAACTTACATTTACAATTTCAATTCCTAAAGCTGCAACCCCGGCAGAAATGCTCAAAACCGGATATTGGATTTCTCCATCCTCTTCAGGTATGCCTACAGGGTATCAGTTCATACAACGTGATGTACAGAATTTATTCAAACCAATACCTGATAAATTCAAACTGGAATTGAAGCCTACCATCAATACGAATGTACAGCATTTGATTGATCTGAATGCCACATACAATATGAAGGTTAAATACGATTTCATTATTCCATTCAGCTTTGGCAAAGATTTGAGTATAGTTGTTAGAGATACCATAGAGAATATCAGTCTTGACCTTGGTGATGTCAATATAAATACTGGTTCGATGGAGCTGCTTGGCAGAATTACCAACTCTATACCTCTGGATTTGAATCTCCAACTGATGATAATGGATGAGAACTTCAATATACTATCGGTAACAGATGAACAGACAATTCTTGCCGGTGCTCCGGATGGAACTGGTGTTGTATCCAATATAGCAATTAAACTTGCTGATGATTTTGGCGACCTCAAACGAATGAGTAAAATAGCTCTGACATTCAGGGCAACTTCAAACACTACGGTTGCAGGGACACCAATCAGACCCGAAAACTATGTGGTCGCTGATCTGAAAGCACGTATCGGAGGTGGGATTACAGTAAATATTAACCCTAATAATTAAACAGTATGAAAAAGTTCAATAAAAAACATATTTTGGGGTTGCTGATATTTGCACTCTCTTTCCAGTTGACTAATGCTCAACCTGTGGCGAAAATCGGATATTTTCTCGATAATGCTACTCACAAGCATTTACTTAACCCGGCATTGGTACCGGCAAGGGGCTATATGGGCTACCCAGCCCTTGGCTCTGTCGATTTTGGAATACAGTCGAATTTGAAACTAAGTACGTTTCTGTTCCCTGCAACTACTGCAGGTGATCCTCTGTTGACATTCATGCATCCAAATGTTACTCCTGAGCAGTTTTTATCACAACTCAACCCGAACAATGAACTGAATTTTAATCAGCGGCTCAGTATTGCTTCGATGGGTTTCTATGCCAAGAGTTCATTTTGGAACTTCGAAGTTGCTACCAGGATTAACGGTGGGCTTAATCTCCCTTATGAGTTGTTCGAATTCATGAAAGTTGGTATGTCTTCTGAAACTGGGAATACTTATGACATGAACAATCTCACTTTCGGATTAGATGCAATGCTCGAAGCATCATTGGGCTCTTCTTTTAAAATCGGAGATAATATCCGCTTTGGTTTTAAAGGTAAGTATCTGCATGGTTTAGCCAGAATATCAGCTGGTTTAGATAACTTGCTGATTGACATGAAACCTGATGAGTGGACAGTAAATTCAACAGGTATGTTAAACGTATATGCCCCAATGATGACGCTAGTAACAGATGCTGATGGTTATCTTGATTTGGAAGGTTCGCCGTTTAATCTGGACACATCGAATCCTACTCAGTCAGCAGGTTCAGGCTTTGCTCTTGACCTTGGTGTAACCTGGAATCCTCTTAAAAATGTTCAGTTGTCGGCAGGTATAATCGACCTCGGTCGTGTAACCTGGAAACAAGACTTCCATCAAAGGGCCTACTCTACCGGAGGGATAGTGTTTGGTGGTATTGATGGCATAGGAGGCGACAATGAAGATGGTATCGAAGAACAACTTACCAACTTACAGGATGGTTTGCTCGAACTGGCCAACTTCAGATTAAGCGACGACAAAGAAGATTTAGTTGTAAGTCTGATTCCGGTATTTAATGCCGGTCTCGAAGTAGGTGTATTAAGCAATAAACTTACATTGGGATTGCTTTACAGCAACTACATGATTCCTGAAAACAATCAGCATGAACTAACAGGTATAGTGAACTTAAAACCGCTTTCGGGATTTAACATTGCTGCCAGCTACACATTGGTAAACAGCAGACCACGATCGTTGGGTGTTGCCTTTGGGCTTAACCTCGGAATTGCAAACATATTCCTTGCTTGTGATTACATTCCGTTGGATATCACTCCGGAGTTTGAAATTGAAGGCATTCCATTCCCAGTATCTTTACCAATTCACTCCATCTCTACTCAAATTCAGGCTGGTGTGAGTTTAAGTCTGGGAAAAATGAAAGCTCAGTACAGATAAATAAGATTAAATTTTAATTTCAAAAAGAACCGGAAGCACAATTTCCGGTTCTTTTTGTATAAGAATGTTTGAACCAGTCTGATTTCTGTTTTTTATTTTTTAAATTTGCGAATAACGAAAAATCAACATGCCAGCATATCAACAATATATTATAACAGCACTGAAAGTTTTGCTTTGGACAATTGCTTCATTGCTATTGTTGATTACGCTTGTTGTTACATTAATTCAGTTCCCTTATGTACAAACAAAACTGGCGCAAGCAGCCACAGATTATTTAAGCAGAAAAACCGAAACACATATTGCGATTGATTATGTAGGAATATCCTTTCGCGGAACTCTGATTGCTAAAGGAATACTGATTGAAGACCAAAAGCGTGATACCCTGCTGCATACCAAACTGCTTGAACTAAGATTCAGTCCGGGTAGACTGAAGAAAAACCACATTTTGATTCGAAATTTTAATTTGGATCAAACATTAATCAATATCAACAATACAGAGATTGATTCAGTGATGAATTATCAGTTTTTGATTGATGCTTTCACAGATACAATAGATAAACCCGACGAAGAAAAGAAAGCGACTCCATGGAAGTTGACAGTGAAGCAGGCGTCGGTACGAAATTTAAATGTCAATTATCACGATCATTTTAATTCTGAGCTATCACATCTCTATCTTACAGCATTTGAAATGGATGAGATTTACGCTGATTTTGAATCGTTTGAGATAAGTGGTGACAAAGTCAAGCTGGATATTGCAGAAGTCTATTCAACAATCAAAGTAAATGACGAATTGAATGACCCAATGCAAATCAAAAATATTTCCGTGCTGTTTGAAGATTTATACCACGATAATATTCAAAGCAGATTACAACTTAAAAATCTGAATCTGAATATTGAAAACTGGCCTGATATTAAAGAATTTGCGGTTAACTTCAGTATGCATAAAAATAAGTTATCGGTACAGCAACTAAAAGCAAAAGTTGATAATACCGAACTTGATGCTGATTTTCAACTGGGATTCGAATCTTTGGATTCGCTTATCAGTAATCCCCTTGCCTCCCGCTTCGATCTGAATTTACGAAAACTGCATATCAGTCATCATGATTTCAAATCCTTCCTTCCCAAATCTTTAGCCCGTGAATTTGCAGGATTGATGGATTTGAACACGAATATCTCAGGCGTTTTGCATGGATATGCGAATGATTTGCATGGCGAAGGTATCGTTTTCAAAACGGCACACAGCACCTATCTCCGAACAAAATTTAATGTCAAGGGTCTCACCGAAACTAACAAACCTGATTTCAACCTTCAGGAACTGAACTTACAGACTAACCGTCGCGATATAAGATTGCTTGCGGGTAATATGATTCCCGACAACATTGAAATTCCTGCTTTTCTGAATGCAAATCTCACAGCGAATGGAAATCCTGATAATGCGCGGGTTGTTGCACAAATCCACAGCAATCTTTTTTCGGGCAGAATCAATGCTTCTGTGAGGAATGGAGAGTATCAGGCAAATCTGAATGATTTGTATGTGGAGCTCGGTAAGTTGCTGAAAGATACTGCCAGTTTTGGCTTATTGAATTTGGATATGCAACTGTTTGCCAACGGAACCGATATCAATGAATCACGTGCTGAACTTAAAACGCATATAAAAAGAATAAGCTACAACAAACATGAATACCGGGATTTAAGCATCAATGCACTACTCAACCGCCAACTATTAACTGCAGATGTTGCCATCAATGAAGATAACTTTGCTTTGGACTTTTCGGCTCATGCTAATCTCATGAAAGGAAGTGAAATGGCCAGTTTCAGTTTAAATCTACCGCATGCTGATTTACAAAAACTGGGATTTACAGAAGATAGTCTGACCGTTAAACTAAAAGCCGATGGTGAGCTTAAAGGATTTAGCCCCGAAGATTTAAGCGGTAATGTATTGGTGAGTAATCTTCAGGTGAGCACTACTGATAAATTGTGGATCCCGGGCGATATTTCGCTGATTGCCCGCCAGGAAAATGACGAACTTTTTGCATCGTTGGTATTACCATTCGGGGATATGCAAGTGAGAATGAACCCTCACAATATCGGAGAATTAATTCGTGCTGAGATTCAAGATATTCGCTTAGATGAAGCTTATCGTTTGGTTGATGAAGATAGTGATATGTTGAAGGGTGTATTGTCCGGTGCATTTAATATCAGAGAAATAGAAAAGCATTGGTTTGTTGATGGGTCGTTAAAAATCGATGATTTGGTTTGGAATTACAACCGGATTGGGGATGTTTCGCTGGATGTTTCGCAACAAGTGCCTGATCAATATAATCTGATTGCTGCAATTTCTGGTGGTGGTAATGAGTTCTCTGCTCAAGGTTCGGTAAAACTTCAGGATAATGTGCCAATATTTGATTTGATAGCCGGCATCGACAGAATAAGCATGGAAACTGTTGAAGCTCTGAGTGCGGGACAAATAAAATACTCATCGGGTTATATTGATGGAAAAATCAATGTAAGCGGAACTCCTGAGCAGCCTGTATTCAGTGGGTTTATAACCCTGAATGATGTTGTTACGACACCCGAGATGTTAAGTAATCCATTGAGGTTGACGCATGAAAGAATTCGTTTCGATAACAATGGTGTTTATTTTGAAAACTTCAACATCCGGGATTTAAATAATCAAACAGCTAAGATTGATGGGACGATTCACATCAGGGAGTTAAAGGATTTTAGATTTGACCTCACGTTAAACGCTGATAATTTTCAGTTGTTTGATGTAAAAGCCAATGAGAACCCACTCTATTACGGCAGATTGCTGATTGACAGTAGAATTGGTATTCAGGGAACGATGGATAATCCCGTAGTTGATGCGTATGTAAGAATGAACCGGGGTTCGCATGTGAGTTTTGTGGTTCCGCCTTCGCAATTAAATACTTATCAGGGAGAAGACATCGTTTTGTTCAACAATCCGCATATTGATAATACTAAAACTGATCAAATCATCAGCAGAGAAACAGGCATCAAAGGTTTGGAGTTGAGTTCATTAATCGAAATTGACCGAAACGCCACCCTGCGTATGTTCATGGATCCTGCCTCATCCGACTCGCTCGTGGTTCGCGGTCAGGCAGCCCTTAACTTCAACATCGACCGAAGCGGTAACATGTCGATGACCGGTGAATATGAGTTAAGGGAAGGAAGTTATTTGTTAACCTTCGAATCCATAATCAGAAAGCAATTTGAGTTATTGCCCGGAAGTACAATTCAATGGCGTGGCGAACCTATGGATGCAGGGTTGAATATTGACGCTGCTTACACCATTCGAACATCGCCTTATAATTTGATGGCTGAAGAACTCGGGGGCTTGTCCGACATACAACGCCGACCCTATCTACAATCGTGGCCATTTCAGGTAGTGCTCAAGTTACGTGGCGAAATACTCAGTCCGGAAATAAGTTTTGAAATCAGGATGAGGCCTGAAGACAGGAATATCATCGGTGGCTCTGTGCATCAAAAAATTCTGAGGCTGAACGAAGATCCTTCGGCACTCAACAAACAAGTTTTTTCTTTGCTTTTGCTCGAACGATTCGTACAGGATAATCCGTTGGAAACTGCGGGCTCAGGAACCAACACAATGATACGCTCAACGGTAAGCGGTCTGCTAACTGAACAGTTAAACCGCTTTGGTCCTCAGTTAATTCCCGGTTTTCAGTTGAACTTCGACCTGCAATCATACGAAGACTTTGGTGATGGAGATGGTGAAGGAAGGACGGCACTGACCATGGGCTTGTCGAGGAATTTGCTTGACGAACGACTAACAGTTCAGGTGGGCGGCACTGTTGAGTTGGAAGGAGAAAGAGCACGCAATCAGCAGTTCAATGATATTGCCGGAGATATTCGGGTTGAGTATCGGTTGACCAAGGATGGCAGGTTCAGACTTAAAGGGTTTAGAAGGAATGTTTATGAGACCGTTTATGAAGGTGATGTAATTGAAACTGGTGCCGGTGTGGTTTTCACGCGCGAATTTAATTTGTGGCGCAATTTGTTCCGAGACAGAAAAAAACAGAAAGTACAAGAGAGTGAGTAGGTCTTTCAGACATATCGTTATAATAATAAGTGCATTATCAATGATGTACTCCTGTTCGGCAACCAAGTATCTTGCTGAGGAAGAACAGCTATATATCGGATCAAAGATTAGATTGGAAGGAAGCAACAAAGAGGATGAAGCAGTTTTGAAAGCTGCTGCAGAAAGAACATTCAGACCACAAGCCAACAGTTCAATACTGGGGATGCGTCCAAAACTCTGGCTTTACTATTTTGCTGATAAGGTTAAGTCTGACAAAATCAGAACTGCATTGAAAAAGTGGTCAGAACCACCCGTTTTACTTAGTAACACCCGACCCGAAGCAACTGCCTCGGTGATTGATTCAAGGTTTTTCAATCTGGGGATTTTCAACAGCGAAACCAGTCATGAAATAATTACCAAAGGCAAAACGGCCACAATACATTATACATCCAAGGTACATGATCCATTCATAATCAGTGAATTCAGCATTGAGATTGAGGAACCACATGTTTATGAAGCAATTCAAAGCATTAGTAATCTTTCATTAGTAAAAACCGGAGAACCATACCGCTTAAGCAGTTTTCAGCAGGAAAGAGTCAGGATAAATGACCATCTGATGAACGAAGGTTTTTATTTCTTCAATCCTGATTTTCTTGTATTTCATGTGGACACAATTCATGAAAGCAAACAGGCGATTGTGCGTATGCGTCTCAGGGATGAAGTACCTCTGAATGCGTTGATTAGATGGAGCATAGGTCAGATTTCAGTTGAACAGCTTGCACCGCCATCTTCATCATCTTTGCAAAGAGACAGTATTTTGAGCGGTAACATTCTTTTTGTTTATCCTGCTGAAGAAATCAGGGTACGACCCAATGTGCTTATCAATTCAATTCATATAGAAGAAAATCAGTTCTTCAACAGAGAATTGCACCGAAATACCATTCAAAGTCTGATGTCGCTCGGAGCATACCGTTTTGCACGCATACAATATCAGGAGGATGAAAGCACAGGCGTTTTAAATGCACACATTCGATTGACACCTCATCCGGTCAATGCACTACAGGCTGAGATTGAATTGGTTACAAAATCGAATGACTATACCGGTCCGAGATTCAATCTTAATTTGCTTAACAGAAATACTTTCGGAGGTTCTGAGCAGCTGAAGTTCAGTCTTTCCGGACTTTGGGAAGCACAATTCAACCGCCTGAACGAGAATCTTTTTATATACTCCATCAATCCTAAGGCAGAGTTAAGCTTTCCGCGAATACTCAGTCCGTTTCCAATTCGGACATCAACCGGTGCACATCTTCCCAAAACCAATATCAGTTTGGCATATAACTACATGTCGAGGGTGAACTTTTTCGATTTGCAAAGTTTTCAGTTGAACTATGGATATCAGTGGCGTAACACTAAGTTTCGTCATGATTTTCAGCCTGTTAATATCAGCAATACCAATCTGACCAATCAATCCGATGAGTTTAAATCTTTACTCGACAGCAACCCTTTTTTGAGAAGAAGTTTTGAAGATCAGTTTATTGCGGGCGCAAGTTACTCAATTACCTTTAATCCGCCGATGTCATCAGCGCGGTCGGCACATTTCTTCCTGCAATCTCAAGTCGAAACTGCAGGTAATACCTTGTCGATACTTCCTGAAAAACTGAGTGGCGACAGATTTGCCCGTTTCGTACGACTCAGTGCTGATGCCCGACTGAATTTAGCTGTGAGTGGTGGTAGTCGTTTCGTAACCAGACTGTATGGCGGCTATGGACTTGCGTATGGCAATTCGGTTGCTTTGCCTTACAACAGACAGTTTTTCAGTGGTGGTCCCAACAGCTTAAGAGCATTTCCAATGAATGCGCTTGGTCCGGGCAAAACAGTACCATCAGGAACAAGGATGGCGTTATTGCAATCCGGAGGCGACATCAAGTTGGAGATGAATGCAGAATATCGCTTCGATATTGTCAGTCTGCTGAAAGGCGCACTTTTCATCGATGCGGGTAATGTTTGGATTAATGACAATCACGCCGCCGCCAATGCGCTGAACGCGTTTCAGTTCAACAGTTTTCTCAACGAGATGGCTATTGGCAGTGGGTTTGGTTTGCGTTTCGATGTAACCTTCTTTGTGCTTCGTTTCGATATGGCCATACCACTCAGGAAGCCATGGGAGGAGAATCATAAGGGATGGGTTGTCCGCGATATCAATCCTTTCAACAGCCAATGGCGCAAAGAAAACCTCACGCTGAATATTGCCATTGGATATCCTTTCTGAAAAACAAATGCAGCACTTGCAATTATAGCAGGTTGCTGGCAAGTTCAGACAAATAGCTTCGTTCGCCCTTCACCAAGTTGATGTGCGCAAAGATATCCTGTCCGTGCATGCGATCTATCATATACACCAAACCATTGGAGAACATATCGAGATAAGGCGAGTCAATCTGCTGAATATCACCTGTAAATACAATCTTTGTCCCCTCGCCTGCCCTGGTAATGATGGTTTTAATCTCGTGCGGAGTAAGGTTCTGCGCCTCATCAACGATGAAGAAGGTTTCGCTCAAACTTCGGCCACGGATATAAGCAAGAGCTTCAATCACCAACTGATTATTTCGTTGCATATCCTCAATCAGCTTTATTTCTTTCCCCTGAAACGAAAAATGATGTTTGATAACATTCAGATTATCGAAAAGAGGTTGCATGTAGGGTGCGATTTTATGTTTTTCGTCGCCAGGCAGAAACCCAAGATCTTTGTTAGCCAGTGCAACGATAGGTCGGGCCAATAAAATCTGTTTGTATGCATCATGTTTCTGAAGCGCTGCAGCCAATGCCAGTAAAGTCTTACCTGTTCCCGACTTCCCGGTCAGAGCCACGAGTTTTACATCATCATCCAGTAATACGTTCATTGCGAACGACTGCTCAGCATTTCGGGGTTCAATGCCGAAACAGCGCTCCTTCTCAATGCGTCTGACTTTTCCTGTTTGCGAAATATAGCGTGCCAACACACTGGAGCGGTTACTTTTGAGCACGAAGCAATCCTGAGGCTCAATATCGGAAGCGAACTCAAGCGACTCAATCGGTATTTCACCGCCGGAACTATACAGCTGCTCAATGACTTCAATCGGAACATTGGTGAAAACTTCGTGATGTTTTTCAAATATGTTGTGGTTAGTTACCTTGTCGTTGATATAATCTTCCGCTTCTAACCCAATCGACAGCGCCTTCATTCTCAGGTTGATGTCCTTGGTAATCAATATCGTTTTGGAAGATGGTTTGCTTTTCTTTAGCTGGTAGGTAATTGCCAGAATACGATGATCCGGCGTTCTTTCCATGAATGATGAGGCAACAATATCGGGATATTCGGTACTTGTAACGACAAACAATTTACCTTTTCCCTCGCCAATATCCACCCCTTTTTTGAACATCTTCTCGTTGGCAATAAGATCCAGTTCGCGACTGAACTCACGCGCATTGAAATTGATTTGCTCATTCCCTTTTTTGAAATGATCAAGTTCCTCAAGCACAACGATTGGAATGTAAATATCGTTTTCTTCGAAGTTGTGGAGACAGCGGTAATCGTGTAATATCACATTGGTATCCAGTACAAAATTTTTCTTACTACCCATATGTTGAAGTATTTGAATTTGAGTTTTCCAAATGTATGCATTTTTCTTCAAAATCGGGTGCAAAAAAAGCGGTTAATTCAGAGAAAAAACCGCTTTTTAATATAAATAGCTTTATGTCAACAGCTTATTTTTTGTAGCCATAAACAGCCAAATCGCCCAATTCTTCTTCGATACGGAGAAGCTGGTTGTATTTAGCCATCCTGTCAGAGCGGCTCAAAGAACCAGTTTTAATCTGACCTGAGTTGGTAGCAACAGCGATGTCGGCAATGGTAGCATCTTCAGTTTCACCTGAGCGGTGTGAAGTAACTGAAGTATAACCTGCACGGTGAGCCATTTCGATAGCATCCAACGTTTCAGTCAGAGAACCAATTTGGTTAACTTTAATCAGGATAGAGTTAGCGCAACCTGTATCGATACCTTTTTTCAGGTATTCAACATTGGTAACGAACAAGTCATCACCTACAAGCTGACATTTATCACCCAGTTTTTCAGTCAGAAGTTTCCAGCCATCCCAGTCGCTTTCGTTCATACCATCTTCGATTGAGTCGATAGGATATTTAGAAACCAGTTCAGCCAAATAATCAACCTGTTCTGCAGAGTTACGTTTTGCACCGTTAGCGCCTTCAAATTTAGCATAGTTGTAGATACCATTTTCGAAGAACTCAGAAGCAGCACAGTCGAGTGCGATAGTAATATCAACACCTGGTTTGTAACCTGCTTTTTCAACTGCCAAAAGGATAGACTCCAGAGCATCTTCAGTTCCGTTCAAAGCTGGAGCAAAACCACCTTCGTCGCCAACAGCAGTGCTGAGGTTACGATCGTGCAATACTTTTTTCAATGAATGAAAAACTTCAGCACCCATGCGAAGACCTTCGCGGAAAGAAGTTGCGCCTACAGGACGAATCATGAATTCCTGGAAAGCGATAGGAGCATCAGAGTGTGAACCACCGTTGATGATGTTCATCATCGGAACAGGAAGGGTGAAAGCGTTGGTTCCACCAATGTAGCGATAAAGAGGCATGCCAAGATATTCGGCAGCAGCTTTAGCAACAGCAAGAGAAACACCAAGAATAGCATTAGCACCGAGGTTTGATTTAGTTTTGGTACCATCAAGTGCGATCATCATTTTGTCGATTGCACGTTGTTGCAAAGCATCAACACCTTCTAATGCAGGACCGATTACAGTATTCACATTAGCTACTGCTTTAAGTACACCTTTACCAAGGTAACGGGCTTTGTCGCCGTCGCGAAGCTCAATAGCTTCGTGTTCGCCGGTTGAAGCACCTGATGGTACTGCAGCACGACCAATTACCCCTGATTCCAGGATTACATCTACTTCTACAGTAGGATTACCGCGCGAGTCAAGCACTTCACGGGCAACGATTTTTTCAATTCTACTCATTGTCTGATGATTATGAAATAATTAATAGTTATTGATTTTTAATACCTTAGCTGATATAAACATACCACTTTTTAACGACCCCAAAGGTACAATTTTTTTTTGAGGGGAGAAAACTGAAACGGAAATTTATTATCAGGAAAAGTTGATGAAGAAAAACAACATTAAGAAATGAGCGAATAAAAATATTATTCTGAATTGTCGTTTAATGAAAAGACATGTTTTATTTTGAATACACTTGTAATTATATAATATTTATAAAACTTTTGTGATGCTAAAATAAGCATCGCACAATTATTTAAAATTATTTTCACATTCATTGTTTGCAAGCTCCAATGATTAATTATATCAGTGTTTACAAGGATAAAACGAAGCATAGCAAGGCATATCTTATCTTCTCATCTGGTTTGATATTTTTAGGTGTGTCAGGTTTGTTATTTATGTACCTCTTGAATACCAGACTTCTGCCATATATTAATGCTGGTGGTTATATAGCAATGATATTTAATGGAATAATCTCCACTTTCATCATTAATTATGGTGTAAAAAAATCTAAGTACTTTATATCATGGGACGAAAAAGTGATATCTTTTTATTTACCTGACTCAGCTGAAACTAAGATAGTCAAACTGAATGATATAATGTCTGTAGATTTCGCAAATAACAACATTATTATCATCAGACTTATTAATCATGAAATCGTAACCTTCAATATCAATTTTTTCTTTTTTCCGGAAAGAAAAACGATAACTGATATGTTTGAAAGATTGAAAGAGATCAAAGCATTATAATAACCAAAAAAGTCATTTATGAACCTAACAGAAAACATCTCCATCATGGCACTAACAATTACAACTTTGATGTTGTATGTCTTCGCGATGACCGCCATGATAATTAGTATCAAAAAGTATCAGTATAGTAAACTCTGGTTGTTGCCGGCAATGTTATTATTCTTTTTTCCTCCTCTGATTATTGTATTGAAAACATATTGCGAAAAATCAGTATTAAAAAAAGCCGGAGATAATTCGGAATATGTTTGGGCAAAGCTAAGACATAAAGCAGCTGTTGCTATCTTTATTTTCTTCTATATACTGAACTTCCCTATAATGCTGTTTTTGAAGTACAGTGCGATAAACACCGATTGGTATGAGATTATATCAATGGTTTGCGTCAATATTGTAATGTTTGCCTTCATTCCTTTATATATTTATATTGAAGGGAAAATCCGGAAAACAGTTAACAAAATGATTTGAAATAATGCAGGGATTATGGTTTCAGAACTCAACAACCGTAATTCCTGCTCCTCCAAATTGCACATGCTCATCGCGGAAAGTACGAACACCATGTACAGTTCCAAGATATTGCCGGATTAACTGTCTCAACGCACCGGTACCGGTTCCATGCAGGATGCGAACAGAAGCGACTCCAACCATCAGGGCATCGTCGATAAAATAGGTTACTGCCTGCAATGCTTCATCGCCCCGCATTCCGCGAACGTCAATATCAGATTTGAAATGCAGTTTTCGCTGACGTACATCTTCGGTAACGGTGTTTACAGCATGGACCTGCTTCTTCTGTTCCCGCTTAAGCTGATTGTTGCTGATAATTTCGAGGGTGCTGATTTTTACGGAGGATTTGAGTAGTCCAAATGCGACGATGGCATTTTTCCCTTGAATATCAATTACTTTACCGGTAGTTTGTTGTCCTTTGATACGCACTGTAGCCCCTACCTGAATAACTAAAACTTCCGCGTCAGCTTCTTTCTTTTTGGGATAATTGCTTTTGCTCTTGTTATGTTCATCTTTCAAAGTATCGAGCACCTGCTCTTTAAAATCCTTTAATTCCTTCCTGATGGCTTTGGTTTTCTCTTTGTCAGCCTGCGCCTCCTTGATCCCGCGAATCGTATTTTCGATACGGGCATTGGCTTCCGTCATCAATCGCTGAGCTTCATCTCTGGCTTTGGTAATCACCTCCCTGCGTTGCTTTTTGATGTCGGACATTTCTGTTTCGTATTTCTCTAAAACAGCTTCGAGCTTCTTTTCCTTTTGTCTGATTTGCTGACGCTTATTCTCCCAGTAGCGTTTATCGCGAACAATATCCTGCAAATGCTTGTCAAAGTCGAGATGATCCGAACCAACTTTTTCTGATGCTGATGCTATCACATCTTCGGGAAGACCAATTTCACGGGCGATTTCAATGGCAAACGACGACCCCGGGTTTCCTGCACGAAGTTGAAAAAGGGGTTGCAGATGTTGCCTGTCGTACAACATAGCACCGTTGATTATTCCTTCAGTTTCCTGCGCAAAGTGTTTCAGGTTGGTGTAATGCGTGGTGATTACCCCAAATGCTTTGGTCTGATTAATTTTTTCGAGCGTTGCCTCGGCTATGGCACCACCAATCATGGGTTCGGTTCCTGTACCAAACTCATCAATGAGGAGCAGGGTTTTCGACTGACAGTTCCGGAGAAAAAACTTCATATTGAGCAGGTGCGAACTGTAGGTTGAAAGGTCGTTCTCGATCGACTGCTCATCGCCAATATCAATAAAAATACGTTCGAAGATACCGCACCGACTGCTCTCATGAAGCGGGATTAATAACCCGCATTGCAGCATGTATTGCAGCATTACAACTGTTTTGAGACAAACCGATTTTCCTCCGGCATTGGGACCCGATATCAGTAATATTCTGTTTTGATTGTTGAGCTCAATATCTAAAGGCACTACCTGCTTGCCCTGTTTCTGAAGCGAAAGGTACAATAAGGGATGTGTGGCTTTGCGCCAGTCGATCTGACAAACAGGATCGAGTGCCGGTCGTATCGCATTGATTTTAATCGCGAAAAGTGCTTTGGCGCGCAAAAAATCAATGTGCCCCAGGAAATCCTGTGAGGCAACTATATCGCTGATGTATGGACGAACAAAGCTTGTGAATTCAATCAGGATACGCATGATTTCCCTTCTCTCCTCGCCTTCCAGTTCACGGATTCTGTTATTGGCTTCCACCACCACCGATGGCTCTATGAAAACAGTTTTTCCGGTGGCCGACTCATCGTGCACTATGCCCGAAATTTTCCTTTTGTATGCAGGAGACACGGGAATTACCAAACGGCCATCGCGCAAAGCAGGCGCTACATCTTTTTCGACATAGCCATCTTGCTGTGCCTGCTTCAAAATCTGCATGAGCGAGCGGTTAACCGCATGCTGGGCAGAGAGTTGCTCTTTGCGAATTTTAGCCAACGCGGGTGAAGCATTATCTTTCACCCTGCCGAATTTATCCATCAGCATATCAATGCGACGAATAATCTCGGGAAATAAGCTCACCTGATTAGTGAGAGCAAACAATTCAGGAAACTGCTCCTCTTCTTTTTTTCTGATGAAATCAACGATTCTCCTGACAGCCTCCAGGGCCCTGCGCAAATCAAAAACCTCCTGTTCGTCGAGAAACAAACCCTCAATTCTGATGCGCGATAAACTCTCTCTCAAATCAAAAAAATCACCTACAGGAATTGTTTCTGTTTCGTCCCGAAGGATGGTAAGCATTTCATTGGTAAGCGTAAGCAAACGATCGATAACACTATAATCAGACGAAAAACGGATTTCATCCACTTTTTCTTTACCGAGCGAAGAGATACAAATCTCTGTCAGCATCTGCCTGATAAGCAGGAAATCGGTTTTGTTTTCAAAAGATTCGGGGTACAGCATAACGGATGCAAAAATACAACATCCAAACAAAAAACTATCAATTAATCATGAAAACGAGGCAAAATGTCATGCTTAATGAGGCATTTGTTAAGTCAAAATCACGGTTTTGACAAAGCGAAATTGAGACTTGCGTTTAACATACATCGTTTTTATGCTCAGTACTTTTTGATTTTACGCTTAGCACAAATTGAATTTACGCTTAGCAAAAATTGAATTTAAACTGAGCGTAAATTGAATTTACACTCAGCATAAAATCAAAAAGTACTGAGCATAAAAACGATTTCTACTCTGCATGAAAACAATTTGGACTTAAATGAATTGCCTGTTTTTAAGGAATATTTGATGAAATTTACAGGACTATTTGGCCAGTTTATCAGTCAGAGTTCGTAAAAACAGAAGTATCCTACCAACAGGCAGGATACTTCATCTTAAAAACTTATTTATTCAGAAAGAGATTACCTGATGATTTTGTTCACAAATACATTCGTACCTATTTCAGCCTTAACGATATAAACACCTGTTGCTAAACCTGCAACATCGAGCGATGAAACATTGTTGGCTGTAGCACGAAGACTTCCACTTAAGTCATATACCGATACTTTGTCGACAGCAATATCGGATAGATATAAGGTATTTCCGGCAACGTACACCCTATGAACTGACGCATCAGTTTTAGCATTATTGGTTGTAACACTTGACGAAGTGATTTTCACGTTATCGATGAAGTAGTTACCACTGTTGGTAGAAATACCAAATGCAATGCTAAAGCTACTTTTCGCCAGTTCTGCTGAAGTCAGATTCAAGGATGACAATTCATATGTTTTGGTTGTCCAGGTAGCAATCGGAGCTTGTTCCGGGAAGCCTGTTTCCTCATACTTTTTCACGCCATCCATATAGATAAACATGTTTTTGTAATTCGGATTGGCATCTCCTGCATTTGTTGGTATAAAAATATCAAACGAGAAGGTATCATAATTCGACAGAGATTTCTGTCCGGGAAGAGCCACATCCAATCTCATGAAAGCATCCCAGTTTGAAGTAACTACATGAACTGCTTTGTTGCCTTCATCAACCGGATCGACAGCTACTGTTGCTGTACCATCAGTTTGATTCCATGCTCTCAAACCAAAAGTCTGACCAATGGCTAAAGAATTGAAATTCTGAACATAATTCACAATTGCATCATCACCACCTCCACCTGTATTATCACCGGGGCCACCGGTGAGCTTCACATTATCAATATAATAATTACCAGCATCAGTTGATACACCAAAAGCAATAGTAAAAGTAGATTTAGCTCTTTCAGCCGACGTGAGATTCAAGCTTGCCAGTGTGTATGATTTTGTTGTCCATGTTGCGATGGGAGCTTGCTCAGGGAAAGATGTTTCCTCATACTTCTTTACACCATCCAAATAGATAAACATGTTTTTGTAATTTGGATTGGCATCACCTGCATTGGTTGGAATATACATATCAAACGAGAAGCCTGTGTAATCTCCGAGTGTCTGACCGGCAGGCATGGTGACAGTAAGCAGCAGGATAGCATCCCAGTTACTTGTAACCACATTCACAACCTGATTGGTTGGGTTAACCGGATCGGCAACAACCGTCGCTGTTCCGTCACTTGTATTCCATGCCCTCATGCTGTAAGTTTGTCCTATGGCACTGGCATTGAAATTATTCAGCATCAAATTTTCTGTACCGCCTCCGGTTCCACCATTACCGCCGTTATCGCCACCGCCATTATCCTGATTTCCACCGCTCAGTTTTACATTATCAACATAAAAACTGGTGTTGTTGTGCCAGTCAGTGATACCGATACCAATTTCCGGATTGTTACCTGCTGACGCTACTGCAGCTGCAGCACCGGCCTGATTGAATGCAGATAATGCAATTTTCACCACGCCCTGATCTAAATTTGAACCATGAATTTGTACCTGATGAACTCTTGTGCCATTAATCCAGATTGCAAATTGTTTGTACGAGACATTTGACAAATAACGGTTGAATAACAGCGAGTCAAAATCAGCCAACACCTTACCTGTTGGTAATGCTGTATTTATCTTGATATAAACATTGGAAGTACCACTACTTCCCATAGAGTAAAAAAGAGCTTTTTCTGAAGGGTTGGTCGGACTGGCTTTTACCAATGCTGATAACTGTGTTACGCTGGCAGGATACGCATAATCAATATTGTAACCTTCAAAATCTTCGAGCATATAATAGCCATTTACCCTGGTGCCGTTAGCACTTGAACCAGCCACGGTTATTGCTCCAAACACCCACATTACTGCAACGAGGGTGATGAATGATAAAAATTGTTTTTTCATGGTTTATTGTTTTATAATCTTGTTAACGAAAATCTGCGCATCTTTTTCTGTTCTGATGATGTAAAGTCCTGACGAAAGACCGCTAACATCCAGAGTAGAGATATTTTGACCTGAGGCACGAACACTTCCTTTTAAATCGTAAACTACCACCTTATCAACCATCATATCAGCAAAATGCAGCGTATTTCCTGAGATAAATACATTATTACGTTGAGCTTCAGGGTTGATGGTATTTAGCGGACCTGTTTTAGCAGTCATTTTTACATTATCAATAAAATAGTTTCCTGCATTGGTTGACATACCAAATGCAATACTGAAACTACTCTTGGCCAATTCTGCTGCAGTAAGATTCAGCGCAGAAAGTTGGTATGTTTTGGTTGTCCACACAGCAATATCTGCCTGTAACGGGTAGCTTGTATCTTCATATTTCTTTACATCATCGATGTAAATATTCATATTCTTGTAATTGGGATTGGCATCTCCGGCATTCGTTGGAATATAAATATCAAACGAGAATGTCTCATAATTTGCCAATGTATTTCCGGCCGGAAGTGCAACATCCAGTTTCAACAGTGCATCCCAGTTGCTTGTTACGATATTCACCGCTTTGTTTGATGAATTAGCAGGGTCAACAGCTACAGTGGCACTACCATCTGTAGGATACCATGCTTTCATTCCGAAAGTCTGACCAACAGTTGAAGCATTGAAATCGTTGATAACAAAACTAACAGCTCCTCCACCACCATTTCCTCCGTTGCCACCACCCGGGCCTCCGGTTAGTTTCACGTTATCAACGAAATAATTTCCTTTATCAGTTGACATACCGAAAGCAATGGTAAAGGTAGTTTTGGCTCTTTCAGCAGCAGTAAGATTCAAACTTGCCAATGTAAATGATTTAGTAGTCCATGTTGTCATGGGTGCCTGCATAGGATAATTGCTGTCTTCAAACTTTTTTACATCGTCAATAAAGACGAACCCGTTTTTGTAATTCGGATTAGCATCGTTGGCATTGGTTGGGATGTAAATATCAAATGAAAAACCTGTATAATCTCCGAGGGTTTGACCGGCAGGCAGGGTTACAGTTAATTGTAACATGGCGTCCCAGTTTGTGGTGACGATATTCACAACCCTGTTCGATGCATTGGCGGGGTCGGCAACCACGGTAGCAGTTCCATCAGTCGGATACCATGCCTTCAGTTGATAGGTAGTACCAATCGCCTTGCTGTCGAAATTATCAATAACAAAGTCAGCAGCAAACGAGCTGTTAATAAAAAACATTGTGAGAGTAAATAGAAGTAGTGTTTTTTTCATGACTAAATTTTTTTAGCGTTATATTAATAGTGATTTTTGAAACATTATTCACAACAAAATTAGATAATCAACTGATGATACATACACGATTTTGTTACATCATTTATGCTATACGTTACCTGAATAGTTAAAAATGTTTCATGTAGTATCATCAGTGTTTCTTTTTTGAATTTCCGGTTATTTTATAAGCTTTATGGTTTCTGTTTTCGAACCCTGAAGCACCCTGACAATGTAAACGCCCTGAGCGAGATTTTCGAAGTCAGCATATGTTTCATTCTTTATTGACATCAGCTGTTTTCCGCTTAAATCATAAAAATGAAAATCGGCTACTTCATTATTCAGTACTCTCAGGTTGTTCTTACTCACCTGAATCCATTCGGTGTAATGCTTAATATTCTCAACCATACTTGTGGTGTCCTTCAGTCGCACATTGTTTACAAAATAGTTTGCTTTGTTCGACCGTACACCCAAATGGATAGTGAATGAATTTCCGGTGCTCAAATGAGAAACAGGGACAGAAATATTCAGCCATTTATTATGGTTTGTGCCACTGCTGTTTCCTGTAGCCTGATTCAGCACCTGGTTATTCGCAATAAATACACGCATATCCTTGAAGCTGTTGTCACTGTTGGCTGCATTCGAGTTATAGAAAATATCGAATTCCAGACTTACATAATCAGCTATCTGTTTTCCTGCAGGCAGGTTTACGCTAAATCGAATATACTCATCCCAGTTTCCGGTAATTACCTGTGCTACTCTTTCATCATTATCTGTCGGACTCAGAGTGATAACAGCATTCCCGGTTGAGCCCCCATGTTGTTTGAGCATATCGTAGGTTGAACCTAACTCTCTGTTGTTGAACGATTCAATGATGTGGTAACCATGTACAGGGTCAGGATCAGGCTCAGGCTCATCATCTAGTTCAATCGATGCCGGCGTATAAATTCTGAAGTTTCCTGACAGATGCAGGTAATTCATGAAATACAGCAATCCGTCGTAGTAACGATATCTACCTGTTGGGATAGCAATTTTGAAGAAATCATCGATAAACTCCCAGGCAACACGCTGATTACTTGCCATTGCTCCTGCAGCATTACATGCAACCAATCCAGGCGAGTGATCACTGTTCAGTTGGCTTCCGGCCAGCGTAAATTCTGAGCCGTACGACTCAATACCTTTGCTTTGGAAGAAATTATGAATACGATTTACCAGTTCAACCTGCGATTCTTCAGCTTTAAACCAGGCATAATCCATGGCAACATTCATGATACAGCGCCATGCATCGTAGCGGAACTGCGCATGATGTCCGCCGGTTGGTGTACCGTCAAAATTCGCATAATCAGGCATTAACCCTGTTTGCGGATGAGCAAATCGTGGAAACATTTCCCTGCTTTTCGCTGCTAAACCTTTCCATACCGCACGGTCTCGCCTCACCCATTTCCCCCATAACTCATAAAATGCCGGTAAATGATAGGAAGGATTTGTAAACGTTGCAGCATTGGCAAATGGCGTAAATACAACCTGCATGTGGTTGGTATTGAAAAGATTCGTTATCGATTCCTGAATCGGATTTTCTTTTGTCATGCAGGTTACCAGAATGTCCTTGGCTTCCTTCCAGTAATTGAAAATTCCTTCACCATCGCCCCATCTTCCTGAAGCAAACATCAATGCCATCACAAAATAAATCTCGCCATCGGATGCTGAATTGGCATCACGTATTGTTCCGTTTGTATTAACCTGCCATGCAAAGTAACCTTTCCGTGCACCACTTTGATGTTGCATATATGTTTTGGTCCACTTCCACAAGCGGTTGAACTCTTCCTGTTTATCCATCTGCACGCAAATCATCATGCCATACGACATACCTTCTGAGCGAACATCGTCATTACCTGTGTCGAGTATGTAGGCCATATCGTTACCCACAGGATAATAAACAGTTTGATTGCTGGTATTTCCGTAGAACATCTGATTCCAGAGGGCATTTAGTTTTTGACTGATTTGAGCATCAGAATAACCCGCTTCTTTCAGCATATTCCGGTATATTCCGGTGTAATATGCTCCCTGCTCAGGCAGAACCGGGGGGTCTTTTTCCACAATCGGACCAAGATAAGTAAAGGTGAATCTATCAATAAAAGTATCACTTGATCCATTGTCGGTTTCCAATACCAGGGCAATGGTGTTGGAGCCAGTGTTTAAACCGTCCAGTTTCAACTCGGCTTCCAATATGGTCGGACTGGTTCCATAAAAGGTGAAAACCCTGATACGTGTTCCGTTTAAATATAATGTTACACCTGCTGCATTGGAGTTGTTGGAAGCACCACGAATACTGAACTGATACATTCCGGGGCCTGAGGGAAAATTATGTGTTATGGTACCCCTGTCGTTATTCGCATACAACGCAATACCTGCAAAAGGATTACTTACCTGACCTGCATATGGACCACTCAATGTCATTGATTCGGCTTCAATAGTAAACGAATTCGACATCAATCCTGCAGGAGCTAAAAACAGGAAAAGAGAAATGAAAATGGGAAGTGAGAGTTTCATGAGAGTATATTTAAATAATTAATTGTGATGTTTAAGATCCAGCTGAATCTTTTTTAAATCTTCCAAACGATGGATTGGAGGTTCAATATCTTCGGGAATCGGAAGCAAAGAATAAGTTTGAAAGTACAGCAAACATGCATCCTTCCACCAGATGGCATCATGCATTTGAATTTCCATGCGTTCTTTAACATGCTGAAAACGTTCAGTATCGATAAAAGTCTCCATGCGTTTCCAAAGCTTTTGGTAATTTCTGACTGCGATAACGCCTTCTTCGTAATGGTAGCACAGCTCGTCCCAGAAAATTCGTCCGCTTTTCATTTTGTGGTTCCAGGGAACATGATGAAACCAAAGGAGCAGATTTTCAGGACAGCTTTCAATATTATTGAATTTATCTCTTACCGGAGGAAAGTACTGCGACACAGCATTACTACCTGTTTCAGTGCGGTCAAATCCGATTCCGTATTCACTTGCCTGATGATAATACCTTGGCAACCAGTCGGGTCGCGCCCAATCAAAATAGCACCAGGGCTCCGGACCATAATGATGATCCCAGGCAAAAATATGATGCAATCCGAGCGGCATCATATAATTCACCGCAGTTTCGTGGGATGTCATCATCATTTTCGTCACCGGCTCAACAAATGCTTCATCATGCGTGAATGTTTGTTTTATCCATTCATCTGCAATAACTTCGGCAGAAAGTTGATGGTTCCATGCCAAACGACCAAATGCATACCAGTTGGACTGCGCAAAATGATGACCGGTCCAGTTGGCATCCAAACCAATATTCGCCACACCGGCAATTGCTGAAACTTTGTGCCTGAACAAAGTATTATCCGTTGATTTGGCTACAGTTGACCCCTTCCCTTTGCTCCGGGTATCGCTATCCAGAAACTCTTTCCATTGTGTTCCCAGATAAACCAGGTGATTCGAGAAGCCGAGGTATTCCTGTGTAATCTGAAGCTCGGGCATGATGGCTGTTTTTTGCATGGCTCCAAACAGCGGACTAAATGGTTCGCGGGGCTGAAAATCGACCGGCCCATTTTTAACCTGAATAATAACATTATCGCGGAACTTACCTTCCAATGGAATAAATTCACTGAAGGCCTGTTTTGCCCTGTCTTCTTCAGTAGGATTATACACAAATGCACGCCACATCACGATTCCCTGGTGCGGCTGCAAGGCATCGGCCAGCATATTGGCTCCTTCAGCATGGGTTCTACCATAATCCTGAGGACCAGGTTGTCCTTCCGAATTTGCCTTCACCAAAAAACCTCCAAAGTCGGGAATCAAACCGTAAATCTCTGCAACCTTATCTTTCCACCAGGCTTGAACCTGAGGATTCATGGGATCTGAGTCGGATAAACCTCCGATTACTTTTGGAGATGAGAAATTGATTGACAAATACACTTTAAGTCCGTATGGTCGGAAAATATCAGCCAAAGCCTGAACCTTCTTCAGATAAGATGTTCTGAGAATTTCGGGCGAAGCATTGACATTATTCAGTACCGTACCATTGATACCAACCGATGCATTTGCCCTGGCATATTCGCGGTAACGCGGTGAGATTGTTCCGGGAAGCTCATTCCATTGCCACAGCGATCGTCCGGCATAGCCCCGCTCTACGGTTCCATCCAGATTATCCCAATGGTTGAGGATACGCAAATCATCGGATGGTGTTTCACGGATAACAATCCTTTTCGAAAGCTGATTAGTCTCCTGTAAACGCAAGAGATGATAAGCGGCATAAAGTAAGCCTGTTTCGCTTTTGGCCGACAAAACATATCCTCTTCGGGCATTTCCTCTGATTCTGTACGAATCGTTTTTCCTGAAACGAAATTTAAAAAATCTCCTCAAACGAAGCTTAACCTGTTCACCCTTCCATTGGGTTTTCAATTCATCTATTGCAGTTTCGACAGTTGCACCACCAACGTTGGCAGTCACCCTGGCATAAGCAGTATTATCTGCCCGAAGCCAAAGGCGACTACCATCGTCGGCAATGATCCATGATGGTAAAAAAATCAGTAACGATATCAACAGCAATTTCAACATCATCAGCGTTTTAGTGATTTAAACGTCCATTGTTGGAGTTGATGCATTGTTGAAATACTTTGGTGCCTCTCCCAATGGGCCTTCTCCCGGTCCATATGGTGGATCGGAATTCAGCACCAACGAAATTTCGCTATCTAATTTCACCAACTGGATATGTGGTGACCGGTATTTTCTTTTCATTGTTTTCATATGCGTTGATTTTTCGATTTTCATTTAATGAATAATAGTTCGCAGCACCACTGTTTTGCCTGCGTTCTCAACTTTCAGCAGATAAACACCTGCATCCAGGTTGCGGTCGAGTTGGGTGATTTGGGTGTTTAGTGGCTGACTGTAAATTGTTTGTCCGGCAACATTAAACACAGTTACATGTGCATTATCCAGTGAAGTATTCATGTGCAATGTGAGGCGACCATGATTTGAATATGCATACATAGTGTTTACATTCAACTCACCCGCGTCGGTTGCTCCTGAAGCAGATCTGAACAACACAGCAAAACGATCTTCAGAGTTGGTAACATCAGCGCTGAAGGTGTATGCCTCACCCTGAGTCAGTTCAAACTCAGTATTGGTAGCATTGTCGCGCAACACAATACGAGTATCATTGTCGAAGTTTTGCAGCTGACTGGCACGTATGCTGAAGTTGCCGGCGCGATTTGTAATGAATCCAACAGGAATCATGGTGTTGAAATTATATTCACTCATACCATTGATAACCAAACGTTCATTCCCTGCGCAGGTGTAAATCTCAGGAATAGCAGCATTGTTGTTAAACATTTTTGGCGCATCGAAGCTGTCGAACGAATCAGAAGCATTCGCATTGAAATACAGTACAGCTTCATCCTTATTGGTACCGTTCGAAACTTCGAGTCGCAGCAATTGAGTGATTGCTGCAGGAGCTTTAAAGCGGTTACCTGAAACATCAGCATGGTCGCGCATCGTGTTGTTCACGGTGAAGTTTGTGCTTTCCACATCATCTTTGATGCGCACCCAGAAGGCCTGCATCGGAGGAACATACTTGGTTACATCGGTATTGGCATCGGGGGCGGTTACAATGGCGGTTTCACCTGCAATCAACACAGTAGCAAAAATATAGGTATCTTCATCGTTTAGTGTTCTGAACCACAACGTTGGCATCACACCGGGGTTCAATGTAACCACCGATTGCCAATCGAGATACGATGGATATGGATTACCTACCAGATGGAATTTACCACTGGTAACGCCATAACTACTGATTGGATACTCTACCAAACCGTTGTTCAGCGTTCCGTTGAAGGTAATGACATCCGAAGCGTTCAGTTTGGCAATATAACCACGACCGGGAGTAAGGGGCACATCAGTTGCTGTAATTTCCGGCAACCATGAATTCTCACTCACATTTCTCTGCCACAACTGATTGCCTGAAGTTTCCTTGATCACAGCACTGGTGGCATTGCTTACCGGCGATGCGAAATACCAGTTACGACCAGATGCCAGGTATTGTTTCACAATGGCTTCGTCGCCAACCGAAATTGTACCGTCGTTTACAAGGGTAGCTGTTCCGTCAGCTTCGTTACTTTCAAGGAAGATACGACCTGTGAGCGACAATTGTTTTCCTGAAGCAATATTCAGCTTAGCTCCTGCCCTCACAATAATCTCAGTAGCACTGAAATCATCATCTACTGTAAGTTCATGGTCCTTTAGTACACGTATCGATCTTGCATCCTCGCCCGGTGCAGCAGTTGCGTTCATCCAGGCAGCATTGTTGGTCGATGACTGCCAGGTGGCGATGTCGGTGATGTTACCGGAGGCGCGGGTGGCGAAGTGATCATTACTGGCAGTATTTGGACGGGTTGATACCGAAATAGTATTGGATGATGGTGTTGTTCCCTGACCGCTTACACCCCTAACACGATAAAAGTAGTTCGTTGATGGATCTAAGCCTGTTACTGTATAAGTATGAGTATCACCAACATTCAAATCATTATAGCCGGAAACTATATTGCTAAAGTTTGAATTGGTAGCCACATCCAGACGGTATGATGTTGAACCAACATATGGTCTCCAGTTAGCTCTGAACCCATTTGAAACAGGCAATGTTGCAGCTTGAGCCGTTGGAGCAGGATCGCCACCGATTAGCCTTATATTATCTATATAAAAGCTACCGTTAGCAGTTCGCATCCCCAAATCTAAAGTAAATGAATTACCAGCACTATTAACCTGCGAGTTTCCGGTAAGAGTAAACGAACGGGTGGTCCAAGCAGCATATGTAACCTGACCGGAAGCAACACTATATGCCTGAACATTATTAATGTTAACGCGAATATCTTTGTAGTTATGGTCATAACCATTATCAAGATATTCGTCGAACGAAAGAGTTGTGTAATCTGACATCACTTTACCTTCGGGTAATTGCACATTAAGTCGTAAATACCTATCCCATTCTGTTATTCTGATATAGGCAGACTTTTCAGATCCGTTGGTTGGATTTGCTTTTATTGTTGCAGAGGCTCTATCTGTATTGTTTACAGTTAGCGGATCATCAATATTGAAAAATTCAAAGTCGGCTATTATAAAGGAACCGCTCGTTGCAGACGGTGCTGCCGGTTCAACATATTCTGTAGGGTCAAAATTGGGGGCTACATAGGGATCAACTGGTCCAGCTGCTTGTGTAATCACACTAATCGTTGACGAAGATGGACTCGTATTATTGGTCTTTTGTCCTCTCACACGATAATAGTATGTGACATTCTCATCCAGACCTGTCACTTCATAACTGGTCACATTTCCAACATTCAAGTTATTATATCCACTGACCATACTTGTAAATGCTTCATCAGTTGCCACATCCAATCTGTAATTTTCAACTCCGAAAAGTGCCTGCCAATTTGCAGTGAAGCTTGTAGCATTAACATTATCAGCATCCGAAACTGTTGGGGCAGTGGATAATGTGTATTTTAGCTTTATATTATCAATATAAACTACTGTTGTACCATAATCAATTCCAAAACCCAAACGGAATGAATTTCCAGCTGTTGCGTGTCCGGTAAGTTGATTAATACCTACTCTTACAGTTCCTTTGTTAATAGGTACGGTTCCACCTAAAAAATTACCTCCATAATCATACGCTACTGAACTACTATTTGCATGAGTACTACCCAAATGAACTCTCAGCCGTTTAAAAGTGCCACTAAGATGATATAAATCGATTAACAACGAGTCGTTATCCGACAAATTTATCCCGGTTGGTAAAGTAACCGGGATAGTAAAATATCCATTATTACTGGTAACTGATAACTTCACAGATTGTCCTCGTCCTTCTACCGGATAGGTTTCAATAACACAATTCGAACCTGTGGTCGAGAAAGTTGGTGCAGTACCATCAAAATCCTCAATTATATAATAGCCATTCACAATCGTCCCATTCGAACTTGCGTTGGCAGTTTGTTGCAGCAAGGTTAAGCTGCAAACCAAAAATGCGAGTAATAATTCTTTTTTCATAACATGTTTTTTTAAAGTTAAGAAACTTGTTTTTCAAATAAATTGAATAAACAGCAATGGCAGGGAGTTTACTCCCCACCACCCTGTATGGTCATAATATTACCAGCCTCATCGTATTCGAGTTCCACTACTTTGAGGCTGCGAAGCCAGGTGCGACCGCCCGAAGGCACGCAATCGTGATGAAACAAATACCATTTGCCCTTGAATTCGACAATGGCGTGGTGGGTTGTCCAGCCTACGACCGGAGTGAGGATAACACCCTGCCAGGTGAAGGGACCGAGTGGATTATCTCCCACTGCATAACACAGCAGGTGGGTATCGCCTGTAGAGTAGGAAAAATAGTATTTTCCTTTATACTTATGCATCCATGATGCTTCGAAGAATCGTCGTTCATTATCGCCCCCGGTGAGTGGCTTCCCATTCTCATCAAGTATGAGTAAATCCTGCGGCTCACCATCGAATTTGAGCATGTCCTTGCTTAGTTTTACGACTTTCGGACATAATGCAGGTTCATCGCCTTCGGGTAGTTTGGCACATTCCAGGGCTTTGTTATTGCGGTAACGCTGAAGCTGTCCGCCCCATAAGCCGCCAAAATACATGTAATAATCATCGCCTTCCTGAAAAATGGCCGGGTCGATGCTGTAACTTCCACGAATGGGATTGTCCTGTGGGATAAACGGACCTTCAGGACTTTCGCTGATGGCAACCCCTAGCCTGAAAATATCGTTTTTATCCTTCAGCGGGAAATACATATAGTAGCGACCGTCTTTGTGCGCCACATCCGAGTCCCAAAGCTGGCGACCAGCCCAGGCTATGTCTTTCACATCGAGTACTACGCCGTGGTCGGTAACCGGTCCATCAATATCATCCATTGAAAAAACATGGTAATCCTTCATGTCGAAATGATCGCCATTATCATTCTCGGGGATACCACTTTCGCGGTCGTGCGAAGGATAAATATACAAACGGCCATTAAACACATGCACGGCAGGGTCGGCCATATAATCGTTCGGAACAAGATATCTTGGTGTTTTCATCGTCATTCTTATTTAATTTCTGCAATCATTTCACTTTTAACTCCTTTGGCCACTTCCCTGATAAGCGTGGTTACAAGCGGTTTTGGTTCAGTATTACGATCGAACAACAAGGGATAATCTGTTCTTCCTTTTACAGGCCAGTCGTTTTTCCACGAATCGGCATCGCTCAAGCCCCACAGGGTTACACGGCTGATTTTATCCTGATGTTTCACGAAAAGTCTGAAGAAATCAGCATAGCGCTGATGCCATTGTTCGTAAACCTCAGCGGGTAATCCGTCAGTATAAGGATTCAGTGAGTGTTGATATTCAGCAGTATTGGCAATGTCGGCACCCACATTCGAACTTGGGAAAGGCAATACCGAAATGTCAAGCTCCGTAATCATGACTTTAACGCCGAGATTGGCAAAGGCCAGGATGCTTTTCTCGAAAGCTTCAAAACTTGGGAAATCCATGCTCATATGTCCCTGCATACCAATACCGTCGATTTTAACTCCCTGATCAATGAGGTTTTGAACCATCTTAACAGTGCCGTTTCTCTTTCCTTCGAGAGCCATCGAATAATCATTATAATACAGTTCAGCATCGGGATCGGCTTCGTGGGCAAACTGAAAAGCAAGTTTGATGAAGTCTTCTCCCAGAATCTGATAAAATTTGCTGTTACGGAATGAGCCATCGTCGAGAATTGCTTCGTTCACAACATCCCAACCATGCACTTTGCCTTTATAGCGTGTTACCACGGTGTGGATATGATTTCTCATACGCTCGGTAAGCACTTCGGGAGAAACATCTTTGCCATTCTCATCCACAAAAAACCAATAAGGAATTTGCGAATGCCAGATGAGGGTATGTCCAACAATGAACATATTGTTGCGCTGGCCGAAATCAACAAACTTATCGGCGTTATCAAAGAAAAACTCTCCTTCTCTCGGTTGAATCATTTCGCTTTTCATACAGTTTTCAGCCACAATCGAATTGAAATGCTGCTTAATTGCCGACGCTCCTTTGATGTCGTTACCAGTGTAAAGTCTGTGATTCAGTGCTGCACCTATCAGGAACTTTCCTTCAAAAGCATCTTTCAACGTTTCCGGTTCTGTATTTTGTCCGTTAGTACAAGCACTGAGCACCAACAACATCAGCGGGATTAATATAAATGTTCTCATTATTATTTATTTTTTAATGTGTTATACGTTTTTTCTGCGCTGTGATAATTCTTCCTGTATTTGTTCATTCAGTTTTTTCGATATAGGATAGAAAAACAAGGCAATTACTCCTATGAAGAAGGTGGCAGCGGGAATAATACTGGCAGTAAGTTTAATTCCCTGTATGGATGATGCTGATTGAATCTCGTTGGCTACAAACCCAAATTTGTCGATAATCGATCCGCAAAGTGCACCACCAACTCCCAGTCCGGCTTTCAGTGCGAACACTATTCCTGCAAACACGAAGCCTGTGGCACGGCGGTGGTGAACCCACTCCGAGTGGTCGGCAACATCACCTATCATGGCCCACAACAGTGGTATGGTTGGAGCATAAGCCAGACTTCGGAGGATGTTCAGCATGAAGATACCATTTATATCGCTTGGCGAAACAACATAGAACAAACTTGTAAACAAGGTTGTAAGTGCCAGACAAACGATGAAAACACCCTTCTTGCCAAATATATTGGAAAGAAACTGCGATAAGAATATCACACCGAGTATGGTAACTACTTGTCCGACCATATTAAACAGACTGAATCCCACGGCAAACACTTTTTCAGGCTCGTAAACTATGAGTCCGAACGCATCCAGGAAGTTTTTCATTACACCCAAATCTGTATTAGCAACCCCCACCAGTCCGACATTTTCAAGAAAATGGAAAAGGGCATTTTTATCAACAACATAATTGAAATAGTACGACATGCTGCTACCCCACATGGCGAGGGTGATAAAAATAAACAGTGTGAGAATAAACATGGCTTTCCAGGGTCCGTTGCCAAGAATATCTTTCAAATCCTGCTTTACTGAAGTCACCTGATTCGGTGGCGGAGCAATACGCTCTCGCGTTGAGAAGAAAGTGACAATCATCAGCACCAAACCAATGGCAGCAAAAATGCTGATTGTAATGGTCCATCCTTTAGCTGATACAGCAGAGCCACCGAATTTTGTCACCAAAGGAAGTGTGAGTCCCTGAACCGTGAAGGCAGCAATGGTGGCAGCTACGAAACGAACCGATGCGATGCTTGTTCTTTCCTTGATATCACCGGTGATAACTCCACCCAACGATGAGTAAGGAGTATTGTTAAACGAATAAATCGACATCAGCAAAGTGTAGGTAATACCGGCATAAATGATTTTACCTCTTTCTGCCAGATCGGGAGTGGTAAATGCCAACACGAAAAACACGGCAAAAGGAATGGCTGTCCATATGAGCCAGGGTCTGTATTTTCCCCAGCGCGTGTTTGTTCTGTCGGAGATAATACCCACCACAGGATCAACAAAAGCATCGAAAACACGTGCAAACAGTAAAACCATTCCGGCAGCAGTTGCTTTGATACCGAAAACATCGGTATAGAAGAACATCTGAAACATCATCATCATTTGGAAGACGAGGTTTGCTGTTGCATCGCCCAGACTATACCCCACCTTTTCAATAAAGGGCACTTTTTGTGAATTATCTTTCATAAAAATCATTTTATCGTTTGATTATTAGCGACTATTCAAAAACAGATTCCACACCTCTCAATGCATCAGCAAAACCCTTGTAGGCATATTTCCTGCGGTATCTGGCATCCCACAAACATGGAGCATCATCCGGAATCCAGGAATCAGCATCGGTCACACCCCAAACAGTCACACCATATTGCTGAGCAGCCGGAATAATTTCCTTGTAGAGTTTTACAATTTGGTGATACATATGAGCCTGAGTTCTTAAAGCAGCAGCATCAGGTGAAGCAGTGTTTACACGGATATCGAGCTCAGTAATCTTGATAAGTTTACCTGTTGCAGCCAATAAGCGGAACATCTCAGCCACATCATCCATGTTTTGATTGATGGTAACGTGCATCTGTGTACCGATTCCATCAACCACAGCTCCTTTGGATTCGATTTCTTCGACATACTGAATTAACCGGCGGCATTTGTTGAGATTATATTCCAGGTTATAGTCGTTGATAAACAGTTTATCGCCCGGTTTAGCAGCATTACGCGCCAAATTGAAAGCAAGAACGGCATAATCATCACCCAGGAAGTCCTGCCAATGGAAAATATCCTCACTATCGCCCCTGTAATTTCCATGTCTGATAGTAAAACCATTATCGCTGATAGGCTCATTAACCACATCCCAGGCATGAACTCTGTGTTTGTAGTGACCAACCATTTCGTTAATCCAGTATTCGAGTGCATCGCCTACGATTTTCTTCTTCTCTTCAGCACTCTTCTCGATGATGGTTGGTTCGCTTTGTACCTGACTATCGACAATTGTAAAGCTGTTAACATCGATAAAATAAGTTACATCGGGCAGATATCCGAGGTCGATATTGAACTGAAATACATTATCCTGCATAGTTAAGTTGAACTTCACATTCTGCCAGGCAGAGTTTGTGTCAAATGCCTCCGTGGCAGAACCGGTATTCATCCAGTCCATATATGGATACTGATTGCTGTTATGTCCTTTGGGGAACGACAAACGACCTCTTCCTGCCTGATTTGAGCGGATAAAGAATGATATCGAATATGTCTTTCCGCTCTCCACAGTTACGTTTGGTGATATTAACTGTAAGTTCCATGCACTTGATGAGTTGCTGCTTGAAACCAATTTAATCGCCGGTGCATTATTCGCAATTCCTGCATTATCTTCAACTGAAATTCCAGCTCCCGGATTTTGACGAGTCCAGCTGGTGAAAGTTTTATCTTTCAAACCGGTTAAGTCAAGAATATTATTGGTAGAAGGATCTGCAGGTATCACGGTTGGGGCAATCAGACTTCGCAAATAGGCGCCATTCTGATTTTGATGCCACACCAATGTATGACCATAAACGCCCATTTCGGCCGGCAATCTGTCGATGAAGTTATCAACAGCGGTAAAACGGAGTGTACCATTATTTGTGTTAACCATCGGACCGTGTTTCATGTGATAGCCCACAGTGATATTGTGGAAGTTGGCGTTAACAGCATTGCGGTAATCCTCTCTTTCCATATAAAGAGTCAGATCCACTCCCACCCCAATTTCGAAATCGGTAGCGTACGCCTTCAACACATCCAGGGAACTAATCATTTCCTGAAGTGTCGGAGGTATATCGGTCACATTGATAGGATCACCATACGGATTTTTTACCCATTCCATTTTTTCATCGTAACAGCCGGTAAAAGTTATCAACTGCACAAGTATTATTATCTGTATCAGATATTTGAATTTCTGCTTCATGGTTTTCATCACTTTATTATTAATCTTCATCTTCATCCCCGAAATCACTGTATTTTGGGGTTTTTAACGGAACTATTCGGATATTATCAAAATAAACATTCAGGTTAGTAGGCTCTGATGGAGCCCCATTGATATCCCCGTTTTCGAGCCATGGGCCAGATTGAGGGAAAGGAGCAGCTTTCACTGTACTCATCACATATTGGAAGTCGGTTTCCCGATAATCTTCACTCAGACTGAAAGGCAAAGTGATGGTAAACCAGCTTCCGGGGTTTTCAACAGCTATTCGACGGCCAAACGACTCCCAGGGGGCATAAATCATAGAGAAACGACTGGCACCATGACCATCAGCAACTACAAAGCGAATGTTCCCTGAATTCCAGTTGCCGGTATAATAAATATCCATCTGAATGGCAACTTCGTTTGTTGGGGTGATTCCGGGGATAACATCTTCGGTAAGAATACCTGCCCATACACCATTATTAATCCAGTATCTGGTTAAGTCAACCGGACTATCACTGGCAGGCATCAACTTCGAATCTTTATTCAGTGAGCGGTATATTCCCTGCGATTTAGGCCCGGTGCCTGTAGCCGGAATAATTGCTGAGAGGTTTTCGGATGATTCTCCCTGCGACCAGCTTTGATTGTTTACGTTATCAAAATTGTGTACAACACCCTTTTTGAAATTGAAATATGCAGGCGAATAAGCTCCGCCGTTAGCTCCTTTTACAAGCACTGAACCTCCATCAGGAGAGATTCCTGATGGAACGACAACAGTACACCAAAGACCTTCTTCATCTGATACAATCCCTTCAGTTACTGTTACATCACCCGGAAAGGTTATGCTGCTGACAGCCATCAGTCCTCTACCGAAAATTGTAATTTTCTCACCAGGTTGTGGCATGGTGTGAGAGATTCTGCTGATTGAAGGTGCTGCATCACGAATGTTGAAATTCATAACGAAGCTGATATTTTTCTTTCTCAACTCAATTTTGTCTCTTACATCATCCGGAGCATCGATGGTTGGTGCCAGTCGGGGAACCCTGACAATAAAGGAATTATCAGTAAGCAAAGTAGGGTTAACGTAGGCACTTACACCATTAATCAACACTTCGCGAATTCCTAAAAAACCAGATCCCTGAAAGCGGATAAGCTGACCGAGACGGGCAAATTCAACAGCCCTGTCAAGCACCTTATCTTCAGCATCCTGCAAATGAATGCTTGTCACAGTAATTGGATTATCATTATCTTCATATACTGTGTTCTGATCCCTTTCACAAGAACTAAACAGTATAGCAGAAACGAATGCCACCAATACAATTTTATATTTTCTTATTAAGTCCATAGCAATTTCAATTAAATAGATCCGTAATTTTTTCTTCAGTAAATATGTAGGGAACCGGAGCTTCTTTTAGCAGCGGGTTTTGTACCACTTCCGACTCAGGATAAGGCAACAGCAGTCGTCTGGGCTCAGGCTTATCGACAGGTGTTGCGTCGAGTGAAGTTGCTGTTATGGTAAATGTTTTTGCATCAAACTCATATTGCTGTGAACGTTCCTGATTTTCCATGAAGTTGAGTACTTCCTGTTGCTGGTAATAGCTGCGACGAACAAGGTCGTACCAGAATTGTCCTTCCATAGCCAGTTCAATACGTCTTTCATACATTATATCCTGATAGGTAATCACCGATTTCTCGGGCATCTCAGCTCTTTTACGAACCATATTGAAGTATTTAAGTGCGTTGGCATCAGCAGTTGAAGGATTATTTCCAAGAACAGCTTCGGCGTATATTAAGTATACTTCAGCAAGGCGTAGCATATAGGTGTTCAGTCCTGAACTCATTCTTGACGATTTACCATCGGTATCTCTGGGTGAGCCAACAACACCTTTTTTAACAAATGCCTTGTTTTGGTTTTCAACCAGAAAACCGCCGTTGGCAGAATTGATTTCAGGATAGAAATCGCCATTACCCATGAAAGTGGCTTTTCTTCTAACCTGATCTCTCGTATCGTAGAATTTCAGAAGTTCATACGAAGCCATGGTCCAGCCACCCCACGCTGCATCATCTCCGGTTATGGCAGAAGTAAATGCGAAATAAGCCTGTTGTGTATTATTCACTCCCCAGTTACCTTCTGTAGGTAGAGGCATCCACTGTAAAGCGAAAAGTGATTCTGAATTGTTGTTATGGTTAACTTTGAATAAATCGGCATAGTTATCCATGAGCTTATAGGTATTGTTTTCGCAAACAATTTGTGCTGCCTGGCGTGCAAGATTGAGGTATTCAACATTGCGAACGCCACTATTAACGCCACTGCCTTTCAGTCCGGCCATTGAGAGATAAACCCTTGAAAGCATGCCTAAGGCTGAAAAGCGTGTTAGTCGTCCCGACTGCGTAATCTTTTCAGGCAGATGTTTAGCAGCAAATTCAAGATCTCTCACGGCAAACTCCATCACATCGATGCGTGGGTTTAACGGAACAATCGGGTTATTTACCAACCTTGCATTATCGGTAATAATGATAGCATCGCCCCACAGTGAGGCAAGATACCAATAGGCGGTACCACGCATGAAACGTGCTTCGGCTATTGCTTCATTCTTCTGCTCCTCAGTAACATTCTGAGCTCTCAGCTGAATATTATTGATGGTGTTGTTTGATTGCCCTATGACATTGTAAAATGATTGCCAAGCAGAAACCAGCGGACCGGTAAGAGAGGTTTCAGTAAGCGTTGTAAATGGATAAATGTAATTTGAATAGGGTGCAAAAAGGTTGTTAGCCCTGCCATCGCCCAATCCATAGAAAAATTTATCGTTGAAGTCGAACCACACTTTATTATAAAGTCCGGCTGTAGCCGTTCTCAGGTCCTGGGGCGATTGGAAAAAGTTATCCAGCGTCTCCCTGTCATTTGGTGCAAAGTCGAGAAAATCCTCGCAGGAAGATAAGAATGGCAGGATTCCCGACAAAACGATGATGATTATTATATTTTTCAGTTTCATACAGTAATAGTTTTAGAAGGTGATATTTAATCCTATGGTATAAACTTTCGGTGAAGGATATCTACCATTATCAATACCTGTGAGAAGTGCATTTTGGTTCATTGATCCAATTTCGGGGTCGTATCCTTTGTATTTGGTGAACGTATATACATTCTGGAGGTTAGCGTAGATTCTGAGGTTTTCAATTTCAACCTTATTCAGCCACTGTTTTGGAAGTGAATAACTGAACGAGATGTTTTGAAGTCTGAGATACGAACCATCCTCTACGAACCTGTCGGATACACGGTAGTTCGAGTTGGCATCGGCTGAACTTAACCTCGGCATGAATGGGTTTGAACCATCAGCAATCGTTATATTCCGAATATTATCAATTTGACCCTGATCGCTTCCTGCCGGAAGTGATGCATCGATATGCGTTAAGCGGGCAAACTCAGTTGCTCTGATGCTAACATTGTGTGTTTGGCGTGGGTCATCAATCCAACGGCGAATCCAGTTGTAAACATCGTTGCCATGTGAGCCACTCAAACTAATGGTCAGGTCGAAATTCTTATAGGTAAATGTATTACCGATACCATAGGTAAATTTCGGCTCCGGATTTCCGATAAATGTGCGGTCGGCATCATTGATAACGCCATCGCCGTTGATATCTCTGTAGATGTAGTCACCAATCCAAACACCATTCTGACTGATAGGCTGTCCTTCAGGTCGTGGAGTTTCGCGGATTACACCATTTGCATCTTTGTAATAAAAATCGGTAGCCGATTCGAAACGGCCAATTACCTGATATCCGAAAAACTGTCCGATAGGCTGACCCACAGCTGTGCGGGTGATGATGGATGTCTCGGAGCCTCTCGACAAAGTCATGTCAAGTACCGATGATTCAGTATCGAGTGATAATACTTTGTTTCTATTTCTGGAGAATACAAAATTAGAACGCCATGTAAAATCTCTTTTCCTGACATTTTCAGTGTTGATTGTCAGTTCAATACCTTTGTTTTCCAACGATCCGATATTTACCCAGGGAGGAGTTGTCGATCCCTGTCCTTCAGTTCCTATATATGCAGGCAAAGGAAGTTGTAACAAAAGATTATCGGTTTTCTTGTGGTAAACATCAAAAACAACATTGATTTTACTATTCAGGAAACTAACATCTACACCGACGTTGGAAGAGCTTGTAGATTCCCATTTCAAATCAGGGTTAGCAGTGTTACCGCTCAACAATCCTGTACCCCAGGGTGTTGGCACTGTTGCCATGGTGGAGGTATAAGCATAATCAGGGATATTCTGGTTACCAACCTTTCCCCATCCTAAGCGAAGTTTCAGATTATCAATCTGATCGAGACCAGACATAAACTCTTCGCCGGTAACGCGCCATGCCAATGCTGCCGAAGGGAACCATCCCCAACGGTTACCACGTGCGAATTTCGACGAACCATCATACCGCATTGTTGCAGTAACAAGATATTTTTCATCAAATGAATAGAATAGACGACCAAAACTTGATACCAGCGCATTTCCCCCGCTACTTCCGGAATTGCTCGCTCTGTCGGAACTACCTGCGTTAAGGTCACGGGCATTGTTGGTAATAAATCCGTCGCGATAACCTGCAAGGTACTCCCATCCACTTTTCTGCATTTCGTAACCCATCATGGCATTCACATTGTGCAAAAAATCGAATGTGTTGTTGTAAGATAAGATGTTACGCCACGCCCAGTATTTACTGTATGATTTAGCTCGTACCGACTCTCTGTTTTCGTTTACAATGGCTCCAAACTGGAAAGATGGAGTAAAACGGTAATCGTTATTCATGCCGATATCACTTGAGAATTCAGTTTTAAGACTTAACGCTTTACTCATGACAAAATCAAGATAGACATTGCTACGCGCGGAAACTCTTTCGTTTCTGTTTTCTTTGAGTAAGGCCAAACCTACGGGATTCGACTGCACAAACTCATCCGTTTCAGGACCACCGTATGATCCGTCAATATTACGTGCAGCAACATTGGGAGTTTGCATCAATGCGGTGATAATTAAATCATTGTCGGCAACAGTAATATTTTGTTTCGAATTAACGATATTGAAGTTGATTCCGGTACGAAGCCATTTCTTTACCTCAGTGTCGAAATTTCCTTTCAGCGTAATACGCTCGAAACCTGACCCAAGCGCAATACCATCCTGACTCAAATATCCTGCTCCCAGTGAAAATAGCGTTTTATCTTTTCCTCCGGAGATTGAGAGATTATGATTGGTTGTCATGGCCACGCCAAAAAGTTCATCCTGCCAATCGGTTCCTGCACCTAAGAGTTCAGGTCTTACAAATGAGTTATCCATAGGATATCCCATGATTGTCGTCCGTTCATTTTTATGGAAAGCATATTCCTGTAAGTTAAGCAGACGAATTTTCTTCGGCATCATTTGAGTCCCCACATACCCATCATAACTTATTCTTGAAACTCCTTCTTTCCCTTTGTTGGTGGTAATGATAATTACACCATTGGCGGCTCTGGATCCGTAAATGGCAGTAGCTGAAGCATCTTTTAAAATGTCCATTGAAACTACATCAGCAGGATTGATAGATGACAACGCATTGGATGAGCTTGAGCCTGTGCTACCATCAATTACAACACCATCAATTACGAAAATGGGCTCATTTGATGAGTTAAGTGAATTGATACCACGAATACGAATGGAAGTACTTCCGCCCGGGATACCCGAGTTTTGCATTACCTGTACACCAGCAGCACGACCTTGTAAAACCTGATCGACAGAGGTGGAAACTGTTTTCGAAATTGCATCGGCAGAAACGGATGAGACTGCTCCGGTGAGGTCACTTCTTCTCATCTGACCGTAACCTACAACCACAACCTCGTTCAACACGGCATTATCTTCCTGTAAAACGACATTGATAACTCTTTGACCTCTTACATCAACACGTTGATTCTGATAGCCAACGAATGAAAAATTAAGTCTTCCCTGAGAAGAAACAGTAATGCTATACCTGCCGTTAATATCGGTTATGGTACCATTGGTTGTACCATCCTCCATAATGTTAACGCCGGGTAATTCTTCTCCGGATTCATCTTTAACTGTTCCGGTGACAGTAATCGACTGTGCAATTAGCTGCAGCGGAAGTAACAGGGCTATTAAAAGCCAGTAGTACTTTTTTCTCTGTAATGTGTTCATCATGTTATTAATAATTCATTTTTTTAGACTCATAACCAACTCCCGTCAACGCAGCAATTAATTATTCCGAAACAAAGCTACAATCTTTATTTTCTTTTATCCGGATATAGATTTCAAAGCTTTTTCAGGCTGTTACATGTGTTTTCTGCTCGTTACATAAGTTTGCAAATCCGTTACAAAAACGAAACAAGTCCGCTTCTACACTGAGAAACGGACTTGTTTTTATCATCAATCTTTGGTTTGCCGGATGCGCTTTAGGTTTCTAAACCTTTGTCTTTACGGTACTTCTCGGCATATTCGCGCGGCGAGATGCCATAAAATTCGCGGAATGAGTTGGAGAAATGTGACAGATTCGTAAACCCTAGCGCATAAACCACTTCAGAAACCGTGAGTTTTTGTCCAGTGAGTAAATCTGCAGCCTGTTTTAGACGAATCGAGCGAATAAAGTCGCGCGCCGACTGGTTGGTGAGCTCTTTCAGTTTGCGGTGCATATGAACCCTACTCATTCCTACTCCATTGGCAAGAAACTCAACATTCAAATCCGGATCAGATATATTCTCGTTGATTATGCGGATAATTTTCTCATACAAAATCTGATCTGATGATTTGAGCACAACCGGCTTTATCATGGCGATATTCTCAGCATTATCCGAAGCCTTATGCTCAAGCCTCTCCCTGTTTTCGAGCAGGTTGGTTATTCGTACCTTTAACAAATCAATTTTAAATGGTTTCGACACATAGGCATCAGCACCCGTTTCGAGACCTTCCGCTTTCTCTTCATCTGATGCTTTGGCTGTGAGAAGAATAACCGGAATATGGTTGATGTTGATGTTTGATTTTATCTTTTTGGTGAGCATGATACCATCCATTTCGGGCATAACCACATCGCTGATTACCAGATTGGGTTTTTCCTGTAAGATGTATTTCAGAGCCTCTTTTCCGTTGGCTGCAACCGAAACTTTGAACCATTCTTTAAGTTCATCGCGTAAATAATTACGAATATCCTCCTCATCATCAACCACTAATATCTTATAATGGGTTTTCGATTTGATTTTACTCTTCTCCTGCTCTTCAATCGAAGTTACTTCCGTAATAAGGATTTCCTGTTTTGGTTTCGCGATTGACAAATCATCAACTGGTTCACTTTCATTCAAATTCACGTGATTATTACCCAAAGGCATGCGGATGATAAATTCACTACCACGTCGGTCGGTTCTGTTTCTGGCAAAGATTTTTCCATGTTGCAGCATCACCAGTGACCTGGCGAGGTGCAAGCCTATACCTGTGCCAAATCCTGAATGTTCGTGCTGATTAACCTGATAAAAACGCTCAAAGATTTTTTCAATCTTATCTTCCTCAATACCAATACCGGTGTCGGAAACGATAATTTCAAAATACTTCTTCAGAGATTCCTGTTCGTTATCATTGCTGCCTCTTTTGAGAATGATATTAATTTCACCATCATCCGGAGTAAATTTAAAAGCATTTGAAATGATGTTAACAAGCACTTTATCGAAGTTATTCATATCAATCCATGCCCTCAGATTTTTTTCGGCATGAGTAAATATCAGTTTGATATTACGTTTATTCGATTGGTATTCAAAGGTCTGAATAATATCATCGATGAATCCCACTACATCAGTCTCACGATAACTAACAGTCATAAGTCCCTTATCAATCTTTCTCACATCCATCATCTGATTTATCAGTGTAAGAATTCTTTGTGCATTTCTGTACATCAACAGGAACATCTTGTTTTTGTCCTGATCTTTGTTTTCTGAAATCAGCTTCTCAAGCGGACTCAAAATCAACGACATCGGTGTTCTTATCTCATGAGAAACATTGATAAAAAACTGCAACTTTGCCTCACTGATTTGTTCTGCATGTTCGCGTTGTATCTTTTCATTCTTATACTGAACCCTGTCGGCAATAAATTTTGTTACAGCTAAAACAACTAAACCAAATAATACAAGGTAAAACAGTTGCGCCCACCAGGTTAGAAACCAGGGAGGAGAAATGATGATTGTTATAAGTTTCTCGTCTGACAGATTATCATAAATCATAGCTCTTACCCTGAGGGTATAAGTGCCATGATTCAGATTTGTAAAATTGATGCGATGTATGCCCGGCTCAGTTGTCATCCATTGTGAATTTAAACCTTCCATCAAATATATGTACTGCACCCTTTCGGAGAATCCAAAATCGAAAGTCGAAAATTCAAGTGCAAACATATTATCCTTGCTACCAAGGCGAATAGTATCTGCATCAGCAATAAAACCGGAGAAAAACTCAAATCTTCCGTTTCTTTGGCCGGAGTAAATTTTTCTATCGAGCACATAAAGAGCCGTTAAATAAACATTGAGAGGTACTCTTTGATCATTGATTTCGGAAGGATAGAAAAACGTCACCCCATTGATTCCGCCAAAAAACATTTGTCCATCTGCGGCTTTAAAGGCTGCTCCCTGACTAAATTCGTTGCCCTGCAAACCGTCAAAGGCATAATAGTTCACAAATCTGTCTTCTGTAACATTATATTTTGAAATTCCGGAATGTGAGCTTAACCACATATTACCATTACAGTCTTCAAGAATTGCGCATATAACATTGCTTGACAGTCCGTCAGAAGTAGTAAAAAAAGCCGATTCCCTTGCAGCTAAATCTAAACGTGCCAACCCCTCGGTTGTGCCTATCCACATAATTCCATTCTTATCCTCTGATATCGAGAACACCACACTTCCCGGCAACATTTCGTTTTCAAAATTGTAGTGATTAATTTCAGAAGTCTTTGGATTTATAGTTATCACTCCATTATACGATCCGGCCCATATCAGTCCTCTGCTGTCGCTAATTATATAGTTAATCCAATTGTTGGGGATATGATTATTGCTGCCGGCGCCCTGAAAATAATGTTTGATATACTTCTTCTGTTTTGGATCGAAAACATAAATACCGGCACCATTGGTTCCAATCCAGATATAGCCATCTTTATCTTTAGCAAGAGAAAAAATCTTATTTCGTGCCGTATTATCATCAGCATTCATGCTGTCTGAATGGTCGTAGTAAACAAACCTGCCGGTGTTTCTATCGAAACTCGCCAAACCATTCAAATATGACCCTATCCATATCAAACCGCTGTCATCTTCAACCATCGAAAGCACAGTTCCCGGAGATGAACTTCTGTCATTACTGGGTTTGTGGTGGGTTGACCTACCGTTTTTATCAATACTGTAAATACCATCATTATCAGTCCCAACCCAAATCAATCCCTCACTGTCTTTGAGCAGTGACATCACACAGCCTGAACCAATAATATTCTGGTTGTAAGATTTATATCCCCAATAATTAAATTTGTTCGGACTTTCAGGATCTAAAAACACACCTTTCTGAAAGACACCTATCCATAAATTGCCGACCTTATCCTGACAAATTGCATGGACTTTCATTTTTGAGAAGTCGAACGAAGCCGAATGCACATGATAGTCTTCAAGAACTTTTCTTCTATCATTCAATACCTTAATCCCCTGTCCGTCGGTTCCGACAAGCAGTTTGTTTTTGTTATTAAGAATGATGGTTTTTACTGAAAGTTTTTGTTGCGACAGGTGTGGAATTGGCTCAAAGCGATGCGTTTCGGTATTGAATCTGAAAAGTCCATTCGTCAGTGTACCAACTAACAAATTACCTTCACTGTCTTCAGCAATAGCCGAAATTTGGTTACTACCAATAGCATTGGGAGCTTTAAATATTTTAAGATCATTCGTTCTGGGATTATAAAAGTTGATTCCCTGATTTTCGGAAGCAAACCAAAAATTCCCTCTGCTGTCCTGATAAACAGCCGTTAAATGCATGCTGCTGAGTCGTCGCGAAAGTTCAACATCGACACTATAACGTGTGTCATTATTCCCGATACGAATAACGCCAAGCCCCGAGGTTGTCATCCATATCTCACCTTCTTTACTCTCAATAATTGAAGTAATGTGTGGATTGATGATACTATCGTTAAAATAAAGTTTTACCGAACTGAAATCATCCGTGGTTCTGTTATACAAATGAAGTGAATTGATACAACCCACCCAAAAACGGCCTTTGGAATCCTCAAATAAGCTACGAACGTAATTATTATTGAGAGTGGTTTTATCACCCCTGGTGCTTCTGTAGATGGTGAACCTTACTCCATCAAATTTATTGAGACCATCTTCGGTGGCAATCCAAATGTAGTTGCGGCTATCCTGATAGATTGCATTGATTAATGTGCTCGACAAATCTCGATCAGTAGAATAAAAAATGCCTGTTTGTGCAAAAATGCTTTGCGACAAGATAATGAATATCAGAAATATTTTAAAAATTGGATGTCTCATGGTATTTTATAATCCACAAAAATAACGAAAGAAATGACATTCTGAGGAAAAACATGCCTCCATCGGCAACAAATCCTTGGAGGCATATTTTTGAGATCTACTAAATATACATATTCACAATTGCTTCATAAAGCTCCTGTTTGCCACTGATTTGTGCAGGCTCTTCATTCTTATCAACTGCATATTTATAAAGATCTTCCAGGGTAAGTTTACCATCTTCAAACTCTTTTCCTTTTCCTGCATCGAATGATGCATAGCGATCTTTCAGCATTTGCTCATATGGAGACTCTTCGAGAATGGCTGCTGCAGCTTCGAGGGCACGTGCAAAAGCATCCATACCAGCCACATGTGCAATGAAGATATCTTCGAGATCGGTTGAGTTACGACGGGTTTTCGCATCGAAATTGGTTCCACCTCCCTGCAAACCACCACCTTTGAGAATCACAAGCATAGCCTGAGTCAATTCGTAAACATCAATCGGGAATTGGTCAGTATCCCAGCCATTTTGTGCATCACCGCGGTTGGCGTCGATGGAACCCAACATTCCTGCATCAACGGCACACTGCAAATCATGCTCGAAAGTATGTCCGGCTAAAGTAGCATGGTTCACTTCAATATTCAGTTTAAAATCTTTGTCGAGACCATGATGACGAAGGAATCCAATCACCGTTTCTGCATCCACATCATATTGATGTTTTGTTGGTTCCATTGGTTTTGGCTCAATGAAGAAAGTGCCTTTAAAACCTTTACCGCGAGCGTAATCACGGGCTGCTTTCAGCATTTGCGCCAGGTGCTCTTTTTCGCGTTTCATGTCGGTGTTGAGCAAGCTCATATAACCTTCGCGACCGCCCCAGAATACATAGTTTTCACCACCTAGTTCGATGGTAGCATCCAAAGCATTTTTAATTTGTAAAGCTGCACGAGCAACTGAATCGAAGTTAGGATTGGTGGCAGCACCGTTCATGTAGCGTTTGTGACTGAACACGTTAGCAGTACCCCAAAGTAGTTTGATGCCTGTTTCAGCCATGCGTTGTTTAGCATAAGCAACAATAGCTTTCAGGTTCGATTCATACTCTTCGATTGAAGAACCTTCGGCTACCAAATCAATATCATGGAAACAGAAATACTCAATGCCCATTTTCTGCATGAATTCGAAACCTGCATCCAGTTTATCTTTTGCAGCCTGAACAGCATCAGTGGCTTTGTTCCACTCGAAGGATTTGGTATCGCCTCCGAAAGGATCCGATGATTCGCTACACAGCGTGTGCCAGTAAGCCATCGAGAATTTGAACCAGTCTTTCATTTTGCGACCATTAACCACTTTTTCAGCATCGTAATAACGGAATGCAAGCGGATTTTTACTCTCTTTACCCTCAAATTGGATTTTTTCAATCGATGGGAAATAAACTTTTGTACTCATGATGATAATTTTTATTTGTATAATAATTTGTGTTTTTTCCTTTTAAAAGTCATGCCTGCAAAGCACTGATTATCCCAGTCTTTGCTTCCACAACAGATAAGCTTTTTCAGTAACTTCGATTTGCTCTTCAATCGGCTCAACAACCATGATTTTGCGAAGCGTTGCAAACGCCTCTTCTGCTGATTTATATACACCTGCTCCGATACCTGCACCCCTTGCAGCTCCAATGGAGCCATCTGTGTTGAATAACTCTATGGTTGCGCCGGTAATATTGGCCAGTGTTTGTCTGAAAATCGGACTCAGGAAGAGATTTGCATGTCCTGCACGAATGGTTTTGGTTTCGATGCCCATATCATTCATAATATCCATTCCGTATTTAAATGAAAAAGCGATGCCTTCGTGTGCAGCTCTGATCATATGTGCTCTCGAATGTCTGTTAAACTCGATTCCATGCATTGAGCATCCCGGATTCTCATTACCAAGCACCCGCTCGGCACCATTTCCGAAAGGAATAATACTTAAACCTTCGCTACCGATGGGAACCATGGCGGCAAGTTCATTCATATCGGCATACATAATATCATGGGGTGCAACATTGTTCTTAATCCATGTATTCAGGATGGCTGTACCATTGATACATAACAGCACTCCCACACGTGATGCTTCGGTAGTATGATTAACGTGTGCAAACGAATTTACCCTCGAAAGCGGATCGTATTGTGCATTTCCATCTATGCCGTAAACAACGCCCGAAGTTCCGGCAGTTGCAGCAACTTCTCCCGGGTTAAGTACATTGAGCGATAGTGCGTTGTTGGGCTGATCGCCGGATCTGTAAGTAACCGGCGTACCTTCGGCCAGACCTAATTCTGCTGCAATTTCAGCTTTCAGTTTTCCCTGAACACCAAAGGTTGGAACTATTTCAGGAATCAGATCCAAATTAAAACCAAAATAATCAAGAAGAAATTGTGCAGGTCGGTTAGCCTGAAAATCCCAGGCAATTCCTTCAGATAATCCTGATGCTGTGGTTGTCGGCTTGCCTGTCATGCACATCGCCATATAATCACCTGGCAGCATATAATATTTTGCTTTACTGAAAATATTCGGTTCATTTTCCTTTACCCAGGCCATTTTAGCCAAAGTGAAATTTCCGGGTGAATTAAGCAAATGACCAAGACACATCTCAGAACCAAGTTCTTCCATGGCTTTCTGACCATAAGGCACCGCCCTGCTGTCGCACCAGATAATTGCATCGCGCAGTGGTTGTAAGTCTGTATCTACCATAACCAGACCGTGCATTTGATACGAAATTCCGATAGCCCGGATTTCTTTTGAATCCACACCACTCTGACTTAAAACTGATGCAGTGGCTAACTTCAGATTCTCCCACCACATTTCAGGATTTTGTTCGGCCCAGCCTGCTTGAAGCGACTTCATCCCCATCTCCTTCTTCGGGGAAAAATCAGTTGCCACACACTCTCCTGTTGCCGCGTTTACTACGCTGGCCTTCACGGAGGAACTACCTAAATCGTAACCAATTAAATACATATTATTTCTTTTTTTTATCAAATTTGTACAGTCTTGCCGCCCGATGTGCCACGCCCTCTTCCAGTTCGTCGAGTGCAACAACCCACGTCCATTGCGCTACTTTCTTCCTGAAATTACGTACATCAGACTTAGTTTGATGAAGCGTATCGTAAAGATTTTGCAATTGAGTAAGCGTGAATTTTTTGGGGAGTAATTCGAAAAGTAAATGTGGCTCAAGTTCAACCTGATGACGTATGTAGTTCAAGCCTTGTTCGATGATGGTTTTATGGTCAAATGCCAAATTTTGAGCTTTGTCGATATCAACCCAGTTAGCCCTTGTGTTTTCTCGCGATATCTGAATCTTACGGTCTATCTTTATCAATGCAACATAGGCAACCGTCACAATTCTACCAATTTTCATTTGCATGGTATTCTCAAGCCATAGAATATCCCGAGGGTTTTTGGTGCGTTCAGGGCCACCAAAACTCCTGAACTGACTCAGATATATATTTTTCAGTCCGGTAAGTTCATTAAGCACCCTTGATGCCGCATCATCCAAATCTTCGTCGGCAAGAATAATACTTCCCGGCAACTTTTTATCATTGAACAACTGATGATTTTCTGTAATCGTTCTTTCAATCAACAAAACCTTCAGATGATCACCATCGAAGCCAAAAACGACACAATCGACTGAAACATGGGGGTTGTAAATTTCGACCATATGCGATAAATCATTAATAATACCGCACAAAAGTACAAACATTTTTCAATAATAAAACACCAATGTATGATGTTATAAAACACATTATCAACACTTTAAATACTGTAATAATTACAATATCAAGTCGTTTTATATTGTATTAAATACAATAAGCAAATCAGTCGATGATTTATAATCTCCTATATTTAAAGAGGATCTAAAAAAAAGCCTGAAATAATAACTTAGATCAGTTTTTACAATAAGAATTAATATAAATTCAGCACGAAAATATTTCAAAAAAAGCTCAGATGTTGCTGTACTCCCTGATGATTAATGTCCATTTTTGCTGCTTGAGATAGAAAATATTCAGCTTTTTGAAGCTCATTTTTACCCAAATAGCCCAATCCCTGCAAATACAGACAGTGAATTTTATTGCGGTAGGTCAGGTCATCTTCCCATATCAATAAATCCGGTAAGGACACAGCAAAATAATCCATTGCTATTTGATCGTCCATGTGTTTTTCTCCATAGGTAATCAATCTGTTGAAACGCGCTTCTGCGTCATCATATCTTTTAAGTTTCAACAATGCCATTCCCTGATAGAAAATCTTGTCGGGCTTCTGATCGTTGTAGAAAATGGCGGCTGCAGGTTCCTGATTGCCGTCTTTGGCTTTTTCCCAACATTCGGCAGCTTTATCTGTGTCACCTAAACCTTCATAAGCACAGCCCAGCCAGTACAAAAAATCATTTTCCTGAGCACCTGATAATTTACCTTCACCTAAATGATGCGGGTAATCAAAACACTCATCCAGCAAACTTATCGCCTCCCTGAAACGCGATTCTTTCAGGGCTTTTTTTGCTAACTCAACCCGACAAAGTTGATATTGTGCGGGCACTTTGCCTTCGCCACCTTCCCACGGATGAAACTTCCTGTTATCGATAAGTTCTTTGGCGCGATAATAATTATTAGTTGAATTACAAAGGGTTACTAATTCGAGATATAAATCATCGCGTTCCAGCACAAGATTAAAATGCCTGCTCAGCAAAGCTAATCTTTCAGCATGTGGTCTGCAAAGTCGCTTATAAAGCTGATCGAGTTCCATTAAAACACGTGCATCTGTCTTGTCGAGTTCAAAAGCCTTTTCCAAAGAAACCAAAGCTTTTCCAACTTCATCCATTTTATTAAAATATGCCAGTGATAAGTTCCTGTGCGCCGTTGGAAATGAATCATCAATCGACACCGACAACTCCCAACATTTTACAGCTTCAGCATATTGTCTTTTGTCGTACCACAAGTTTCCGAGGTAGAACGGCGCTTTAGAATCTGCGATATTAATCTTTATGGCACAATTCAATGCTGCTATGGCTTCGAGTCGGTTCGGGAAGCAGCAATCAGGAGCATGACTTGCCGCTTTCTCAAAAATTTTCAGTGCATCCAAACCAGCACGATGTTGTGCCCAACCCATATAATAGTATGTCATGGGAGAAGTTTTGCAAACCTGAGCACCTTTTTCCAGCAATGCTATCGCCTCTTCATACATTCTGGCAGCAATATAATCCAGTGCTACTATCTCATAATTATGAATTTCGTTGCGCATGAGTTTGTGCATCTTTTCAAGATGTTTTTCATCTCCTGACATCAGATATCGTTCGAACAGGCATCCGAAGTTGAATAAATCAATTTTCAGAGAATCTTCAGTCCAGCTTAATGCATCTTCTTTGCGATTTAATTTACGCAAAATGGACGCTTTGAGTGCACGACCCTTATGATTATGCCAGTTGCGCACCAGCGATTTTTCAATCTCGTACAACGCATCCGAAAGTTGATTTTTCAGACAGGAAATTTGTGCACAACCAAAGTAGCCTGCATCCTGCATGGCTGCATTCCAGCACGCTTTGTAAAATGCATCGTAAGCCTGCTTGTATTTCTCCTGATACTGAAGGCACAAACCCAGATTATAATGGGGTTCACCATCGTAAGGATTCGGATTGCGTTGCAGTTGCGTTTCAATCGCTTTGCGGAAATAGGGTTCAGCCTTTTCGAACTGTCCACGTCGCATTAACCACAATCCCATCGCATTATTATTACGAACATCCGAAGGATCGCGACGCAATGCTTCGAGATAATAATCTGTTGCATTGTAAGTTGCATGACGATACTGCTCCAAATGTAATCCGGTGAGATAAAGCTGCTCACAACTTGGAGTATTAGCAGGCGACAAAGCCGCTTTGGCTGGTTCGGGTAAGGGGCGCTCTGATTTTTCGGGACGAATTGCGAGTAGTTCTGTTCCGTTTGCATCCAGAACAGTCAACTCTAAATCACTGTTTTCTGTCTGGTTGATCTTAATTTTTCTGATGAATACATCTTCAGGGGAAATCGAAGTGGTTTCAGAGAAAACAATTACAGGCTTTGAAGATAAATGTGATTCATCTCCCGTTTTGGAATAAAGAACTTCACTCCCTGCCTGAGAGTATTGAACCTCACCCCCTGCCCCCTCTCCTTGAGGAGAGGGGTGGTGCACTGAAGGAGATAATGCGGAGTATGGAGAATTGGTTTTAGGTATAGAAGGCAATTCATCAAGAATATTCTTTATCTCCATAGCCACCTGGTAGGAGTCTGCAAATACTTCCTTATTATTAAATCTGATAACATTAAACCCTTGATGATTCAAAATCTCAGTACGTAATTTATCTTTTTCTTTTTGTTCAGGACTTAAATGAACATCACCATCAACTTCAATAATCAGATTTTTTTCTACGCAGAAAAAGTCAGCTATATACCCTCTGATAATATGTTGTCTTCGTATCTTATATCCAATTTTTCTGTTTCTTAATCTTTCCCATAATATTGCTTCTGCTTCTGTGGGTGTGGTTCTCATCTCCTTAGCAATTCTTATAAGCATGTGCCACGAATCGGGATCAGTAGAGAAGTTGGCATGAAAAGTTCCTTGTTCCCATCCCTGATTCTGCTGTCCACCTCCCCTCTCCTCAAGGAGAGGGGGCAGGGGGTGAGGTTCTTCATTTTCAGAAGTTTGCTGAAGTTTTCCCTTCAACACCACCTTCACATCCTTCATTTCAGAAGTCGCAAAAACCTTAATGACTATGATATCACCCTGCACATCCATATTCAGCAACAAATCTTTGGATGCATTTTTCACCACACCCAATTCACGATAAGGCAAAAAATACTGTGTGAAAGTTTTTTCCTCGTAAGGATTTAGCCAGCTGAAATCCGGTTGATTATCGGTAAAAACGCCGGCCATCAACTCGATATAAGGACCATCTTCATCGGTCAGGTTTCTGTCCCATGCCTTTCCGAAATCGCCATTACCCCAGGTCCATTGCTTTTTACCCGGCGATATATGATGATTGGCCACATGAAGCACACCGGCCTGTGTATCATTCTCATAACCACCCACAAAATTAAATTCGGAATTGATGGCCATGTACGATGTTGGCACCGGAATATTCTTATAATTGGAAATATCCACCCCGGCTGAATAATCAACCTTGTAATAAGTCCCGGTGGCAATAGGGAATGAAGACACATCGCGTTTTCCATGATCGAAAACAGCATGCACATCGGGCGGGAAAACCGATTGATAATGCTCATTTACCGCCACAGCGGGATTTGCCCACCAAAGGAAAGTTTGCGGAACGGGTGTTGGGTTATACAACTTCCCTTTAATCTCAAGATAAGCCTTTCCGGGATGTAAGATAAAACCGGCCATTCCTTTCTGATGGAACATGCGTTCGTTTTCGCTGATCCAAACGGTAACACTGCCATCGGCGTTGTTTTCGATGCTGTAATCGACCGGCAAAAAGGTACTCGGACGGTGATGTTGCGGCCAGTTGAATTCAATTCCGCCTGAAATCCATGGTCCTGTTAAGCCCACCAAAGCTGGCTTAATCACCTGATTGTAATAGATAAAATGGCGCTGTTTGATTTTATCATAAGCCATCTGAACCCTACCGCCCAATTCAGGCAGAATCATCACCTTGAGGTATTCGTTTTCGAGATATACCGCTTTATAGGTCTTGTCGGTCTTTTCATCAGCAATTTTTTCTATCACGGGATAAGGATAAACCACTCCGCTACTTCCCTGATAAACACGTTTTTCAAGAAAAATTGGATTCTTTTCGGGCTTCCCAATTTCGTAAGTCGGAATGATGACCGGCTCTTCCCAGGCTTTAACTTCCATGTGTTATGTGATATTATGTGTAATTAAATGTTTTTGAATACTACTTCATCAATTCCTTTTCCAACTCCTCCAGCGATTTCCCTTTTGTCTCCGGAAGTTTTATCAGAATCACTACAAAGCTGATCAGACAGATTCCGGCATAGACCCAAAAAGTACCTGAAGCTCCCAAAGATGCATTCAGCAAAGGAAACGTATATGTCAGTATGAAACATGCCACCCAAAGCGAAAAGGTAGCTAGCGCCATGGCTGCTCCCCGAATTCTGTTAGGGAAAATCTCCGACAGAACAACCCATACAACGGGTGCCAGCGACATGGCATAGACGGCAATAGCGATCACAACCAAGGACAAAACAGCGATTCCTTTAAGCTCAAAGAAATATGCTGACCCTAATAGAATATAGGTAATTGAAAGTCCGGCTGCTCCAAAAAGCATCAGTTTTTTGCGACCCCATTTATCCACTGTAAACATGGCCACCAAAGTGAAAACGAGATTTACACTCCCGGTTATCACTATGTTGAATAATGTATCGCTTACTCCATAACCGGCTGCCCTGAAAATCTCATCAGCATAATTAAATACGGTATTTAATCCGCTCCACTGCTGAAAAACTGCGAGGAAAATACCAATAAAGAGAATGGGACGATACGCTTTTTTAAATAGCTCCCGCAAATTATCCTTCTCAGCTGCATTATTTAGCGACTCGCGGATATTTTCAATCTCTGTGCGGGCATATTCAGCTCCCCCGATGCGTGATAATGTTGGTAATGCTTTATCGGCGCGACCTGCCTTTACCAGCCAGCGCGGACTTTCAGGAACGAGTGTTACCAGTATAAAGAAAAGGAAAGCAGGAATGGCTTCAACCATAAACATCCAGCGCCAGCCCATTTGTCCGTTCCACGATTCTTTAATATATGTATCGGTAGCATCAGCAGGGACAGTCTCAGCGATAAGCATATTAATTACCTGTGCAGCTAAAATGCCAATTACTATTGTGAATTGATTGAGCGACACAAAGCCACCCCGCATTTTGGCCGGTGCCACTTCGGCAATATACATCGGAGAAAGCGCAGATGCGAGCCCGATGCCCACACCTCCAACTATACGAAACATAATAAACCATAAAAAATCAGATACCATACCCGTTCCTAAGGCTGAAACTGTGAACAGCAAGGCAGCGGCCATCAATGGCAATTTTCTACCGTAGCGGTCCGAAACCAACCCGGAAAACAAGGCACCTGCAATACAGCCAATCAATGCACTACTCATGGCCCAGGCTTGTAATGCAGGCAAAGTATTGATATCGAAAAAGCGCTCGTAAAAAGGTTTCGCCCCTCCAATTACTACCCAGTCGTAGCCAAACAGCAACCCTCCCATGGCAGAAACCATCGAAATTGCAAAAACATAAGATTTGTTGATGTTATTCATATGATAAATAGATTGATTTTACTTTGATGTTTAAGATTGCGATGCAAAGTAAACAGGTTTTATAATTATGCTGAATAGAAAAAAATACTATTTACATAGATTATTTTACACATTTCAGCAAATATAATTTAAATCGCTTATTTTTGAAGCCAAAACGATAATCCAACATTATGGCAAAGATAAAAAGTGGCTTTACAGGCGAACGAGCTGTTATCCTACCCTTACCTGTTATAAACGACTATTGTACAACGGAATTGGGTTCGTTATTATATATTACCGATATTGGAATTTACCCCAAAGCCGACTTTCATTACCGCAAGAGAGAGAAGTCAGAGGTCATGCAATACATCCTGATTTATTGCGCTGAAGGTGAAGGATGGTACGAGCTCGATTCACAAAGAAATAAAGTAAGTGCAAATCAGGTATTTATTTTACCCAAAAATAAGACACATGCTTATGGAAGCAATCACAAAAATCCATGGACAATTTATTGGATTCATTTCGATGGGCAGGCTGCTTCTTGTTTTGCCGCAGATCTGAACAAGCCACTACTCATTTCTCCCCAAAATGATTCGAGAATTGAAGAAAGATTTAAGTTGTTTGATGAAATATTCGCCACACTTCGAAACGGATACAGTAAAAATAATCTTGAGTACAGCACAACGGCTTTATTTCACTTTCTTGGCTCAATTAAATCACTCACTTCATACCGAAACTGTACCCATTGCAGCGACCAGCAAAAGGATATTGCTGATGAGGCAATTCACTTCATGCGTGAAAACATCCGAAAAAGGCTTACCCTCAAAGAAATTGCAGATTACCTTGGAATTTCCTCTTCGCATCTGTCGGCTATATTTAACAAAAAAACAGGCTATTCTCCATTAAATTACTTATCACATCTAAAGATACAGGAAGCATGTCATTACCTTGATTTCAGTGACATGAAAATCAATCAAATCAGCTTGATAATAGGCTTCGATGACCCATTCTACTTCAGCAGATTATTCAGTAAAGTAATGGGAGTTTCGCCCAGCGACTATCGAAGCAGGAAGAAAGGATAAACGATAGAAAAAATTGAGTTTCCTGCTTTACTGATATTAAAACTGCAATTAATTTTGATAAAATCTCATTCCAGCACAAACTTAGCTGAAAATTCTCCCGAGTGAAAAATATAATTCCCGGCAGGTAATTGCATCAGACTGATACTATGTTTGGTATCATCACCGAGTCGTCCTTCAATTAGCATTTTACCCTGAATATCTGTAATCGAATATAATGCATTCCTCAAAATATCAGATTGCACATTTATTTTTGCCTGAGCCGGGTTGGGAAATAATCTAATCTCATGCAATTTCCTTGAATCTAAATCTGTCTTATCAAACTCCAGATCTATCACCAGGGTAACTACCGACTGTCCCGGAATACTATACACATCTCCCGGTGCAATAACTGCCTTTGGAGCCAGATTATTTGAATTATCGGTAATAAAGGGGGTAATACTTTTTATTTGGGAGCCATCAGGTAAATTCCTGAAATTATGCTGTACCGTTTCGGCTGTTGTTCCCCAATTAACATAAACCAGCACCATGCGCGAAGTATCCGGCGATAAATATGCTGTTGCCATCAAACTATTCAAATCGGTGGCTCCACTCAAATCAATTCTTTGATATCCGGGACGAATAAAAAGGCTGTAATTCCCTAATGCCCAAAGATTCTTGTCGTAGGTAACCGAACCACCTGTAGTAAGCGCCCCGTAATCACCACCTGTTGGACGTAACCTAATAAGATAAAACCGATTGAGTTGACTCCAGCGTTCTCTCTCCATTGCAGTCCAGTAATCCCATACCGACATGTTGGCAATAGCCAGATCGGCATAAATCATTTTGGCCAGAAAGATGGTGTTTTCAAGTTTGGTACTATAACTTTTGGATAAGAGGTTATATTCGGTTTGATATAATTCAATATTACCCTGTTCTCTGCTCTCGCGCAGGATATTGGCCCGCGCTTCAATAATCCGGGCATCCGAGTCGTCGGTCCAGTACGAATGAGCACATATACCGGGTAGCATTTGGGAGAGATTTCCAAGATACTCAGGACGGGAGGCATTGAAAAATTTCCAAATCTGGTCGCTCTTGTTCGCATCGCCCTGCACCCTGTGTATATAATCATAACTGGCAGCTTCAGCCAGCAACATTTTCGTATCTAAGCCTTTACGTAGTATTGCAGCATTAAGTTCGGTGGCTAATGTCTTTATTTCTGAATTATTCCACGGACAACCTTCTTGTCCACTGTTCCATTCATATTGGGGCTCGTTAACCGGACTAATCTGCGAAAATGTCAATCCATCATCATCGAAATGCTTTAGCACTGTGGCCAAAAACTCTGCAAAATCTCCGTAATGTTCTGTTTTGAGGTTTGTGCTTCCATATCGGTTCGTGTTATTACTGTTGGTGCGACCGTTTTTTGTGTAAAAGCGTGGTGGACTATTAACAAAGGCAACAAGGTGTTCTACTCCATGTTCTTTTGCCTTGCGAAGAAACCATTGCTGACCCGCCTGCTTATTCCAGTTGTAGCTTCCGTCTTCATTCAGAAAACACTCAACACGGCGTTCAGCCATCTCAATGTTACTGTCCGAACCCTGCTCGGCACTTCCCGCCCCTATATTAAATCGCCAACGCGACAAACCTATTCCCTGAGGCGTACCATTTGTATTAAAATTCTGAGAGAAAAGTTTTGATGCAATGTCATTTCTGATACTCAAGGACCAGTATCGACCCACATAATCAGTATTCCAAGCGTCGGATGCACCAAAACCATGTATTGTTTGATGTTTTACAGCCGGATCAATGAAAATTTGCTTCTGCGAATGTAACGAAGAGGGAAAGAAAAGAAATAATGCAGTAAAAACACCGATTACTTTTAGAAATGATAAAACCATATGAAAATGTTTAATGAATAATTCAAATATAGTGATGATTGACATTTAGTAATCTTGCAAAAATAGTAATAACGAACAATTAAACTTATCACTATTGTATCAATACTTCATAAAAATGTATCAACCACTAAAACAATTTATGAATATACAGAAAAGAAAACACACAAGCTTTTCAAATCATCACCTTCCACAAAACATCATCTTCAGGTACAGGTGCTGTTATTGAAACTGTTTCTTTGCTAACAGGATGGATGAACTCTATGTATCTGGCGTGCAAGCTGATTCCGGCATTGGGGTTTGAGCGTGGGAAGCCATATTTCAGGTCTCCTTTGATCGGACAACCCATTTTGGCAAGTTGACAGCGAATTTGATGGTGCCGTCCGGTTTCGAGGTTTACTTCAAGCAGAAAATAATTATCAGATTGTTTGATGGTTTTATAGGTAAGAGCGGCTTTTTTCGAATTGGGGACTTCTTTTTCATGGGCAAATGACTTGTTTTGCTTTTCATTTCTGAGCAGATAATGTTCGAGTCGGCCCGACTCAGAAAGCGGTTTGTTTTTAACAATGGCCCAGTAAGTTTTCTTTATCTGCTGTGTTTTAAACATCTCATTCAAACGTGTAAGTGCTTTGCTCGTTTTGGCAAACAACACTACTCCACTCACTGGCCTGTCCAAACGATGCGCTACCCCCAAAAAAACCTCACCGGGTTTGTTGTACTTCTCTTTGATGTAGCTTTTCACAATCTCCGACAAAGGCATATCACCCGTTTTATCACCCTGCACAATTTCAGAGCAACTTTTATTAACCGCAATAATATGATTGTCTTCGTACAATACCGTCATAACCTTACCGCTTACTACTGCTTACCCCTCTGTCTCACCACCTCATAAACCAACACCCCGGCTGCCACCGAAACATTCAGTGAGGCAATATTCCCTAGCACAGGAATACTTACAATCTCATCGCAAAGTCTCAGGTTCTCAGTTGAAATACCTTCATCTTCAGATCCCATGACCAAACACACAGGTTCGGTCAGATTTGGTTTTGTATAATTCTGATCTCCTTTTTCGCTGGCTGCAACGAGTTTAATACCTGAAGATTGAATGAATCTCAACGCATTCGTCAGGTTATGTTCGCGACAAACAGGGATAGTCATCAGGGCACCGGCAGATGTTTTAACCGCATCAGCATTGAGTGCAGCACCACCTTTAAGCGGTACAACAATGGCATCAACACCGGCACATTCGCAGGTACGGGCAATAGCTCCAAAGTTTCGCACATCGGTTATGCCATCGAGCACAACGATAAAGGGCATTCTACCGGCTTCATAAATACCCGGGATAATATCTTCAATACGCTGATATGCCACCGGTGAGATAAAAGCAATAACCCCCTGATGATTCTTCATGGTGATTCTGTTCAGCTTCTCGATTGGAACTTTCTGAACAGGGATTTCTCTGTCTTTGATAGCACTGAATAACTCGCGGGAAAGCTCATTGGTCATATCCCTGCGGATGAGTATTTTATCTACTTCTTTTCCTGCCTGAATGGCTTCAATTACTGCCCTGACACCGAAAATCATGTCCTTCTCAGGACGGGGTTTGTTCTTCTGATGAAACATCTTGCTTTATTTAATCGTGTAAAATTCAGCCACAAAGATACAGGAGATATTTTAAATTAAAACCCACTGCAACTAAAAACTCTATTTTTATTATTTTTTCGTACATTTGCGACTGTAATTTTTGAACAGTAAAGCAATCTGAATGGTTTTATCTGTTCATTTTTATCGATTATTATCAAACAAATAGTTTAAACTCTTCTTAAATGGCCTTTATTGGTGAATTTGCCGCTCTTGCCGTGGCAGTATGTTGGACCCTGAGCGCTTTATTCTTTGAAAAAGCAGGCAGAAAAATTGGTTCTTTATCGGTGAATATCATCCGTTTGGTATGGGCATTTGTACTTTTGGGAATTACACTCCTTTTCACAAAAAACACATTCTTTCCGCTTGATGCTACTCCGACTCAATGGTTTTGGCTCGGACTTTCGGGGATAGTCGGACTTTTTATCGGTGATCTTTTCCTCTTTAAATCATATCTGCTCATAGGCTCACGCACTGCAACCCTGATCATGAGTTCGGTTCCGGTTATTACTGCAACCATCGGATGGTTTGTGCTCGACGAAATACTGGAACTTAAACATATTATGGCTATCGTCATTTGTATCAGCGGAATAGTTATCGCTATTGCCGACAAGCGACTTAAAATCCGTGTTCCCAAAAAAGGACTGTTGTTTGCGTTTGGTGGTGCTGTCGGACAAGCTGGCGGATTGATTTTGAGCAAAAAAGGACTTGGTGATTATGACCCGATTTCGGCAACACAAATCAGAATTTTGTTCGGACTCGTTTGTTTTATAATCATGATAACCATCGTTGGAAGATGGGGAAAAGTAAAGGAAGCTTTTACGGATAAATCAGGTATCAGAGCTGTTTCTATAGGTTCTTTTTTCGGCCCGTTCCTGGGAATCACGCTTTCGCTGTTCGCCATTCAACACACACATACAGGCATTGCATCTACGTTCATGTCGCTGGTTCCGGTATTTATCATTCTGCCCTCGGCATGGATGTTTAAAGAAAAAATAACGACACATCATGTAATAGGTGCCATCGTCAGTATTGTTGGCGTTAGCCTGTTCTTTTTCTGATAAATAACCATTGATTATCTTAAATTTAAAAACATAGTCTTATGAAAAAAAATCTTTTCCTTCACACATTGCTGGGTTTAGCTCTGTCTGTCTTTTTATTTAACTCATGTTCAAAGAAGTCCGAACATTTAAAACTCATTCCCGCCGAAACAGGATTTGTTGCATCAATCGACCTTGCCGGTATTTTGAAAAAAGCAAATACCAAAGAAGTCATGGAGATGCAACTTTTCAAAACACTTCAGGAAGAACTGCGCACTGAAAACAGGCGACTTTCAATGACATTGGATGAAATACAAAAGAAACCATCTTCATCAGGAGTTAGTTTTTCTCAACCAATTTATGTTTTCGAACACTCAACAAACCCTAAGGAAAGTATTATTTGCATCAGTATTTCGCTTTCGAATCGGAAAAACTTCGAAAAGACATTACGCGGCATGTTGAAACCTCAGGATGAAGATTTCAAAGTGTATCAGGCTGATGGTGTTTACTTTATTAGCCCCGATGAAAAAACAGCGATTGGATGGGACAACGAGAAAGCTTTAGTTGTAATGAGTGTTTCTGATTATTTTTATGGTAACATCACCAAAACAATGGCTTCATTATTTAAAAATGAGAACAATATTCTGCAAAATAAGGATTTTAATAATTTCAGCAAGACTAAAAAAGATGTTGGAGTTTGGCTTTCCATGGAACAATTCTTCATAAACATGCTAGATGAAAACATGCGTCAATTGATTGACTTAGAACTTTATGAAGGTTCTTTTCTTTCAATGCTCATGAATTTCGAAAAAGATCTTATTGCTATTAAAGCAATTACAACTTATGGAGAAAAAATGGCTTCTATTTATACGAAAGATATGTACGAGGCTAAGCTTAATAAATCGATGATTGAACTGTTCCCTGCCACACAATATTTATTCATGTCGGCGAGAATGAACACGCTTAAAGTCGTAAATGCATTGCCCAATCATGTTTTGGCTCAAATACAGGAAGCTAATGAAATGATGGCTGCATTAACCGGTCATAGTCTTGAAGATCTTTTTAAGAGTTTTGGCGATAATTTCTTTTTAAGTTTGTATGGCTTTAATCCAATACCACAGTTTGCAGTTGCATTCGAATTGAGCAATCCGGAAGTTTTGAATGATATGCTAAAGATAGTTCCAAACGCTATCATGCAGGGCGAAGTACTATATCTACCTGTTGGAAACATGCCATTATTTGCCTACATGTCTAATAATTTCATCTTTCTTTCAAATGATATGGCACTCACCAATCAAGCTTCTACCGGAACAAAACCAAGTCCTAACTTATCCGAAACGAAGATTAGAAAATCAATTGAAAAGCATTTTTCTTATTTAAATTTAAATCTGAGAATTAATGAATATCCTGATGAAATTACATCATTGCTTAGAATGTCGCCGCAGGGTGCAATCGTTCTGAGTGTTATGGAAGATTTCACCGACGAAATTGAATTAAAATCAGTCAATATGTACGAAAGTGATATACTGTTTAAGCTTAAACCTCAAAATAAAAATGCTTTATTTTCGTTATTGAGTCTGATAAATGAAAACTACCGGAATTTCACTAATTAATGCATGATTGAGCTTATAAGGGTAAAACCTACATACATGTCAGAGTCTGATGTTCAGGGCTCTGACATCTTTTTGAAAGACAGGGTCACATTTGAAAAGGGACGCCGGTATTTTATTCGTGCCAATTCGGGTAAAGGAAAAACTTCGGTGATGAATTTCATTTATGCATGTAACACGAACTTTGAAGGAAAAATTCTGATGCATGGCAAACCCTATCTCGATGAAATTACCTCTGTGAGGATGAAAAAGTTAAGCTATGTGTTTCAGGACTTCAGACTCTTCCCCGAGATTTCATTGTATGAAAATTTACTGCTCAAAAACAGACTTACAGGCTTCAAAAGCGAAGAAGAAATAAAGGGGATGATTGACCGTGTAAATCTGCATCATAAACGAAATGCTTTGGTAAAAACGCTTTCTTTAGGCCAGAAACAGCGGGTTGCCATCATCAGGGCATTATGTCAACCTTTCGAAATGCTGCTGATGGATGAGCCTTTCAGTCACCTCGACGAAGATAATATTGCCATCGTAAGCGAAATGATTGATTCAGAGCTCACGAAACAAAATGCCGGAATGATACTGACATCATTGGGAAGTGAATATAATTTTAGTTATGACCAGATACTAAACGTGTAAGATGTTAGTAAAACTACAAAGAAAGACACTGATACCCATTCAGATATTGGGATACGCGCTGGGATTGTTTGTCGGCATAAGCATCGTGCTGGTTTCTATTCAGTTTTATCATGATGTAAAGTCTATTTTGAGCAGCCAGACTGATGTGTTCAACAACAACACTTTGGTTATCAGCAAAAACGTATCGGTTTTTAAAACATTGGGCACCTCTCGTATGTATTTCAGCGAGCGCGATATAGAAGAAATAGCGCGACAGGATTTTGTTGAAAATGTGGCAGTTTTTAGCAATTCAACCTTCGAGATAAATGCCTATACGAGTTTTGGTCCGGGAATGCCGGGATTTCAGACTGAATTGTTTTTCGAGAGTATTCCCGACAATTATCTGGATGTTACAACCGACGATTGGCATTGGACTGAAGGCATGGATTTCATCCCTATTGTTATTCCTGAAGATTATGTAAACCTGTATAACTTTGGCTATGCTGAAAGTCAGGGATTGCCGGTTTTTTCTCAAAAAGCATTATCTGAAATCAGTTTTAATATTCGTATTTCAGGCAATGGCAAACAGCAATTCTTCAAAAGCAGGATTGTAGCATTTTCAGGTAAAATTAATTCCATTTTGGTGCCTGAGAACTTTCTTTCGTATGCTAACAGGGAATTTGGGCGACAGAGCGTTTCTAATCCAAATCGTTTATTGGTTGAAATGAACAGACCTGCTGATGAGAAAGCCCTTATCTTTTTTAATGACAGAAACTACAACATTAACAAAGAAAAACTGGAAGAAGGGAAACTCATGTATTTCTTCAGAACTGTTTTTGGCTTTGTTTTCCTGATTGCTTTGATTATAACAGCTTTGTCGGTTGCATTCGTCATCTTAAGCTTCAGTTTAATTTTCGAGAAGAATAAAGAACTGATTAATAATCTTTTCAACATAGGTTACAGCGTAAAGGTGATTTCAGCTTTTTATCAGTGGGTAATCAGTATTATCACCTTGTTAGCTGTTTCAGCAGCAGTTTTTACAGGCCTGAAAATTCAACAGTTTTATAGCTCTCAATTTGTTGCTTTAACCGATATGGCATCCGAGATTTCGTATATTCTTCCTGTAGGTGCCCTTATTGTGTTGTGTTTAATTCTAATTTATAATGTATTTTTGCCGCTCAAAGTCCGCAAAACAGTAAAGCAGGGCTGATATCTGATGAATAAACTGAAATTTTCCATATTACTCGCATTATTGGTTATCACCGGGATTGTTGCTGCACAAAGCAACCGTGTCAGAATCTATGGTTATGTTATCGACAGTAACAATCGAGGTATTGAGCTGGCCAACGTTTACATAGATAAAACATCCACCGGAACAACCACCAACCACAATGGCTATTACGAACTTACCACCGAAATAACTGATTCGGTTACAATCGTTTATTCCATGCTTGGGTACGAAACCATTCGTCACACTTTTTCTACGCGACAACAAGTTATGCAGATTTCTGTGGCATTGCGTTCAACAAGTACTCAGATTGATGATTTTGAGGTAGTTGCACAACGCAGACAAACTTCAACCATGGAGTATCTCAATCCTGAAAAACTGAAATTGATGCCCAATGCTTCAGGAAGTTTCGAGTCTATTCTGATTACTTTCGCCGGAGTTACCTCCAACAACGAACTCAGTTCGCAGTATAATGTCAGGGGCGGTAGTTTCGATGAAAATATTGTTTATGTGAACGGAAATGAGATTTACAGACCCTTGCTTATCAGGGCCGGACAGCAGGAAGGGCTGAGCTTTATCAATCAGGATATGGTGGGCAGGGTTGGCTTTTCATCGGGTGGTTTCAATGCAGAATTTGGCGATAAAATGTCGTCGGTGCTCGACATCGAATACAAACGGCCAAGTGCTTTCGAATCTTCATTCTCGATGAGTTTACTGGGAGCATCGGCCTATGTGGGTACCGCCGGAAAACGCTTTACCCAACTGCATGGCGTTCGTTACAAAACATCAGCATATCTGCTCGGCACCCTCGATACTCAGGGCGAATACAACCCTACTTTCCTCGATTATCAGGCATATTTCACTTATCAACTAACAGATCGTTCGGAATTGAGTTTGCTTACGAACTTGTCACAGAATATATTCAATTTCGTTCCGGAGACCAGAAATACAACTTTTGGAACCTATAATATGGGCCGTGATTTGATGGTTTATTTTGATGGTCAGGAAAAAGATATTTTTCAAACTGCTTATGGAGCTCTGACCTATCAGTTTCGCCCACAACAGAACTTAAAACTCGGACTCACCTCGACATTCTTTCACACCAATGAGAGCGAAAACTTCGATATTGCAGGTGAATATATCCTGAGTGAAGTAAAGATGGATTTGCGTCAGGAAGAGCGTGAAGGCGCCACATTGGGAATTGGCAGGTATCACGAACATGCCCGCAATCAACTCAGAGCGACGGTTGCCAATATTGCACATGCAGGAGAATTCACCACCCTGGCTCATCAGGTTAAATGGGGAGTGAATCTTCAGAGAGAGGTCATTAAGGATAAACTAAACGAATGGGAATGGCGCGATTCGGTTGGCTACTCACTACCGTACAACAATAAGACTGTTAATTTGTACTATAATCTTCAGTCGGAAAACACCCTCGAAAGCTGGCGAACAACGGCCTTTATTCAGGACACTTACCGCTGGAGAGATCGTTCCGGCAACTACACCCTCACTGCCGGAGTTCGTTCCAATTACTGGTCGTTCAACCGCGAGCTGATTGTTAGTCCAAGGGCATCCATCGCCTATATTCCGGCGTGGGAAAAAGATTTTAGTTTCAGGTTTGCAACCGGACTTTACTATCAGGCTCCTTTTTACAAAGAAATCAGGGATACGCTCACCGATGCATTGGGTAATGTGAATATCCGTTTGAATGAGGATATCCGAGCACAGCGTTCTTTGCAGTTCGTGCTTGGTGGCGATCATTATTTCAGGGCTTTCGGGCGTCCTTTCAAGTTTACTACCGAAGCATATCTGAAGCTGGCCGACAGGGTTATAACCTATGATGTTGATAATGTAAAGATCACCTATGCCGGAGTGAATAATGCAAAAGCTTACACGGCAGGTATTGACTTCCGGCTTTTCGGCGAACTGGTTCCCGGCACCGATTCATGGATTAATTTTTCGCTGATGCGTTCACGGGAAGATATCATTGGCGACAGTTATACCAAATACATCTACAACAATAGCTATCAGATTATAGGAGAAGAAGTAGTATCGCCGGGCTGGGTTCCTCGTCCGAACGAACAACGATACGCTTTTTCGATGATGTTTCAGGATTATTTTCCAAATAATCCAAACTACAAAGTACACCTCAAATTCATATATGCTGATGGTTTACCTTTTGGTCCACCGCGAAACAACTTATACCGCGGGGCGTTGCGACAACCATCGTACAGAAGAGCCGATATCGGAGCTTCAAGGGTGTTGGTCAACGGATCAGACAAGCTACTGGAGAAAAACTGGCTTAGCAGTGTCGAAAGCATCTGGCTCAGCTTTGAAGTGTTTAATATGATGGATTTCAAAAATGTGAACTCGTATTACTGGGTCACCGACATTTACAATCAGCAGCTGGCAGTTCCGAATTATCTCACAGGCAGGCAATTTAATATCAAACTAATAGTAGATTTTAAATAAAATCGCTAATTTTGCAGCCAAAACTGAAAAAGCATGCCACAAACTTCTCTTCGGGGCGATTCAATGCCCGAATCGCCAATTCGCAAACTCGTACCATTAGCTGATAAAGCCAAAGCCAGAGGAATAAAAGTGTATCACCTGAATATTGGTCAGCCCGACCTGAAAACTCCCGAGGTAGCACTTGAAGCGATCCGTAGTATTGACCGTACCGTACTGGAATACAGTCCGAGTGATGGAATCAAGAGTTTAAGAACAAAACTGGCAAGCTACTACCATCGTTTTAATATCGACGTTACCGAAGAGGATATCATCATTACCACAGGAGGCTCTGAAGCTGTGAACTTTGCATTCATGAGCTGTCTTGATCCCGGCGATGAGATTATTGTTCCCGAACCGGCATACGCCAACTATACCGCATTTGCAATTGCTGCCGGTGCAGTCATTAAACCGATCTTTTCAAGTATAGAAGATGGTTTTTCACTTCCCCCGATCGAAAAATTCGAGGAAGTTATTACACCCCGCACCAAAGGGATTTTGATTTGTAACCCCAACAATCCAACGGGATATTTATATACCCGTGCCGAGATGAATAAAATCCGGGATTTGGTACGCAAATACAATTTATACCTGTTTTCTGATGAAGTTTACAGAGAATTCTGTTACACCGGAGCTCCATATATCTCAGCATTTCATCTTGATGGCATTGAAGAAAATGTTGTTCTGTTCGATTCTGTTTCGAAAAGATACAGCGAATGCGGAATCAGGGTTGGTGCGCTGGTAACCAAAAACAAAGCAGTCAGAAACAATGTGATGAAATTCTGTCAGGCAAGGCTAAGTCCGCCACTTATCGGACAAATTGCTGCAGAAGCATCCATTGATACCCCCGAAGAATACATGCTTGAAATGTATAATGAGTATGTTGAAAGACGTAAATTCCTGATTGATGGATTGAACCGCATTCCCGGAGTTTATTCTCCAATACCCATGGGGGCATTTTATACCGTAGCACGTTTACCGGTTGACGATGCTGATAAGTTCTGCGCATGGATTCTTTCTGATTTTGAGCACGAAGGACAAACAGTGATGATGGCTCCTGCTTCAGGATTCTATACCACTCCCGGAATTGGTGTTAACGAGGTGAGAATAGCTTACGTGCTTGGTCGTGAAGATCTGAAAAAAGCCATGGAAGTTCTGGCGAAAGCATTAGAGGCATATCCCGGACGTACAATCTGATTTTTCAGGTATGAATATCGAATATTTTATAGCAAAACGCATCCATTTCAGGCAGGACAGGAAAAATGTTTCCCGTCCTGCTGTGCGTATTGCCATCCTGGGTATTTCGCTCGGCTTGGCAGTGATGATTGTGGCGCTTGCTATCGTACTCGGTTTCAAACAGGAAATTCGCAACAAGACCATCGGTTTTGGCGGTCATATTCAAATCACCAATTTCGACAGTAACAGCACCTACGAAATGAAGCCGGTTTGGCTTAACGACAGTTTAACGACTGTAATCAGGGCGATACCGAATGTAAAGCATTTACAGCCTTTTGGAACCAAGCCGGGCATCATCAAAACCACGGATCATTTTCAGGGCATCGTTTTAAAAGGTATTGACCCGCAATTCGATTGGTCATTTTTTCAGTCGAACATGGTTGAAGGTGAGATAATCAGAACCAATGATTCGCTTACGAACAATGTGATAATTTCAGCTCACCTTTCACGGATTCTGAAACTAAAAACCGGAGATTCGTTTATCACTTATTTTATTGAACAGGAAATTCGTGCGAGAAGATTTACGGTTCAGGGGATATATTCCACCAATTTTATTGAATACGATAAGTTATTTATTCTGGCGGATATCAGGCATATTCAGCAACTTAACAACTGGACAGAAAATCAGGTAAGTGGTTATGAAATTCTGATAAACAATTTCAATAAATTAGACGACACGGGAGATTTGGTTTATTTTGCCACAGCCAATGTTTTTCAGGAAAATGGCAGTACATTTTATACGCAAACCGTGAGGGAAATGAACCCGAATATTTTCTCCTGGCTCGATTTACTTGATATCAATGTGTGGGTTATCCTATTCCTGATGCTGGCAGTTGCGGGCTTTAACATGATTTCCGGTCTTTTAATTCTGATTCTCGAAAGAACGAACATGATTGGAATACTGAAATCTGTCGGCGCCAACAACTGGTCGGTTCGCAAGATATTTCTTTACCACTCATTTTTCCTTATTTCGAAAGGTATGCTGTGGGGTAACCTGATAGGCATTTCCCTTTGTGCTTTGCAGTATTTTACCGGAATTATTCCGCTCGATGCTGAAGCATATTACGTTTCGAGTGTGCCTGTACTTTTCAACTGGCCTTTGATAATTTTACTTAATGTTGGCACTTTTGCAGCTTCCATCCTGATGATGATTGGGCCATCTTATCTGATTACACGCATAGTTCCAGCCAATATTATTCGCTACGAATAAAATCCCTACTGTCTTACCTTTTCCAACAGTGAATTCCGAATCATTTCCCTGATTTCGAGTTGTTTCTTTTCAAGTTCGTTACGACGTGCAGGACGATACAGGTTGGGGTATTTCGGACTGGCAGGCCGAACTCTTAAATTATCGAGCGTACCTTTTACATCAACACCTAGTTGTATGGGTAAAGGACTTTCAACCAGCGAGATATGGTAATCAAAACTCATATCAAGATTGTGTTGTCCCGAAACAATAGCCTTGTACCTGTCCATCACAATGAGGAAAGGATAAATGTCAACTTCATTCCTGAAGATGGTGAATTCGGCTGAAAGACTGTCAACCCTGTTTTCAGCTTTTTTACTGAACCGAAGTGTTTTGGCAATTTCACTAAACGTTTCGCCATCCAGTAAAACCAAATCCTCCCCTTTTACTGATGAAACTCCACGCAATGTGGAAAACTTAATATTGTAGGCAGAATCAACGTAGGTCTCTATGGCCAGATGAAATTCTCCCCGGCCATCAAACGAACGCAGCATCGGCATAATCGTATCCACATCGGGGATCATGGCCAATAATTCAGCAATTTCAATATCCATCAAATGAAAATCAAGTCCCATGAAGATATGATTCCGGCGGGGCGTTTCGTACATTCCGGTAAGTTGCATTTTGGCCGCCGATGCAGTAAACAATACACTTTCGAGCACGAGGAGGCCTTCTCTTATAATAACTTTTCCCTCGATATCGCGCAAAACATCCTCAGCAAAAAGTGCTTCATCAACCCGTGCCTTCAAAGTTATATCAACCCCTTTGGGCACCATATACGGACCGCTAAAAGTATCGGCTCCCTGACCATTATTGGTTTTATCACCATCCTCCTCTCCCAACCCGTTTGTCAGCTGCAAAAAGTAATTCAAATCCGTCAGGCCCGATCTGAAATCGAGTTCAGCCTTCAGAATTCCTTCTTTCTTAGCATAAGGCCTGAAGTCAGAAACTCTTCCGCTCAGGGATAAATCGGACTTACCAATAATCAACCGACTGTCATGTATCAAAAATTCATCAGAATCAAATTCAAAACTGATTCTTGGTATTTTGATGTCATCAGGCAATTCATTAAGCTGAGCCAATCCATTATTGAAACTAACTTCACCCACAGGAATCCAGCGAAGCAATGGATTTTCAACAGTAGCATCATAATCGAGCACACTGCTTAATTGAATATTCGCGGTGCTAAACTGCTGATTACCTGAACTTGCATGCATATCAGCGCTTCTTACGTCAATATTTAACTGTGGACCTGTTTTTCCGGGGTTTTCCTGCTGATATCTAAACATACCGGCAACTTGGTTCATAGCAACATGCATCGTATCCATTCCGGCATTTAAATGATGCATGCTAAACCGACAGTCAAACAGAGCTTTAGTTCCGGAAGCCATAATGTCGTTGGACTCAACAACCAAACTCATTTGTTCGAATTTAGCTTGTACATCATCACCCATCTCGACTTTTAAATGTGGAGAATTTAAGCGGATATTAGCCCAAACTCCCGGTTTTTGTTTGTGCATTGGCCATTGAAAGTTTGCATTGGCAGACTGAGAACTGATTTGAATTGTATCATAAATCGCAATCAAATTCTGAATACGGAAATCGCCCTTCACTTTCATCTTATTAAACTGATTGGCCATGAATTCAGAGTAAAGAAAATTTAGTGATGCATTGCCACTAGCCTTTCCTCTCATGGCAAGTGGCATATCATCAGGCAATAAAGGATGCGCATCTCTCAAATCAAAATTCAATTGGGTAGTCAGATCGAAACGCATATCACCCATCAACTGATCAATGGTTCCTTTGCCTCTGATAGTTGACAATCCGGTTGAAGCCCTGAAATCATCGATTGTAATATGCCATTGATCTGAATCATTTAAATCCATATCCACGACGGCTTTCCCCGAAATCTCTGATAGTTTATAAGGCAAATAGCTGTATTCGAAAGTGTTGTCGCTGAACAACAAATTCATTTTAAAATGCGGCTGTACTGTCTTGCTGATGATACCTTTAAAACTACCATCAATCATCACATTACCGGTCGTTTGCATACCTTCAAGATAAGTACCGAAAGGAAGGTTCAATAAATCGAAAACGGGAGGAACAAGCAGTTTGTCTGATTTGAATACAATATCTGTAAAGATTTCACCCGGTTTATTTTGGATATTCACATCTACATTAAATGCGAGCTCTTTGAGAAACATTCTTGCATCATCTAAAGCAAGTATCTGATTATTGATGTCAAAACTCATCGGAGAACTAACGGCAAGTATTTCATTCAGAATGTATTGCACCGAATCCCAATAAAATGAAAAGTCTTTTGAGTTGATTTTCAGGTTTCCACGGAGCATATCACCCTGAAGTTTAATATCAGCACCGGCAGAGACTTGTTTTAACTCCACCAACATATCCATCGGAGCATCTGCATATATAAAGGTGGCATTCTGCAGCTTAAACGACCTTACATCGAGCAATGCATATGGAAAACTAAAAGCAGAAGTGTCGGGTTCATCTTTCGGAACCATGATATCAAAATTGTTGATGCCATCTTTTCCAAAGTACAGCAGCATAAATGCATCGTCAAAGGTCATTTCCTTCAAAACCACTTCATTCCTTTTCCGAAAAGCATCGAAATCGATAATCGCAGTAAAACCGGCCGAACGAAACAAAGTATCAGAAGGTGCTCCCGGAGTCTGGTTCTTCAAATAAAATGTTCCTGTTTTAATTCCGAATCGCGGAAAAGTGCTGAAAAAAGTCAACTCTACATCTTCAATACCTGCTTCACATGTAACCATGCCTGCAAGTTGCTTCTGTATAATTGGTGTGATTTTCTCGGGAGTAAAAACTACCCAAATCATTAAAGATGCTGATATTGAGATTATCAGCAACAATGAAACGAAAGAGATTATTAATATTTTAAGCCACCTTTTCATTTAATAAAATTATTCGGTTACTCTTGTGAATACATAACTTCTGAAATCATCCTGATAACTTAAACTTTGGGGTGTAAGCTCAGTGACCTTATAAATTTTCGGCACTCCACCACCCATGGTAAGTATATGTATATGTGTGAGTTCCGACTTTACTAATGACCACGAAAATGCCTGCGCCTCATCTTCACTAACATCGTCTTTTGTATCCCAGGTTGCACCTGTGCCATCATTATCATAGCGATAAAACTCAGTTCCTGAAACCCACTTCCCTATCAAAAGGGCTTCATCATATTCCTGTTCCGGCTCACAGGATATAAATAGCAGCGTAAACATCGCAATTAGTAATGGGTAAAATCGTTTCATAGCATAAACTTTTTAGTTTTCAACTTCATTGTCACAAACATACAAAAAAGAATGTAACCTGTAAAACAAATATTATTTAAATGCTTCTGTGATATTTTTGTAATGTAATTGAAACTAAATGGTTAACAAACATAAGATAAGACTGAAACCTGAATCAAAAAACAAACATTTTTTATCAAAAACAGTGTTTATGGATAAATGCTTCTTCGTACTTTTGTTGTGCTAAAACTAATCGAAATTTTGATATCAGAAAAATATGGCAGTAATTGTTATCCTCCCGAAACAGGGACAGTCGGTCGAGAGTTGTATCATCACCGAAATCAAGAAGAAAAAAGGCGATAAAGTAAGTAAAGGCGATGTGCTTTTTGCTTACGAAACAGATAAGGCATCTTTCGAAGAAGAATCGCCTGCCGATGGCGTTGTGCTCGAATGTTTCCATAACGAAGGCGATGAAGTTCCCGTATTGATGAATATGATGGTGATTGGGGAACCCGGGGAAGATTTTGCGGGGTTGCTTGGGGAGGTTGAGAGTCAAGAGTCAAGAGCCAAGAATCAAGAGGCAGGAGATGAGAGCAAAGAAGAAAGAGTAAAGAGTAAAGATACTGAAAACGAGAATCAAGAGTCAAGAACCAAGAGTCAAGATTCGGGAGTTGTTGGGGTTGAAGGTAAGGGAGAGCAGTTTGTGTCTCCGCGGGCGAAGCATTTG
>CAYMDE010000001.1:0-5152 GCA_964389115.1 uncultured Paludibacter sp. | reverse complement strand
TGTTGGGGTTGAAGGTAAGGGAGAGCAGTTTGTGTCTCCGCGGGCGAAGCATTTGGCTGCCAGGGAAGTGGTTGATGTTAATACGATTGCGGGTAGTGGTCCGAAGGGTCGCGTGATTGAAAGGGATGTGCAGGCTGCGTTGGAAAACCGGCCGAAGATGACTCCGCTGGCTAAGAAAATTGCTGCCGAAGAAGGTTTGCAGCCGCAGGGAGCAGGTTCGGGTCTGGCAGGAACAGCCAAAGCATCGGATTTATTGCCACCGCCGGTGAACCCTACTTATGGTATTGATTACGAAGATAAGAAACTGTCGAACATGCGTAAGATTATTGCTAAATCGATGCATGCTTCGTTGCAGAATTCGGCTCAGCTCACCCACCATTTGGGAGCCGATGCCCGCAATATCCAGAACTTACGCAGGAAAGCCAAAAAAGCGTTCGAAGCGGGGTCTTTATCGACCAACCTCACCATCAACGACTTTGTATGTTTTGCTGTTGTAAAGGCATTGAAAAAATTCCCGAATGTAAATTCGCATTTCTTAGGAGATGCCATGCGTTTATTCGGTAAAGTACATCTCGGACTGGCAGTGGATACCGAACGTGGACTGATGGTTCCTGCAGTGCGTAATGCCGACGATTTATCTATCATCGGATTAGCGAATCAGATGAAAGAGGTGGCCAACAGCTGTAAGAAAGGTGCCATTTCGCCCGAATTGCTCGCAGCCGAAGCAGCAACTTTCACAGTATCCAACCTCGGTAATTATGGTGTGGAGATGTTTACGCCGGTAATTAATCTGCCGCAATCGGCCATTCTGGGAGTAAACACCATTGTGCCCCGACCCAAAGACCTGGGCGATGGTGTGTATGGATTTGTACCTTATCTCGGTTTAAGTCTTACCTACGACCACCGCGCCCTCGATGGCGGCGAAGCTACACGCTTCCTGAAACAAATAGCAATCGAAATCGAAACCCTCGAAATCGATATCCTCTAATTGGCACATTAAATAATTAACATATGTTTGACCTTATTATCATCGGTGGCGGTCCGGCCGGTTATGTAGCGGCAGAACGCGCAGGACACAAGGGATTGAAAGTATTACTGTTCGAAAAGAAAAGCATGGGTGGTGTTTGCCTCAACGAAGGTTGCATCCCTACCAAAACACTGCTTTACAGCGCAAAAATCTACGAAAATGCTTTGCATGGCGACAACTACGGTGTTTTCGGCGATAATATCCGTTTCGATTTTGGCAAAATCATGGCGCGTAAAAACAAAGTGGTAAAGAAATTAGTTGCCGGCGTTGAAGCCAAAATGAAAATGAATCATGTTACTGTAGTCAAAGGCACTGCCATGATTCAGGGACGCAGCAGCGAAGGGATTGAAGTGAGTTGCGAAGGCAATTCGTACAAAGCCAAAAATTTATTGATTTGCACAGGCTCCGAAGCTTTTGTCCCACCCATTCCCGGCTTGAAGGAATCGGGCGATATCATCCTGACCAACAGGGAGATACTTACACTAAACGAACAACCGAAATCACTCATCATCATTGGTGGTGGTGTTATCGGAATGGAGTTCGCCAGTTTTTATAACAGTTTGGGCAGCAAAGTAACAATTGTTGAAATGCTCCCCGAAATTCTCGGCGGTTTGGATGGAGAAATTTCAGCCATGATGCGGGAGATTTACAAAAAGAAAGGCATCGATTTCAACCTGAATGCCAAAGTGGTACAGGTGGAGGGTAATAAAGTCATTTTTGAAAAGGACGGACAAACACACGCTCTCGAAGCCGAAAAAATTCTGGTGAGTGTTGGTCGCCGTGCTGTAACTCAGGGCTTCGGACTTGAAAATCTGAACGTGGAGTTGTTCAAGGGCGGCATCAAAGTAGATGAAAAGATGCGCACCAATGTCCCGGGAGTGTATGCCGCAGGTGATGTTACCGGCTTTTCACTGCTGGCACATACTGCCAGTCGCGAAGGCGAAGTGGTGGTTAATAATCTGCTTGGTCGCAACGACATCATGCGTTACAATGCTATTCCCGGTGTGGTTTACACCAATCCTGAAGTTTCAGGCGTTGGCGAAACCGAAGAAACAGCCCGCGCAAAAGGGTTAAAGTACAAAATTGCTAAATTGCCTATGGCCTACGCAGGCAGGTTTGTGGCCGAGAACGAAGGCGGTACCGGCATCTGCAAAGTGCTCATCGGCGAGAAATACGGAGAAGTGATTGGTGTGCATATGCTGGGCAATCCTTCGAGCGAAATGATTTACGGTGCCTGCATGGCCATCGAACAGGAAATGACCATCGAACAGTTGCAGGAAGTGGTATTCCCGCATCCAACTGTAAGTGAGATTTTCAAAGAAACCATTTTTACATTTTAAACAACTAAAAAATTACAATAATCACATTATGCCAAAAATTCAGCACATCGACCCATCGGTAGTTAGACAACCGGGATTTATTGAATTTCAGCCGATACCTGTTAATCAGTATCAAAAGACCATCAAAGACGAGTTGGAAAACTTCAGCAAAGAAGATATTTCGCTCATCTACCACGACATGGTGCTCATCCGCGAGTTCGAAACCATGCTTAACCTCATCAAGACCAAAGGCGAGTACAACGGAACAGCCTACAACCACCCCGGTCCGGCACACTTGTCGATCGGACAGGAATCGGCTGCTGTGGGTATGGCATGGACACTTTCTGTAGATGATTTCATTTTCGGATCGCACCGCTCGCATGGCGAAATTTTAGCCAAAGGTATGTCGGCCATCCATCAGCTTGATGATAAGCAGTTGATGGACATTATGGAAGGCTTTTTCGATGGTGCAGTGCTTAATGTTGTGAAAAAAGATTTCAATGGTACTACCAAAGAACTTGCCCGTCGCTTTTTGGTGTATGGTACTTTAGCAGAGATTTTTGCCCGCGAAACCGGCTTCAACAAAGGACTCGGTGGTTCTATGCATGCTTTCTTCACACCGTTCGGCGTTTATCCCAACAATGCCATCGTAGGTGGTTCGGGCGATATTGCTGTGGGTGCAGCGCTTTACAAGAAAGTGAACCGCAAACCCGGACTGGTAGTTGCCAATATAGGCGATGCTTCCATGGCTTGCGGTCCGGTGTGGGAAGGTATCAACTTTGCTGCCATGGATCAGTTTAACGAACTGTGGGAAGGCGACATGAAAGGCGGACTGCCGGTGATTATCAACATCATGAATAATCAGTATGGCATGGGCGGACAAACTTGTGGCGAAACCATGGGCTACGGTATCGCTGCCCGCATCGGTGCCGGTGTTAATGCCGAGCAAATGCATGCCGAACGTGTGGATGGATACAATCCGCTGGCAGTAATCGATGCTTATAAGCGCAAACGCAAAATCATCGAAGAGAAACGCGGTCCGGTGTTGCTCGATGTACTAACTTACCGTTACAGCGGCCACTCTCCTTCCGATGCATCATCCTATCGTTCGAAAGAAGAGGTGGAAGCCTGGGAAAAACAGGACTGTATCGCTTCTTTCGGCGCACAAATGATGGATGCCGGAGTAGCCGTTCAATCCGACCTCGATGCTATCTGGGCAGATGTGAAAGCATTGGTGTATGACATGTTCCTCAAATCGATCGACGAAACCATCTCACCAAGAATGCAAAATCCGGAGGTAATCAGCGATATGATGTTCTCCAATGGCTCTGTGGATGCTTTCAATACAGCCACACCGGATGTACTGATGCCGCTTTCCGAAAACTCACGAGTTAAGAAAATTGCTGCTAAAGAGCGCTTTGCCTTCGATAAGGATGGTAAACCCTTCAGCAAAATGAAACAATACCAACTGCGTGATGGAATTTTCGAAGCCATGATGGATCGCTTCTATAAAGATGCTTCTTTGGTTGCGTATGGCGAAGAAAACCGTGACTGGGGTGGTGCCTTCGCAGTGTATGGCGGTATGACAGAAGCACTTCCATACCACCGTTTGTTCAACTCACCCATTGCGGAAGCTTCGATTGTTGGAACAGCCATCGGTTATGCCATGTGCGGCGGACGTGTTGTGCCCGAAATCATGTACTGCGACTTCCTGGGTCGTTGTGGCGATGAGGTATTCAACCAGCTGCCCAAATGGCAGTCTATGAGTGGAAATGTGTTGAAAATGCCTGTGGTACTTCGCGTATCAGTGGGTTCAAAATATGGTGCTCAGCACTCACAGGACTGGACTTCGCTGGTGGCACAAATTCCGGGTATCAAGGTTTGTTTCCCCGTAACTCCTTACGATGCCAAAGGTTTGATGAACTCAGCACTTCAGGGAACCGACCCGGTGATTTATTTCGAAAGTCAGCGCATTTACGATATCGGCGAGCAATTCCACGAAGGTGGCGTCCCCGAAGGATATTACGAAATTCCGTTTGGTGAACCCGATGTGAAGAAAGCAGGTAAAGACCTGACCATTCTCACCGTGGGTTACACCCTCTACCCTGCCCTCGAAGCTGCTAAAGTGCTTGAATCACAATATGGTATGTCGGTTGAAGTTATCGATGCCCGCTGTCTGGTTCCCTTCAACTACGAAAAAGTGGTTGAATCGGTAAAGAAAACCGGAAAATGCATCGTTGCCAGCGATGCCAATGCCCGTGGTTCATTCCTTAACGATCTGGCTGCCAACATTTCGCAACTTTGCTTCGACTATCTCGATGCTCCGGTTTCAGTACTTGGTTCGCGTAACTGGATTACACCTGCCTACGAACTTGAAGAGTCGTTCTTCCCGCAGGTAAGCTGGTTCCTCGATATGGTTCACGAGAGAATTCAGCCGCTTGCAGGCTATGTTCCCGGTCAGAATTTTACCGACGGGGAAATCATCAGAAGAGCCAAAGCAGGAGTGTAAAGCTCAAAACAGTTTGCCGTGAACGTTAACCTGTTCCGGCAAAATGACATCCTATTTGTTTACAATTAAAATCCTTATTGCTATGGAGTTACAAACTATCCAATCCAAAATCTTTGAAATCAGAGGATTCAAAGTATTGCTGGATTTCGATCTGGCTGAGTTATATAATGTGGAAACACGGGTACTAAAACAAGCAGTTAAAAGAAACATGGATCGTTTTCCCGATGATTTTATGTTTCAATTAACTAGAGTTGAGTGGACTAAGCTTATCACAATTTGTGATAACCTTCCTCCGAC